>JBAWAB010000381.1:0-31157 GCA_049589035.1 Salegentibacter sp.
GAATTCTGGCACTTTGGCCAGGAACCTTCTAAAGATGCCGATCTTACTGAAGAATATCCCGAAAACGTTCAGGTAAAGGAATTAAAAGATTTCAACCACGTAGGGATGGAATCTTACCGCATGCTCTAGAAAACCGGGATCTATGTGTTAAGAGCCCTGGCACTTTATATTGGTCTTGATGAACACTATTTTGATCACTGGGCCAGCAACGGCAACAGCATTCTTAGGCCTATCCATTATCCCCCTATTACTGAAGAGCCTAAAGGTGCAGTGCGTGCCGGTGCTCATGGGGATATTAACCTTATCACCCTGCTTATGGGAGCCTCAACCGGTGGCCTGCAGGTGTTGCGAAAAGATGGAGAGTGGATAGATGCTATTCCGCAGGAAGATGAATTAGTGATCAACGTGGGAGATATGCTTGAAAGACTTACCAATAATAAATTGCGTTCTACTATTCACCGCGTGATCAATCCGCCGAGAGAAGGATGGAGCAAGCCCCGCTTTTCCATTCCTTTCTTTATGCATCCCAGAAGTGAAATGCCTTTAAACTGTCTGGAAGAATGTATAAATGAGGAGCATCCCAAACATTATGAAGATATTACGGCAGGCGAATTTCTTAACCAGCGCCTGATCGAAATAGGACTGGCAAAAAAATAGGTCATGGCTAAGAAAAAACTTGGACTCGAAGATTTGGGTGGTTTCGTTTTTTCTACAAACGATGATTTCGATGAAAGCGAATATCAGGAGGGAGAACAGCAGGAATCTTTAGCACCGGAAGAACAACAACTGGAAGCGCATTTCAGCAATAAAGGGCGCGGAGGCAAAACCGTGACCATTGTTAAGGGGTTTATAGGTCCTGAAGAAGAGCTCATTGCTCTTGGTAAAAAGCTAAAAAAGAAATGCGGCGTTGGCGGTTCTACCAAAGATGGTGAAATCATCATCCAGGGAGATGACCGCGAAAAAATAATGCAGTTGCTGCAAAAGGACGGATATAAGGTAAAACGTGTTGGAGGCTAAGCCCCTACGCGTTTTTTTAATTTTAAGCTATGGAAGAAAAAGCTTTGCACATAATCAATGGCGACGGCCTCACCGAGCGAATGCAGGAACTCGACCTGCCGGGCGAAATTGTGGTTTGGCGGGAAATGCTTTGCGAAGGGATGACCTTCCAGGAGGTAGGCGGAAAAGATTTCGTCAAGGCCCGGAAGAAATTCCTAAGAAAGCATTATCATATTACAGCCGAAGATTATGAAGAGAAATTCATGAAAGAACTGGCAAAGCTGGAGGTCGCCCACGATTATGATCATGTGGTGCTCTGGTTCGAATTCGATCTTTTCTGCCATATCAACATGCTGGCAGCCATCAGTTACCTGATAGACCATGGCAAAAATGTACCCATGTACCTGGTATGCAGCAAGAGACTTCCGGGGGAAGAAGAATTTACCCCGCTTTCGGAGTTATCCACCGATCATCTGCTGAAGCATTTTGAGCATAAAATTTCACTCACTACCGAAGATATCGAGATTGCTACTCTTATTTGGGAATTGTACTGCAGCAATAGCCCAATTCAGCTAAAACAACAGATTAAAAAAACAACCAATTTTGAATACCTCTCCAGTTGTATCAGAGCTCATATTGAGCGTTTTCCGAACAGCAGAACAGGTATCAACACTTTGGAGAAAAATATTCTGAGGATCATTCAGCGACACCAGATCACCTCACAACATCAGTTGCTTGGTTATGCCCTACAATACCAGGGTTATTATGGCTATAATGATGTGCAGATGGAGCGGGTGCTGAAAAAGCTTCAGGATTTCTATAATATTGACGGAGAACGCGTATATCTCACCGAGAAAGGAGAAAAGGCCCTGGAAGGTTCCCACAACTTCTACCAGGAACTTAAAAATGAGGAGTATTTGGGGGGTGTCAGGATGTATGATTTTCTGTATGAATCAGAGTCTCATCGTTTACTAAAACTATAAAATGTCTATACAATCATCAGAACTCATCCTGAATCCGGACGGGAGTATCTATCATCTTAACCTTAAACCGGAACACGTAGCAGATACAGTAATTACCGTTGGCGATCCCAACCGTGTAGAAAAGATCACCCGTCATTTTGACGAGGTGGAATTTAGTATCAAAAAAAGGGAATTTCACACCCAAACCGGAACCTACAAAGGAAAAAGGATCACCGTTATCTCCTCGGGTATTGGCCCCGATAATATTGATATCGTCCTGAACGAACTTGATGCGCTGGTCAATATCGATTTTGAAAAAAGAGAGATCAAAAAAGAGCTGCGCAGCCTTGATATTATCAGGATCGGCACCACCGGTTCTATCCAGCAAAGCAATGCGCTCGATTCTTTTATTTTAAGCGAATTAGCCATCGGTTTTGACGGTGTAATGCATTTTTATGACAGTGAATCTGTACAGCTACCCGATTTCGCCGAAGCTTTTGAAAAGCATCTCGACTGGTTTCCGAAGAAAGCGAGCCCTTATGTGGTTTCCTGTGATGCAGATCTCGCCGACATACTGGATTCCGATCAGGTAGACCGTGGATTTACCGCCACCAATATCGGCTTCTACGGGCCCCAGGGACGTGTATTAAGGCTGGCCCTTCAGGATAAGAATATGAACAGTAAGCTGGCTTCTTTCTCCCATCAGGACAAAAAGATCACGAATCTTGAGATGGAGACTTCCACGATCTACGCCATGTCTAAAATGCTGGGGCATCGGGCGGTTTCTATGAATGCCGTGGTTGCCAACAGAGCCACCATGGAATTTTCGGCAGATCCCGGAAAAACCGTTGCAAATCTTATTGAATACTGTCTTGAAAAGCTGGTGGAATAAGGCTTATTTAACAGAATCTTAAAAACTAAGCAGGGCCTTCTTTGTACTTTTGAAGAAAGCAAGAGCACTAATGCAGGAACCTACCGAAACACATTTAAGACACCGCGATCTTAACTGGTTGAGTTTTAATGAAAGGGTTTTACAGGAAGCAGAAGACAAGGTAAATCCGCTATACGAGCGAATAAGGTTTCTGGCTATTTTTTCTTCGAATCTTGATGAATATTTCCGGGTGAGGGTTTCTCAGCTCCGGCAGATGAAGCGCGTTAAAAAAAGTATTCGGAAGAAACTCGCACTTCGTCCCAACCGCATCACCAAGGAGATCATTGAAGAAGTGAAGCATCAACAGGATGAATTTGGGCATATTTATTACGACCAGATAGTTCCTGAACTGGCAGAGAATGATATACTCCTTATAGATTCTGAACATTTTGACGATGCCCAGAAGAACTTTGCCCAAAAATTCTTCCGGGAGGCGGTGCTGGAGCATCTCTCCCCCGTCTTTCTGGACCTACGGCAGGAAAATGAGCTTTTCCTCGAAAATGCAGTCATTTATCTGCTGGTCACCTTTAAAAATGAAAACTTTTTTGGAGTCGTGAATATTCCTGTAGAAAAATGCGGAAGATTCATTCAGCTTGAAGGGGATGGCAAACCTCACTCGCTCACTTTTCTGGATGAAATTGTGCGAAGTCAGCTGCATTTGCTTTTTCCGGAGAATGAAATTACGGGGATCTTTGAAATGAAACTTTCCCGGGATGCTGAATTGTATATCGATGATGTGTACAGCGGAGTTCTTGCTGAAAAGATATATGAATCCCTGCAGCAGCGCAGCGAAGGGCAGCCTACGCGCCTGCTTTACGATGCCAATATGCCGGCTGATGTTCAGAAAAGAATAAGAAAATTGCTGAACCTTGGAAAGATCGACATGATGCCTGGAGGCAGATACCACAACTTCAGCGACTTTTTCTCATTCCCCGATCCTACCAATAATCCTGAGCTGCATTTCGAAGAGCTGCAACCTGTGCCGCACCGGGTGCTGGAGAATTCCGAAGATTATTTTAAAAGCATTGCAGAAAAAGATCAGGCGGTTCACTTCCCGTACATGTCCTTTAAATATGTCGAGAACTTTTTATCCCAGGCAGTGAACGATCCTGCCGTGACCCATATCAAGATTTCCCTCTATCGCGTTGCAGATGAATCGCGGCTGACCAGTTGCCTGGTGCAGGCCCTGGAAAATGGTAAGAAGGTAACGGTTTTTGTAGAAGCCAAAGCGCGGTTTGACGAGGAAAACAACATCATCTGGGGCCGCAAGTTTGAGAAGAAAGGCGCCCATGTTATTTATAGCTATCCAAAGGTAAAGGTGCATTCCAAGATCATGCTCATTACCCGGAAGGAAGGCGATGCAGAGATGGACTACGCTTATATAGGCACTGGAAACTTCAATAGTGAGACTTCCAGGATCTATTGCGATCATGCCATTTTTACCGCCAATCTGAACTTCACCAAAGAGTTATCGCGACTTTTCAAGGTGCTCGAAGGCGAACTGATAATTCCGCGGGACAAGAATCTTTTGATTTCGCCATTTTCAACCCGACAGAAATTCACCAGCCTTATCTACAACGAGATAGAAAATGCAAGAAAGGGAGAAAAGGCAAAGATCACCGCTAAGATGAATAGCCTTGAAGATGCCGGGATAATTGAGTTGCTTTACAAGGCGAGCCAGGCCGGAGTCGAGATCAGGTTGCTCATAAGAGGTTTTACCTGCCTCATACCCGGAATTCCCGGTCTTAGCGAGAATATTTACGTAACAAGTATTGTTGACAGGTTCCTGGAACACGGACGGATTTACCTGTTTGAAAATGGCGGGAATGAAGAGATCTATTTTGGCAGCGCCGACTGGATGACCAGGAATCTGGATCGACGTATCGAAGTGATCGCTCCTATTTATGATAAAGACATCGCCCAGGAATTCAAGGATATTCTGAATATTCAACTTCACGATAATATGAAGGCACGCATCCAGGAAGCTGAGGAAACCAATCAATATGTAGAGAAAAAGGCGGAGGAGCAAGCGATACGTTCGCAGGTGGAAATCTATAATTATCTAAAGGAAAAGCATACATCATGAAAACTATAAGAATAGGCGGAGTGCCGGAACATTTCAATTTACCCTGGCACCTGTGTATGGAGGAAGGTGATTTTGAAAAGAAAGATGTGAATGTAATCTGGAAAGATTTTCCGGATGGAACGGGAGCCATGAATAAGGCTTTGCGCTCGGGAGAGATTGACGCCGCGGTTATTTTAACTGAAGGCGTTACCAAAGACATACTTGCCGGGAATGAGGCGCGCATCGTACAGGTATTTGTTGGCTCTCCGCTGGTTTGGGGAATTCACGTGGCGGCCGAATCGGAGTATAAATCTATCCAGGATCTTGAAGGTACTACGGCTGCCATCAGCCGGGAAGGTTCGGGGTCTCAGCTAATGGCCTATGTAAATGCCCAAAATCAGGATTGGGACAAAAAGGATCTTAAGTTTAAGACTGTGGGCGATGTAGATGGTGCCATAGCAGCCCTGAAGAAGGACGAAGCTCAGTATTTCATGTGGGAGCATTTTACCACAAAACCGCTGGTAGACAACAGGACCTTCAGGCTCATTGCTGACTGCCCTACTCCGTGGCCCTGTTTTGTGATAGCTGTACGCGAAGAGGTTTTAAAGTATAATCACGACAGGATCAGGAAAATGCTGGATATTCTGAATGAAAAAACAAGGGATTTCAAGGAAATTCCCGGTATTGACGAACTTCTTTCCAAACGTTATGGTCAAAAGCTGGAAGATATCCGTAAATGGCTGGAGATAACCAGTTGGAGTCAAAGGCAGATCACTGAAGAAGAGCTTGAAAAGATGCAAAATCAACTGCTGGAACTCGGCCTGATCAAAGAAAAAGCGGAACCTTCAGAAATTATTTATACTTTGCATTCCTGAATCAACAACTGATCCCCCCGATGAAAAAATTATTTATTTGTGTCCTTTTGCTGAATTTCACTTATTCTTTTGCACAAAACAGCGGAAGTAATTCCGTCGAAAAAAGAGATGTCACCCATAACGAGCTTAGCATAGGAGCTCTTAATCTGGTGGCTTTCGGGGCGCTGGACCTGGCTTACGAAAGAATTCTGAATGAAGATTCCAGCTGGTCAACCGAAGTTTTTATCCAGGCTTTAAACCGCGACAGCGAAGATGTTGCTGATGCCTATAACCGTGATTTTTCCCTTACCGGAAAGTATAAATATTTTTTTAGTGCCGATTATGCCCGCGGCTTTTATGTGGAAGGCTTCGGAATGATCTCCAATGGAGAATACACTCCTGACCTGGTTTATACACCCAATCCCAATATGCCTCCGGTTGACCACAGCAAGAGGTATACAGATTTTGCCCTGGGCTTTGGAGTTGGAGGTAAATTTGTGGCTTCCGGAGGATTTTTCCTTGATCTAAGTACAGGGATTGGCCGAAATCTTCTGAATGATAATGCACCTACGATCGTAGGCCAGTTCAACGTGAATCTCGGGTTTAGGTTTTAAGAATTACCAGTCCACAGGCTCTTCACCTTTAGCTTTCAAATATTCATTTGTCTGGCTGAAATGTCTATTCCCAAACCAGTAACCGCGGTTCGCACTTAAAGGAGACGGATGACCGCTGGTAAGGATCAGGTGTTTTGAAGCGTCTATTTTTTTCGCCTTTTTTTTGGCATAGCCGCCCCAGAGCAGAAAAACCACATTTTCTTTTTCTTCGGAAATGATCTCGATGACCCTATCGGTGAATCTTTCCCAACCTTTTTTCTGATGGGATCCCGCCTGATGCGCTCTTACTGTTAAGGTGGCATTCAGCAATAAAACTCCCTGCCTGGCCCATCGCTCAAGATTGCCCGAGGCCGGAACAGGTTTTTTCAAATCCTGCTCAATTTCCCGAAAGATGTTCACAAGGGATGGTGGAGTCGATACACCGTCATTCACAGAAAAGCAGAGTCCGTGCGCCTGGCCAGGGCCGTGGTAAGGATCCTGCCCCAGGATCACTACTTTGGTATTCTCAAAAGGAGATTGGTCAAAAGCGGCAAAAATATCCTGTCCTTCCGGAAAGCAGCGGTGTTTATTATATTCCTCTTTGACGAAATTGGTAAGCTCCTGAAAATATTCTTTCTCAAACTCCTCTTTCAGAACCTCATTCCAGCTTTGCTCTATTTCTACCTTCATTATAATTAAGTAAATTTGCAGCACCTCAAAAGTAGGGAAAAATTACTATGATAAAAATTGCATCCAAGAGCCTCACCGATCTCGAATTTCCGGCAGTCCGCGAGCAAATCAGCGAACTTTGCATCACCGGCATGGGAAAAGAAAAGGCGCTTCAAATAAAACCTTATTCCAGCTATAAAAAGACCTTTTTCGGTCTCAACCAGACTAATGAATATGTGAGTTCCAAAACGCGGGAGCAGGCGATTCCCAACCACGGCTTTGACAATATCCAAAATGAGATCAAGTTGCTGGGCATTGAAGAGGCGGTGCTGGAAGTTTCTGGCTTTCGAAAAATCGCCTCTATATCGGAAACTGCAAACACCCAGATCAAATACTTCGAAAAATTCCGCGAATATTATCCCTCTCTTTTCGAGACGACTTCGCGTGTAGAATTCACCAAAGAAGTCATCGAAAAAGTGGGGAAAGTGATCGACAGGTTTGGGGAACTGAAGGATGATGCTAGTCCCCTGCTGCAGAGTCTTCGCAGAAGTATTAACTCTGTAAAGGGAAAGATCAACAGCAGTTTCAATTCAGCCTTAACCACTTATCACAATTACGGCTACCTGGACGATATCAGGGAAAGCGTTGTGGAGAATGTACGGGTTTTGGCCGTGACTGCCATGCACCGACGCAAGGTAAAAGGTGGCATCCTGGGGAATTCAAAAACCGGAAGCATCGTATATATCCAGCCGGAATCTACTTTTCAATTTACGCGTGAGCTGAACAACCTTCAGTATGAAGAGAAAGAGGAGATCAACAGGATCCTGAAGGAATTGACCAATTTCATCAGGCCTTACCGCGAATTATTAGAAGAATACCAGGAACTGCTGAGCGATATTGATCTTATTTCAGCTAAGGCTAAATATGCCGAAAAAATCAATGGAATTCTTCCGAAGATCACCAAAGAAAAGGAGATTCAGCTGAAGGATGCTTACCATCCCCTGCTCTACCTCACTAACAAGAGACGCGGAGAGAAAACTTTTCCGCAGTCCATAGAATTAGGCCCCGATAACCGTATTATCGTGATCTCTGGCCCGAATGCCGGCGGAAAAAGTATAACCCTCAAGACGGTGGGACTCCTCCAGATCATGCTGCAAAGCGGAATTCTAATCCCCGTTCACGAATTTAGCCGGATGTGCTTTTTCGACAAGATCCTTACCGATATTGGCGACAACCAGTCGATCGAAAATCACCTGAGCACCTACAGCTACAGGCTGAAGAATATGAATTATTTTCTTCGGAAGTGCGATGACCACACGCTATTCCTTATCGATGAATTCGGGACCGGAAGTGATCCTGAACTGGGCGGCGCTTTAGCTGAAACTTTTTTGGAGGTTTTCTATGAGAAAGAATCCTACGGAATTCTCACCACGCATTACGCGAACCTGAAAAAACTCGCGAATGAACTGCCGAATATGAGCAATGCGAACATGATGTTTGATTCCAATAGTCTCGAGCCGCTTTACAAACTACGTGTGGGGGAAGCCGGAAGTTCCTTTACTTTCGAGGTGGCGCAGAAAAACGGAATTCCGTACAGCCTTATCAATCGTTCCAAGAAGAAGGTAGAACGCGGAAAGATCCGTTTTGACCGAAGTATTGCCAAACTTCAGCAGGAGCGTTCAAAACTGCAGAAGACGACCGATTCCCTAAAGGATAAAGAGGTAAAGGCTTCCAAAGAAAAAGATAAGCTGGAAGAGACCAATTCCAGGATCCAGCAAAAACTGGAGAGTTACCAGGAGCTCTATGACAGTAATCAAAGACTTATCTATCTTGGCCAAAAGATCAACGACATCAGCGAAAAATATTTCAGCAATAAAAAGAAGAAAGAACTGATCGGGGAATTTCTGAAGCTCGTCGAAATAGAGAATTCCAAACGTAAAAAGCAGACCGCGAAGGAAAGAAAAGCTGAAAAAGCCAAGGAGAAAAAAGTACAGCAGGAAGTGCAGAAAAAGGTGGAAGTGATCCGCGAAAAGAAAAAGGAAGAAAAGCAGAAGGAGATCGAAGCCGAAAAAAAAGAAGCGGCCAAGCCAAAACCTAAGCTAAAAATTGGGGATCGGGTGCGACTTCAGGACAGCAAATCGGTTGGTACATTGGACAATATAGAAAAAGGTAAGGCAACAGTAAATTACGGAATGTTCACCACCTCGGTTTCGCTGGACCAGCTGGAACTGGTGCAGGCGATGAAGAAGTAGAGCTTCCGCCAGTATTTAGATTGAAATTGGAGGTTTAGGCCCCCTCATTTTCGGGATGATAATCGTCGTCCCAGTTCTTTACATTCGGGGGCCCCATCATATCTACCGATTTGGCAACCATCAGAGATACTGCGGCATCTCCCGTCACATTTACCGTAGTTCGGCACATATCCAACGGTCTGTCTACGGCAAAGATCAAAGCAAGGCCGGCTTCAGGAATTCCGGCCTGGGCCAGTACGATCACGAGCATCACCATTCCTGCTCCGGGCACCGCAGCCGAGCCAATGGAAGCTAAAGTGGCGGTGGCAATGATCCCAAGTTGAGTTCCGAGACTAAGATCCATTCCAAAGGCCTGTGCGATAAAAACCGCAGCAACAGCCTGATAAAGACTGGTCCCGTCCATATTAATGGTAGCACCAATAGGCAGTACAAAACTGCTAACTTCTTTATGCACGCCCATATGTTCCTCTACCCTTTCCATAGTCACAGGCAATGTTGCCGCGCTGGAACTCGTGGAAAAAGCCAGCAACTGGGCAGGGGCAATTCCGTTGATAAAGAAGGAAGGTTTGTTTTTTGTAAAAACCCAAACCAGCAGAATATAGATCCCGATCATCAAAGCCAGGCCAATCAGCACGGTTAGGGCATACATTCCAAGCGCGGCAAATAGATCGGCGCTCGGAGATTCTACGATAAGTGCCGCAAGTAGGGCGAATACACCATAAGGCGCGGCAAGCATAATGATATCTATCAGTTTCAGAATAACTTCATTAAAGCCGTCGAAGAAATCCTTTACCGGTTTGGCAGTTTCTTCAGGAATAAGAATAAGGCCAATTCCGAAGAAAATTGCGAAGAAAATAACCTGTAGCATATTGCCATTATCACCGGCCGCGTGAAAAATATTACTGGGCACAAGATCTTCAAGCGCCTGAAGAGGCCCGGCCTCTTTCTGTTTTGCGGCATTTGCCTGCACGCCGGTAGCATCAAATTCATAGCTGGCAATAAGATCTTCACGCGTTTCCTGGCTGATCGTGCTTCCGGGTTTAATGAGATTTACCAGACCCAACCCAACAGAAACAGCAATCACCGTGGTGATGACGTAAATGGCGATAGTTCGGGTGCCCATTTTGGATAATTTCGACACATCCTTGAGATCCGAGATCCCTTTGATGAGCGAAGCAAGAATGAGCGGCACTGCGATAAGCTTGAGGGCATTGATAAAGATGTTTCCGAAAGGTTTGATCCAATCACTTACAAAATCGGCTCCCCAACTGAAATTGGTGAGCAGAAGCGCGAAAACAACCCCGGCAACCATTCCTAATAAAATCTGCCAATGCAGTGCAAGTTTTTTCATACTGATATTGTGCGTTTTTTCTTTAGATTTTTGCTGATTTGTTCTGAAGCATAAAGTCGGCTATCACCAAAGCGGCCATAGCTTCTACAATAGGTACGGCTCGTGGCACCACACAGGGGTCATGCCTGCCTTTTCCCTGCATTTCCACCGATTCGCCCTGAGCATTGATGGTCTCTTGCTTTTGCATAATGGTCGCAACAGGTTTGAAGGCCACATTGAAGTAAATGTCCATTCCGTTGGAAATACCTCCCTGGATCCCGCCGCTGAGATTAGTTTTGGTAGTGCCATCATTATTGAAAAGATCGTTGTGCTGACTTCCCTTCATTTTCGTACCTTCAAAACCGCTTCCGTATTCGAAACCCTTCACGGCATTGATAGAAAGCATGGCTTTCCCCAATTCGGCATGTAGTTTATCGAAGACAGGTTCTCCCAGCCCCTTTGGTACGTTTTTGATCACGCATCGAACCGTGCCGCCAACGGTGTCGCCTTCAGACCGAATCTCTTTGATGTAAGATTCCATTTTTTCGGCGGTCTCTTTGTCGGGGCAGCGTACTGGATTTGATTCGATAAGACTAAAATCTATTTCGCTGTTCGTTTTCTTCAGCTCAATTTCGCCAACCGAGGCAGTGAACGCATTGATCTCTATCCCCTTTAGCAACTGTTTTGCAAGAGCGCCTGCCACCACACGGGAAGCCGTTTCCCGGGCCGAAGACCTTCCGCCGCCACGATAATCGCGCACTCCGTACTTTTCATCGTAAGTATAATCGGCATGAGAAGGACGGTAGGTATCTTTTATATGCGAATAATCCTTAGATTTCTGGTTGGAATTCTGAATGACAAAACCTATTGGGGTTCCCGTACTTTTCCCTTCGAAGATCCCGCTAAGAAACTCAACAGTATCGGGTTCCTTGCGCTGGGTTACAATAGCCGATTGTCCCGGTTTACGCCTATTGAGCTCCTCCTGGATCTTTTTAGTATCGATCTCCAGGCCCGCTGGGCAACCGTCGATAATTCCTCCTATTGCTTTGCCGTGAGATTCGCCGAAAGTGGTAAGTCTGAATAGTTTTCCGAAGGAATTTCCTGCCATTTTAGTGGTTTTGAGCAAATGTAGATTTTTAGACCAATATTTAAAAATGTAAATCCAATTAATATTCCCTTAACAATTGCCATCTGATTTAAACTTTTGGTAAGAATTCTTTAAATGCCTTCTAATCCGTTTATGGCTGCTATTAAGGTTATTTGTAAGCATAAAAGGAGAATGACGTTGGGAAAAAAACGAAAAGTTGAGCTGGTAGTAATTTCAGATGTTCATCTTGGCACCCTGGGCTGCAGGGCGACTGAACTCTGTGAATACCTGGAGAGCATCATTCCTGAGAAGCTGGTGCTAAACGGTGATATTATTGACATCTGGCAATTCAGAAAGAGCTATTTCCCGCCCGCACACCTCCAGGTGATCAAAAAGATCCTCGACATGAGCCGAAAGGGCACCGAGGTCATTTATATTACCGGCAATCACGATGAACTGCTTCGGAAATTCCGCGATACTCAAATGGGAGGCTTTTCTATTGTGGATAAGCTAGTTCTGGAACTAGACGGAAAAAAAGCCTGGTTCTTCCACGGCGATATCTTTGACGTCTCCATTAAAAATGCCCGCTGGCTTGCCAGGCTTGGCGGCCACAGCTATGATCTGCTAGTTATGCTGAACAGGATGATGAACTGGGGACTGGTCAAAATGGGGAAGAAGAAATTCTCCCTTTCCAGAAGGATCAAAAACAGCGTAAAACGAGCCGTGAAATGTATTAATGATTTCGAAAAAACAGCAGCCGATCTCGCCATAAAACAGAAATACAAATACGTGATCTGTGGGCACATTCACCAGCCCCGCATGGTTAGAAAGACTACAAAAGACGGCACCTGCCTATACTTGAATTCCGGAGACTGGATAGAGCATATGAGCGCGCTGGAATACCACAACAAGCGCTGGAGCCTTATTCATTATGAAGCTGAAAAAATAGCTTCGGAAAACCCCCAATCTGATCTTTCTGATATCCTCACAGCCATGACCGTGATCGGTAAAGTAAAAGATGTTGATACCACAAAAATGAAGTTTTCCGGATTCTAAATTATTCCTGCTTTCTTGCAAGAACTTCATCCACCTTCGAGAGAAGGACTTCCATATCAAATGGCTTCGGAATAAAATCTACCGCCCCGGCCTCCTTACAGGTTTCTCCAATATTATGGAGAGCCGACATCATCACCACCGGCACATCGGCTACTTCCTTATCCTTTTTAAGATCGGAACATACATCGGTGCCATCAACTCCCGAGATCAGTTTGTCGAGCAACACGAGTTCGATGTCATTCCTGAGAATATTTTCTTTAGTTTCGAGTGGCTTTTGGGACAAGGTAACTTCATGATCCTGGAACTCCAGAATATCTTTAATCATACATCCAATAGACGGATCATCATCTACTATTAAAATTCTTGCCATTTCCTTCTAGTTTTTCGGTAAAGTAAAAATAAATTCTGAACCCTCTCCGGGGATGCTTTCCACCCGAATGCTCCCATTGTGGCGTTCAATTATTTGATGGGATAGATACAGGCCTATTCCAAAACCTGAATAGGTATTTTCATTTTTACCTTCCACTCTATAAAATCTCTTAAAAATATTTTTCAGGTCCTTTTCCGGAATCCCAATTCCTTTGTCCTTAATGCTTACTGAAACAGAATCCCCGGAAGTGTACAAATTAATCAACACCTCATTGCTTTCGGGGGAATACTTGATGGCATTGGTTATGAAATTAATAAGCACCTGCCCTATCCTGTCTTTATCAGCAAAAATAGTACAGCTGCCATCTTGCTGAAAATTGAGTTCAACTTCCTTGTTCGTATAACGAATATCCTCGATCACCTGATGAATCAGTTCGCAAATATCGAAATTCGATTTTTGCAGTTCCAATTCATTCTGCTCAATGCGCGAAAGGTCCAGCATTTCTGAAATTAACCGGATAAGCCTGTTCACCTGATCCTCAATACGGTGCAAATAAGGCTTTACAGGTAACGGAATGTCATCGCCCTCTTCGGATCTTGCGATCATTGACTGCAGCAACTGCACATAGCCTTTCACCGAAGTCACCGGAGTTTTCAATTCATGACTCACCAGTTTCAGAAAATCCTCTTTTTTCTTCTCTTCTTCCTTTATTTCGTCAATTTCGGTACTGGAACTAACCCAGAAGTTGATGTCTTCCTCACCATCCTTTACCGCGATGCCGCGGCATAAATGCCACTTATAACCGCCATTTTTATCCTGTAGGCGCATTTCCATCTCGAAATCTTCTCCTGTAGAAAGAGAATGATGTATGCCTTCTTTTATCTGTTGTTGTTCTTCGGGATGAGTTACCTCTGTCCAGTGTTTCGTTTTTATTTCTTCCCGATCCCAGGCAGTGTAGTCCAACCAGCTCTTATTGTAGTAATACGGAAACCCCTCTGGATCGGTAATGCTTATCTTGAGTGGCATAAAATCGATCATCTCTCTGAACCTCTTTTCCCTGGCCTGAAGTTCTTTATGCAATTTTGCCTCCTTAGTTACTTCTGTAGCGATCACTGCCACGCCGCTCACCTCTCCTTTCAAGTTGTATTGCGGCTGATAAACGAAGTTGAAGTGAGCAAGTACTTTTTCATTGTCTCTCATCAGGTAAACCGGCATCTCGTAACCATATTGCGATTCCCCTGTTCTAAGCACTTTTAACAGGAGATCTTTCAGTCCCTGTTCCCCAATTTCGGGATGTGCCTTTACCAGCGGTTGACCGATGATCTCTCTCCCCTTGCCCCAAAATTCTAACATAGGGTCATTGGCAACCTTTATAATAAGCTCTTCTCCTTCAAGAAGAGTAATGAGGGAAGGAGATGAATAAATGAGTTCTTTAAGCCGGTGCAGTTCTTCGTTCAGCTCTTTGTTAGAGATTTTGCTAACGGGCTCCGGGTTCAAAGGAGATTCAGTTCTTCCCTTGATAAGGTTTAGCTTCTCCTGTTCCCTTCTAAGTTCTTTTTCCAGCTCCCTGATGCGTAATTCTCGCTGTTCTATTTCATTCGTTTCAGTGGGCTCTTTTTCCTGCATCAAAAAATTTTATTGGAAGCACTAATATAAGAGTTCCTTCAGAAATGTAAAGCTTACGTCCATTGAAAAATACATTTATCTTAAGGCTCTGCGTAAGATACTTACAGGATGACTCGCTATACGGCCAGTTCCGTCGTATATCTGATGCCTGCAACTGGTACCGTTAGCCGAAATAATCGTTTCTTCGGAAGCTTTTCTCACCGCCGGGAACAAGGTTTGTTCGCCAATGTTCATACTTACCTCGTAATGTTCTTTCTCGTAGCCGAAGGAACCCGCCATTCCGCAACAACCGGAAGGAATAATGGTCACCTTAAAATTCTTCGGAAAATTGAGAATATCAAACGTGTAAGAGGTATTCGATAAGGATTTTTGATGGCAGTGGCCATGGATCTTGATGGTTCGGTCTTCATCTGTAAAAGCCGAGATCTTAATATTGCCAAGGGCAATTTCCCTTTTCAGGAATTCTTCAATAATGAAACAGTTCTTCGACAGTCCGGCAGCTTCAGCAGGATTGTCAGCTAACCGGTGGTATTCGTCCCGAAAGCTCAGGATCGCCGATGGCTCAATTCCTATTAACGGACTTTCTTCGGAAACCAGGTCCTTAAAGATGTTGATATTCTTGTTTGCCAGGACCTTAGCCTCATCTAAAAATCCTTTGGAAATATGGCTTCTGCCACTTTCCTCATGCCGAACGAATTCTACCTGATAGTTCAGAATGCTCAGTAATTCAAGGGCATCGATGCCAATTTCAGCATCCAGATAATTGGTGAACTCATCGTTGAAAAGATAAACCGTCTTGATAGGATTGGTCACTTTCAGCCTTTCTTTATTTTTCCTGTAATAGCTTTCCAGAGTTTGCTTCGACAATACCGGCAGACTTCTTTCGGGAGCTACTCCCATGGCTTTCTTGGCGAGGCCTGAAGTGATTCCGTTCTTAAAGAAAAAGTTGGATATACCGGGCACTTTTGAAGCCAGTTTGTTCATTCTGGTATTATGTGCAAAGGCCTTGCTCCTCATTGAGGCGCCGTTTTCTTTCTGATATTGATACTGAAATTCGGCTTTTAGAGCTGCAACATCAACGTTCGATGGGCATTCACTCTTACAACCTTTACAGCTGATGCAAAGGTCAAAAACCTCCTTCAGCTCAATATTGTTGAATTTGTTCTTCTTTTCTGAATTCGTGAGGAATTCCCGCAAGGCGTTGGCCCGGGCTCGGGTGGTATCCTTCTCGTTTTTTGTGGCGCGATAACTAGGGCACATGGTACCGCCTGCTTCTGCCGATTTTCGGCAATCGCCACTGCCGTTGCACTTTTCGGCCAGCCTAAGAATTCCTTGTGTGGCCGAAAAATCCATTAGTGTTTCTACTTCCGGCTCCGGACGATCAGGCCCATAGCGCAGCGAAGTATCCATAGGCGCCGCATTGATGATCTTCCCTGGATTAAAAATATTTTTTGGATCGAAGACAGCCTTGATCCCTTTCAGCAGTTCATAATTGCGAGAACCTATCATCAACTCGATAAATTCGGCCCGTACACGGCCATCACCGTGTTCCCCACTCATAGAGCCGTTATATTTCTTTACAAGATGGGCCACATCTTCAGTAATTTTTCTGAAGAGTTTTACGTCCTCCGATTTCTTCAGATTCAGAATGGGCCTTAGGTGGATCTCTCCTGCTCCGGCATGGGCATAATACACGGCATCCTGGCCATATTTCTTCATGATTTCAGAGAATTCCGAGATGTATTCTGCAAGGCGGGGAATCGCTACTGCAGTATCTTCAATACAGGCGACCGCTTTTTTATCGCCAATAATATTGGCCAGCAATCCAAGACCCGCTTTCCGAAGTTCCATGGCCAGCTCGATCTGTTCTCCCATAAGAACAGGGGCAGAATAGCTAAGTCCTGAATCTTCAACGGTTTTCAGCAATGCCTCCGCCTGCTGCTGAACTTCTTCGGCAGTATTCGCCCTTAATTCAAGCATCAGGATCGCCTTTGGATCTCCCTCGATAAAAAACCTGTTTTCGCGGTATTTAAGGCTTTCGTTGGTGCAATCGAGAATGGTCTTATCCATCATTTCACAGGTGAATAGCGGATGTTCCATCACCGGCACCACCGCCTTCATGCACTTTTCTATGGAATCAAAATGTGCAGCGATCATCGCCGATTCCGGCGGCTGTAATTCATCAAGCTGAAGAGTGATCTCTGTTGTAAAGGCTAGCGTGCCTTCGCTTCCAGCCAGTAATTTGCAAATATTAAGAGGCTCTTCTGAAGCCGCAGAAAAGACAGTAGAGTGCACCAGTTCGTCAATAGCGTAACCTGTATTTCGACGGTGAAGGCTTCGCGGCGGGAAATTCTTTATTATTTCCTTCCGGTTCTCTTCGGAAGAAAGCTGTTCATTAATTTTTCTGTAGATGGCTCCTTCAAGATTGTCCAGGTTTAGCTTCTCCTTAAATTCTTCCGCAGAAATGTCTCTGAATTCTGCCTCGCTGCCATCGCTAAGAATCGTCTTTAACGAAACCAATTTATCACGGGTGGTTCCGTATTTTATGGAGGTAGTTCCGCTGGAATTATTACCCACCATTCCTCCAATCATACAGCGGTTGGAGGTGGAAGTATTTGGGCCAAAGAAGAGGCCGTATTCCTTCAGGATCCTGTTAAGATCATCCCGAATCACACCCGGCTGGAGGGTAACGGTTTTCTTTTCACGATCAATACTGAGGATGTCGGTAAAATGTTTCGACACATCTACCACGATGCCATCACCCACACACTGGCCTGCCAGTGAAGTTCCGGCGGTTCTGGGAATTATTGAGGTGTCGTGTTCCGCAGCGAAAGTAATAAGACGCTTTAGGTCCTGTTGATTTTTCGGATAACAAACTGCCAGCGGTAGCTCGCGATAAACCGAAGCGTCGGTGGCAAAAATGGATCTCCACAGCTCATCATAGAACAATTGTCCGTCAATCTGCAGGGAGAGTTGGTCAAGTTTCTTTTTCATAATTGAGCGCTAAAATTAAGGAATTTCCGCAGAAACGCTTAACAGATACGAGGTTAAAATTAACAATAGATTGGCATTTCACGCCATTAGCATTCTTGCGATGTGACTAAATTTGCTTGACTAAAACTAAAATTGATCTAATATGAAAAAGTTAATTTTATTAGGAGTACTCACTATAGGTGCAGTTTTTATGAACAAGGCTCAGGCACAGGAAATTGCCGATAACGCGCTTGGTCTTCGACTTGGCGGGGCCAATGGATACGGAGCTGAGATTTCTTACCAACGGGCAGTGAGCAGTTATAATAACCGGCTGGAGTTCGACCTCGGCTGGAGAAACGACAGCCATTATGATGCCTATAAACTTGTAGGACTTTACCAGTGGGTATGGAACATTGAAGAAGGCTTTAACTGGTATGCAGGTGCAGGTGCCGGCGTGGGAAGTGTAAGTGACGACCGGGACTCCCGTTATTACAACGATGGCGCATTCCTTTTGGTAGCCGGAGATATTGGAGTTGAATACAATTTTAATATTCCGCTGGTCCTCTCTCTTGATCTAAGGCCTGAAATTGGCTTTAATGATTACGAGGCTATCCATGATTTCGCACCGGATATTGCGGTAGGAATCCGTTACCAGTTCTAAAAAGGATATAATTATTATTGGAAGAGGCTGTCTAAAAGTATTGAGACAGCCTCTTTTTTATGCTTTTGTCAAGGCTTTCTCGTAAAGCCTTTCGTATTGGGGAACTATCTCGTTAATATCGAATTTCTCGGCCACAGAATGGGCATTCTCCTTGAACTTCTGCAACGTTGCCTCGTCTTGCAGAATAGAAATAGCATTGGCAGCCATTTCATCTACATCTCCAACCTTGCTAAGATAACCCGAAAATCCCTGTACATTCACCTCTGGCAAGCCGCCGGTGTTGCTACAGATCACAGGCACACCGTTGACCATAGCCTCCAGTGCGGCAAGACCAAAACTTTCGGTTTCCGAAGTGAGCAGGAACAGATCAGAAAAACTGAGAACCTTATCGATCTCATGACTTTCGCCAAGAAACATCACCTTATCCTCAAGTCCCAGCTCGCTTACCAGGTCTTCGGCCATTTCCTTTTCCGGGCCCTCACCCACCATCATCAGCCTTGAATTAATTTTTTTCTGAATTTCAAAAAATACTTTGATCACATCATCAATACGCTTCACCTTTCTGAAGTTACTAATGTGGGTAATGATCTTCTCTTCCTTTTTTGCCATCATTTCCCGTTGGCAATCGGTAAAAGACTGACGATCATATTTGGTAACATCAATAAAATTCGGCACTACTTCAATATTCCTTTTAATATCGAAGAGTTTCAGAGTATCCTTTCTCAGGCTTTCGGAAACCGATGTCACCACATCGCTGTTGTTAATACTGAAAGTAACCGCAGGTTTATAAAAAGGATGATTACCCACCAAAGTGATATCGGTGCCATGCAAAGTGGTAACCATAGGAAGCTTGATTCCCTGTTCTTCCAGCATTTTCTTGGCCATATAACCGGCATAAGCATGTGGAATCGCATAGTGCACGTGCAAGAGCTCGATACCGTGCAATTTCACCATATTCACTAATTTACTACTAAGCGCAAGCTCGTACGGCTGATAGTGAAATAGCGGATATTCGGGCACATGTACCTCATGAAACCTGACATTGCTGGAAAGTTGATCAAGCCGAACGGGCTGTTTGTAAGTAATAAAATGGATCTCGTGACCGCGGCGCGAAAGGGCCAGGCCCAGCTCGGTTGCTACCACTCCACTACCCCCAAAGGTCGGGTAACAAACTATGGCTATTTTCATTAGCTAATTTTCTATTGATTCGTATATAACTTCCTGTATTCTCGACCGGATATCTTCATGAATCAGTTTCCGGTTGTTCGGATCAGGAAAAGTTCGGTTTGACAAAAATACGTAAACAATTCTTTCCTCAGGATCGGCCCAAACCAAAGTTCCGGTAAAGCCGGTATGCCCGAAGCTCGACATAGAGACGCAATTACAGGTTGGTCCAACTTTTTCCAGCTGGGGTTTATCAAATCCTACCCCGCGCCGCACATCTTCATCACAATAATAGCAGGTGTTGAATTTCGAAATGGTTTCAGGTTTGAAATATTGCTCTCCCCCATAGCTTCCGCCGTTCAGATACATTTGCATGATCTTGGCAATATCATTAGCATTACTGAAAAGTCCGGCGTGGCCTCCAATTCCGCCCAGCATAGCCGCTCCCTGATCGTTCACAAAGCCCTGCACTTCCTGCCGGCGCCAAAGCTTATCAATTTCCGTAGGAACTATCTGATCCATACTGAAGCGTTTCCACGGAAGATACCCCGTATGATAAGCGCCCAAAGATTTGTAGAATCTTTCCTGGGTAAGCTCGTTCAGATCTTTGTGATAATAGTGCTCCAGATAGTATTTTAATAGATAAAATGGAAGATCGCTGTACTTATACTCTTTTTTACGTTCCAGGTCGCTGTCCCTGATGATATTCACAATGCTGTCTTCGATATCATTCCTGATATACATCCCGTTCGCTACCTCCTGATCATAATTTTCTTCCGGAGTTTTTCGATAGTAATCGTGCAACAGCTTGTGGGTTTTCCTATCCATTGTAGGCACGTAAAAAGGGATCCAGGGTTTGAGCCGTGCATAATGCATCAACATATCCTGCAGCCGGATATCACCCTTATTGGAACCCTTAAAAGCTGGAATGAGTTCTGATAAGGTAGTGTCAAAATTTATTACTCCCTGCTCCACCTGTTCCATGATGAGCGGCAAAGTAGCCAGGATTTTGGTAACCGAAGCCAGGTCGTAAAGCGAAGTATCCGTAACGGGCTTGCGCTCGTCATAAGTATAGTACCCCATATTCTTCTGATATATCACTTTCCCTCTCCGGGCGATCAAAAGCTGTACCCCCGGGGTCATGTGCCCCTCGATAGCCGATTGGATGATGGTATCGATTTTTTTGAGCTTTTCAGAATTAAGGCCTACGCTTTCCGGCAGGCCATAAGCCAGGCGTTGCAGAGATTGCGTGTTGTAACCTGTTCCCGCAGGATATTCTGCACCGATACTTACCGGTAATTTCCCGCTGGCCCCTATTCCGCCAAAAATAACTTGTGCGACCTTTTGCTGCGCGACCGGATGATTCTGATATCCGATAATAATGCCCTCAAAATTTGAAGTTGTTTTGAGGTCAAGCAAAGCATAAGGACTGGCAAAAATGCTCAGAACCGTCTTGTTGTTTCGGGCGATCTCCTGAATCCAGGTCAGCTCTCTTTCTGAAAACTTGTAGGAATCCCAGGGGCTGTTGTTAGGTTTGTGAAAGCCAATCACCACATAATTATATTCCTGTAGCTTCTGAAGCAATCCCGGCAAAGTCTCCGAACGCACCCAATCTACATCGGCGTACTTTCTCATTTGCTCCAGAAAAGGACTTCCGTCGGCATTACCGAAGTTCACGTAGGCGATCTGTTTATTCTCCAGGTGCTGTACCGGAACCACTGCGCTATTATTCCTGATGACAGTTACCGCTTTCTCCATAAGGCCCTCAAAAAGCACCGAATCCTGCACAGTATTGAGATCCTGGTAAAGAGAGGTCGTATCAATAGGCTGGAAGGACTCAAGGTTCACTTTATATTTCGCCTTAAGGATCTTTTTTACAGATTCTGAAAGTCGTTTTTCGGTAATAGTATTGTCATGGTAGGCCGCGACAAGTTCTTCTGAAGCCTTTGCCACATCCTCGGGCATCAGCAGCACATCGTTACCAGCAAGAAAAGCTGCAACTTCAGTACTTTCCGTTTCTTTGTAATCGGCCACCCCATTCATCCTGAGGGCATCAGTAAAAATCAGCCCCTTGAAATTCAGCCCAATTTTAAGTATACCATCCACAATATTCTTAGATAAAGAGGAAGGCAAACCTTCTTTTTCGCTTAGAGAAGGCACGTTCAGGTGTCCAACCATTACTCCGCTAAGACCACGCGGTATCAGCTTCCGGTAAGGAAAAAGTTCCAGATCAAAGATGCGGTTTTTGGGAAAATTTATTGTGGGTAAGGTCTTATGTGAATCGGTTTCGGTATCGCCATGTCCGGGAAAGTGCTTGGCGGTTGCCAGCATATTCTCCTGTTGCATTCCTTCCAGAAAAGCAGCCGACTTCAGCGCCACGTTCCCTTTTTCTTCCCCAAAAGAACGATTTCCGATAATGGGATTATCGGGATTGGTATTAATATCTACCACCGGAGCAAAATTCAGTTGAACCCCAAGCCTCTTCGCATGGCGGGAAATACTCGCCCCCGTCTCCCGGATGAGATTCTCGTTCTGAATTGCCCCCAAAGTCATGTTCCAGGGATAGACGAATGTTGAATCAAGACGCATCCCAAGACCCCATTCGGCATCCATGCCAATAAGGAGCGGAATTTTTGACTGCTCCTGAAATTCATTGGTGAGCTGTGCCTGGCGCACCGGACCACCTTTGGAAAAAATAATTCCGCCAATATGCTGCTCATCGATGAGCTTCTTTATTTTATCGGTCTCTTCTTTGGGAGCATTAGAAAAAACATCGACCATAAAAAGCTGGCCTACTTTTTCCTGCAGGTTCATTGAAGCATAGGTACTGTCAACCCATTTTTGCTGTGCGGCTTGATCGGGAGCTTGTAAAGGATCTGCTTCCTGGGCCGAAAGCTTAAAAACAAAAATTAAGGTTAGTAAGAGATAGGTAGGGACTCTTCTAAAAATCATCAATTCATGAAACGCTTATGCCAGCTTTCAGACGCCGGAACTTCCCAATCTGAAAGATATTCGGCTTTGTTATTCACCAGGTTGTTAAAAACAATCGTTTTAGGGGAAACTGCTTTGTCTTTGGCCATTTTCCTGAATTCGATCAATGTTTTATAGGCTACAAAATCTCCCTGCTTATAGGAAACATTCATCTTGTCGAGAAGATCAACATTGTAATCTTTCTCCAATTGCTGAATGAACTGCACTGAAGCATCTATGGAACAGCCTGAGGCGGCAACGAATTCCTGGTCTATCGCCAGAGTAATAAAGCGTTTATATTTAATATCGAAGGATCCTTTGAGATCGGAGCCATGAACCGTCCACCGGTTGATGAATTCTTCTAATCTGGTGGTTATTTCCTGGAGTTCTTCGTCTGTAAAAGATCGGTTAGCCTGGTAGATCCACACTCTGGAACTATCGGGCAAACTTTCGAATGGTACGTACATATTTTTGCTGAAATTATATTAGCACAAAACTAATTCATTTCAGGATTAGCTTCAAAAATAGTACCGCCTTTAACTTTTTAAATGAATTTAAAGATCGTCGGCATTGGCGATCATTTCAGCTACGTCCATTACAGCCATGGAGCCTTCTTTTTCTTTGGCTTTCACGCCGTCGGTCATCATGGTATTGCAAAACGGACAACCGGCAGCGATCACTTCCGGTTCCACTTCCATAGCTTGCTCGGTACGCAGCACATTGATGTCTTTGTTGCCTGGTTCAGGTTCTTTGAACATCTGGCTTCCGCCAGCACCGCAGCAAAGAGCATTGCGCTTACATTGGCGCATTTCCACCAATTCCACCTCCAGCTTCCGCAGCAGGTCACGGGGAGCTTCATATTCGCCATTTCCACGGCCCAGGTAACAAGGATCGTGAAAGGTGATCTTTTTACCTTTGAATTTACCTCCTTCTACCTTCAGGCGTCCTTCATCGAGAAGTGATTTAAGAAATTGGGTATGGTGCATCACTTCATAGTTCCCTCCAAGTCCGGGATATTCATTTTTCAAGGTATTGAAGCAATGAGGGCAGGTAGTAACGATCTTCTTGATCTCGTAGCCGTTGAGGACTTCAATATTGGTAGCTGCCTGCATCTGGAAAAGGAATTCATTTCCAGCCCTTTTGGCAGGGTCGCCGGAACAGCTTTCTTCTGTTCCCAAAACAGCAAAATCAACTCCTGCTTTATTCAGCAGCTTAACAAAAGCTTTGGTTATCTTTTTGGCCCTGTCGTCAAAACTTCCGGCGCAGCCGACCCAAAAAAGGACTTCCGGCTGTTTTCCCTGAGACATATATTCGGCCATTGTAGGCACTTTAATTGATTCTGCCATAACTTGTTCTTTTGATTCTTGATTTCAGTTTTGAAGAAGGCTAATTCTCCTCTGCCCATTTGAGACGATCCATTTGGTTGTAAGGCCATGGCGCTCCGTTATTTTCGATATTGGTCATTGAGATCGCGAGTTGATTAGGAGCAGCACTTTGTTCCATAACCAGGTAACGTCTCATATCCATAATGATCGAAAGAGGGTCTATCCCTACCGGGCAAGCCTCCACACAGGCATTACAGCTGGTACAGGCCCATAGCTCTTCCCGTTGAATGTAATCGTCCAGCAGTTGCTTGCCGTCGTCTTCAAATTTGCCTTTTTTGTTGATGATTTCTCCCACTTCTTCCAGCCTGTCCCGGGTGTCCATCATGATCTTACGCGGAGAGAGTTTCTTACCTGTTTTATTGGCCGGACATTCAGCGGTACATCTTCCACATTCAGTGCAGGTATAGGAATTCAGAAGCTGTATCCTGGTGAGATCCATCACATCGGAAGCCCCAAATTTCTCCGGTTCGTCCTCTTCGGCTCCTTCCGCAGGCGCCGCAAAGGGATCGGCATCGGGGTCCATCATGAGCTTCACCTCATTGGTCACCGCTTCCAGGTTATCAAGTTGTCCTTTTGGCTTAAGTTTGGAATAATAAACATTAGGAAAGGCCAGCAGGATATGCAGATGCTTTGAATAGTACAGGTAATTCAGAAAGATCAAAATACCTAAAATGTGAAGCCACCAGGCCGATCTTTCAATAATAATAAGGGTAGAATTACTTAGACCTTCTAAAAGTGGTGCCAAAAAATGACTAATAGGAAAGGCTCCTATGATCCCTGCTTCCTGGTAATAATGATGAGCGCCGTTTAACTGAAGTTGATAATCTGAAGCATTCATGGTGAGAAAAAGCAGCATCAGCACCATTTCGAAATACAGAATATAATTAGCATCGTTCTTTGGCCAGCCCTTCAGCTCTTTTCCGAGGAACCTGTAGATATTGGAAATGTTCCTTCTGGTCCAGAAAAGGATGACTCCTACTAAAACAAGAAAAGCAAGGATTTCAAATCCGCCAATAAGGAAATTATAGAAAGTTCCCATTCCGGAGAAGATACGGTGAGTCCCGAAAAGTCCGTCAATGATGATCTCAAGGATCTCAATATTGATAAGAATAAAGCCCAGATAGACGATCACGTGCAGGAGTCCGGCGATAGGTTTTCGCACCATTTTGCTTTGCCCCATCGCCACCCGGGCCATTTTCGCAAAGCGTTCGCCGGGCTGGTCATTGCGGTCACTCTCCTTCCCGAGTTTAATATTCCGACGGAGTCGCTTTACATTTCTGGTGAAAAATGCTATACCCGCGACAAGGGCGACTAGGAAAAGAATTTGGGCAATAATCTGCATGGTTGGCTATCTTAACGAATCCTCGGGAGCGTGGTAAGGTTCAGGCTTTTTGCCAAATAAAGAAAAACGCACGTATCGTCTTGGATTCAATTTAATGTCTTGCAGAAGTTGTTCCATCTGTTTGGTGGCACGATCTAGGTTGTCGTAAACCTTGTCATCATTAAGCAGCTTGCCTGCCGTTCCTTCTCCGCTCGATAATTTATTTGAAACTTGCTCAAAATCGGCGATCACACTTTCGAGGTCATCGGTCATTCCTTTCAGATTAACCTGCGCGAGGGTATCAGAAAAGTGGTTGAGATTAGTAGACATCTCGTCGAGATTCGTAAAAGTGCGGTCAAGTTTATCTGAATTTCCTGTCACCAGTTTATTGAGGGCAGCAGAAGTTCCCTTAAATGAATTCACAGTGGTACTAAGATCGCTAAGGCTCGATTTAAGATCCTGACGGGAATCTTCATCCAGGACCTTGTTCAGGGAATTGAAGAGGGAATCTATACTAACTACAGTGCTTTCTACCTTCTCCTGAAGTGGGGTAAGGCGTTCGTTAACTAGTTCCATGATCCCTTCTTCTGTCTTGCTTTGGAGAGTATCTCCGGATTCAGCAATTCTGGACTTATCGAATTTGGGAATAATAGCGAGGGACTTCCCTCCTATCAGTCCGCCGCCATAAACTTCAGCGATACTGCTTTCTGAAAATGGAAAATCTTTTTCTACAGTAAAAGTGACGATCAGTTTACCTTTTTCATTCAGGAAATCAATGGCAGTCACCTGCCCTACTTTCAGTCCATTAATGGTTACTGTTGAAGATGGCGACAAGCCCTCCACATCATCATACACGGCATAAAACGTCCTGCTTGATTCCAATAGGTTTTTTCCTTTCAGGAAACTGTAACCAAAAATGAGCATGAGAATAGCTATGATAGCTAACAAGGCGGTTTTTACCTCTCTGGAATATTTCAAAGGCTATTTTTTTAGAATAAGCACAAATTTAGAAATAAAATATAAATGTTCTCCTAATTCAGCTTTGAATTTAACGCCTCATTAACTGGGATTTTCTTTCCATCCCTGAAGGCTACGATAAAACTGGACCGAAATCCGCTGCTTTGGGCCTGGTGCTGAATGTTTTGAATCTTATTGTAGTCGGAAGTGGCTCCCAGATAATATTTGTAAAGACCTCCTTCTCTTTCGCGGGTCACATCATGAAGACCCTTGAAATTATAGGGTTTTGTCTCCAATTTGGTCGCTCCGGCAGCGAGCTGCACCTTAAAAGTAATCCCTTCGTATATTCGGTTAGAAAGCTGGGCCGCCGGTGAGGCTTCAGGGTGGTTCGTTGCTATACTTTCCAGCGTGGAGAGGTTTATACTTTTGCTGTATTTCATGATCGCTTCTGTAATGGCATTTGCCATCTTAGCTTGTCCGTTATTGCTGTTGAGAAATGCGCCTTCACTGTTATTGGTTAAAAATCCGGTCTCAATAAGGATACTGGGCATCACTGCTTCCCGCAAAACGAGGAATACATCCTGCTTTACGCCACGGTTATTCCTGTGCAGCTCATTGGTGAATTTCTTCTGAACAAAATCGGCCAGGAGAATACTTTGATTAAGATATTCTTCCTGCATCAAAGTAAGGCCGATATAGGATTCAGGGGAATTGGGATCGAAACCATTGTAGGTTACCTCATAATTGTCTTCCATGTATATCACCGAGTTCTCCCGCTTGGCGATCTCGAAGTTATCGTCACTTCTGCGAAGTCCCAATACATAAGTCTCAGTACCATGCGCCTGGGAAGAATGAGAGTTACAATGCACCGAAACAAAAAGGTCGGCATGCGCATCATTGGCTATCTGCGTCCTTTCCTTTAGCGGAATAAAGACATCTTTATTACGGGTATAGATCACCTCGACACCTTTTTTCTCAAGAGCTGCTCCTATCTTCAGAATAATGCTGAGGGCGATATTCTTCTCCTTATATCCGTTTCCCATGTTCCCGGGATCTTTGCCGCCATGCCCAGCATCTAGAACCACTACAAAACGGTCACGAATGGGATCTTTCGCGGCATAAGTAGCCCAAAAAGGGGTGAACAAAAAAGTGATTAACAACAGAAAGCTCAGGAAGTTCGTTCTCATAAATAGCTAACGTAGGGTTTGGGGTGATTATTTTAATTACTATTTTTCGACCTTTCAGAAAACGCAGGTTGAAAAATATATGTAATTTTGAATCGCAAAAAGCGAGCCATTCCGTACAAAAATAGCACTTATAGCATTGCAAACAAATATACCCAATATACTTTTTTGTTGTATTTTCATACTTCTTTCACCTGTTTTACTTCAGGCACAGGATATTGGGAATAAGGAAGCTAAGGGCACTAAAATTCCTCGCGACTCGGTGCCCACGGTCAATGATTCTATTAGCCTTTCCGAAGCCACCCGGGTACAGGACAGCATAAAGAATGACAGTATAAAGAGAAATCAGCTTCTTACCGACCTTGTGACCTACAAGGCCAAGGATTATATGCGCCTAAGCCAGAAGGAACACAAAATGTACCTGTATAATGAGGCAGAGATATCTTATGGAGACATGGATATCAAGGCAGGGCTTATCGTAATAGACAATGAGAAAAGCGAAGTCTATGCCTATGGAATTCCCGATTCTACCGGCGTTTACTCCCAGGCTCCGGTCTTTACCCAGGCGCAGAAAACGGTAGAGCCAGACTCGATACGCTTCAATTTTAAGACGCGAAAGGCGCTGGTTTTTAATTCCAGGACGCAGGAATCACAGTTTTATGTGAAGGGAGCAGTGACGAAACGAGAGAACGATTCGGTGTATTTCATGAAGAACGTACGCTTTACCACATCTGAAGATGTTGACGATCCCGATTATTATTTCTATGCCCGCCGAATAAAATTTGTACCAGATAAAAAGATCGTTTCGGGGCTGGTCAATATGTATATAGCCGATGTTCCTACCCCGCTGGGGCTGCCCTTCGGATATTTCCCGATCACTGATGAAGAGACTTCAGGATTTATAATTCCGTCTTTTGGCGATAGCCGTTATGGTTATAACCTTCAGAACGGTGGTTATTATTTTGCGATCAGTGATTACGTAGACCTTTTGGCACTGGGAGATTATTACACCAACGGCAGTTACGCAATGCGCCTGGAGTCGAATTATGCTAAAAGATACAGGTACCGCGGGAACTTCAGTTTCAGGTATGAAAAACTTTTAACCAGCGAACGCGGTTTTCCCGATTATGCGGAACAGTCTGTGTACAACATCCGCTGGTCTCATAACCAGGATGCCAAAGCTAACCCTACTTCCAGGTTCTCGGCTTCGGTAAACCTGGGAAGTAGCACTTATTATCAGGAGTCTGTAAATCAAACCAATACCGCTAACTTCCTGAACAATACCTTGAGCTCCTCGGTTTCTTATTCGAAGACTTTTGAAGGTGAGCCTCAGGTGAATTTGAGCATTGCTGCACGGCATTCTCAAAACACCCGCACCAAAAGCATCAACATGAGTTTGCCTACCATCCAGGCGAGCATGTCGCGTATTTATCCTTTTGCCCCAAAAGTGGGCGCTAAAAAGGGATTGATCCAGAATATCAACTTTCAGTATAATTTACGGGCTGAAAACCAGATTAGCACCACAGATTCTTTATTCTTCAAGCCGGAAATGTTTCGTGATGCCAACATTGGTGCGCAACACACCATTCCACTTTCAACGAATTTTAAGCTGTTTAAATATCTTAGCGTTAGTTCCAGTGCCAATTACAACGAAACCTGGGTCGCCAAAACCTTCCAAAAATCATATGATGAAAACATCAATGAAGTGGTTATTGATACGATCAACAAATTTGACTCTTACCGTACTTATGGCTTTAACACCAGCATTGGTACTACGATCTACGGAATGAAAAGTTTCGGAAAGGACAAGAAGATCCAGGCTATCAGGCACGTA
This sequence comes from Salegentibacter sp., assembly GCA_049589035.1. Taxonomy (GTDB): domain Bacteria; phylum Bacteroidota; class Bacteroidia; order Flavobacteriales; family Flavobacteriaceae; genus Salegentibacter_A. The sequence continues at coordinate 29,241 of JBAWAB010000381.1, forward strand.
ATGAGGCCCAGCATCAGTTACAATATCAATCCCGGATTCGACCAATATTACGATACTTATCAAAGGGTAAGCCCCGATAATCCGGAAGATATCGCCCTCGTAGACTATTCCCGCTTCGACGGAACGCTTTATGGTGCTCCTGGCAAGAATTTTTCAAGTTCCGTAGGACTTAGCGTCAGCAACACCCTGGAAGCAAAAGTGCGAGACAAAGACAGTACCGCTACCGAACCAAAGAAGATCAAACTGCTAAACAACTTCAGCGTAAGCACTTCATATAACCTCGCCCAGGATTCCCTAAAACTCTCTCCTATTGCGCTTCGCGGAAGTATTCCTATTGTTCAGAATAAACTCGATATCAATTTCGCCGGAAATCTTGACATCTATGCTCTCGACAATAACAACCGAAGGATCAATAAGCTGAATATCAATAACGGCGGAAGTCTGTTCCGCTTCACCAATGCCAATGTAAGTTTTGGCTATTCCTTCTCCAGCAAAGATTTCGAGAAGGGTGGCGATAACGAAGATGAAGCCGACAACGAAACCTATAGAAACGGCGGAAGACAGGATGATCTCTTCGGAAAAGGCACCGATCTGGATGGGAAATTTTATGATGAGGAAAAGAAATTGGGCAATGATGAGGATAAGGAGAAAAATAATACGTGGTACAATTACGCCATCCCATGGAATCTGCGACTTTCCTATACCATGACCTATAACAACAACGCGAGACAGAACGAGATCACCTCCCACTCCATCATGTTTTCGGGAGATGTGGAATTATCCCCAAAATGGGTGGTAGGAGCCTCTTCAGGTTTTGACCTGAAAGCAAAGGGCTTCACGTATACGCAGCTCAGGTTTCAAAGAGATTTGGGAAGCTGGAGAACGAGCTTTAACTGGGTCCCCTTCAGCCAGCGACGTTCCTGGTATTTCTTTATCGGGATCAAATCGTCGATCCTGAGCGATATCAAGTATGACAAAAGACGTGAGCCAGACAGGCAGCTTTAACCACTAAATTATACCTTATGAAAAAGATCATCAATACCAGCAAAGCCCCGGCGCCAATCGGGCCTTACAATCAGGCGGTGCTACGGGGAGATATGCTTTTTATTTCGGGACAGATCGCTTTAGATCCCGAAAGCGGAGAACTTCACACCGATAACCTGGAAAAAGAAACTGAAAGGGTGATGGAAAATCTCAAAGCCATCCTGGCCGAAGCCGGAATGGACTTTGAAAACGTTCTAAAAACGTCGATTTTCATCAGTGACATGAACAATTTCGCCAAGATCAATGAGATCTATTCCCGCTATTTCAAAGCTGAAACCGCTCCTGCAAGAGAAACGGTTGAAGTTGCTAACCTGCCGAAATTCGTGAATGTAGAAATAAGCGCGATCGCTGCTAAATAGCCTGTATCAAAAGTCCTGCCGTAGCAGGATTCGTAGCTAAAGGCACATCGTGGACATCGCAGAGCCGCATCAACATAAAAATATCTGGCTCGTGCGGATGCTTATCCAGCGGATCCCGGAAAAAGATTACCATATCTATAAGTCCTTCTGCTACACGTGCAGCGATTTGAGCATCGCCCCCCAGCGGTCCCGATAGTAGTTTTTCTACTTCAAAGCCGGCGGCCTCGGTCTTAGCCCCGGTAGTTCCTGTAGCGATCAGGTTGATTTCCTTTGACTGGAGGCTATCGCGATGCTCGTTCAGGAATTGCACCATTTCAGCTTTTTTGCCATTATGGGCTATTATTGCTATTGTTTTCATTTTATGTAGATAAGATCTCCGAAATTCGGAGAAGTTCTTTATTGATCGTAGGTTTTCCTTTCAGGGCTTTTTCGAGTTCACATATCTCGATCCGGTTATCGACCATTCCCACCATGATATCGCGTTTCCCGTCGAGCAGCAGTTCCACAGCCCTTA
>JBAWAB010000382.1:0-3269 GCA_049589035.1 Salegentibacter sp.
ACGCGCGCGTCTTTGGCAAAAAGTCCTGCGTGGAAAATATCCTGCGTCCAGTCGTATAAGCTCAGTGCCATGGCGTCAATGGTAAGCTGAAAATCGATATTTTCGAGCACGGCTCCTTTCCCGGTCATCGGCTTCAAATTTCCTTTGGCAATACTGTGCACAAGGCTTCTGATCTTGCCTTCTTTTCCAAGAATTTCACTAATCTGTTCTACAAGACTTTTCCTTTTTTCCTTCTGAACAGCATCCACATTAAAACTCTCCAGCCGAACGCCTGTTTCCCTAATGTCATCAAAAGCTTCTTCAATATCGGGAATTTCCTCTCGGCGGTCGCGGTGTACAATAATAATGTTCATGCCGTGATGGGCAAGTTTTCGTGCGGTGGCGAGGCCAAGGCCGCTACTACCGCCAAGGATTAGCGCCCAATAATTTGTGTCTTTGAATTCTTCTACCATTCTATCAAGATTCTTTGTGCCGAAAACCCGGGGCCGAAGCTTAACATGAGTCCCTGATCTCCTTCAGGAATGTCTTTTTCAAGAAATCTCTCCAGGACGTACAGCACGGTAGCGCTGCTCATATTGCCGTAAAGACGAAGGACTTCGCGGGTGTCGTCGATATTCTTCCCTAAGTTACCAAAAAGATCAGAAACCGTCTGCACTATTTTTTTTCCGCCGGGATGAAAGATCAAATGCTGCACTTTTTCAATACTGCTGTCGTGTTTCTCCAGAAAAGGATAAATAATATCTTCAAAATTTGAAGAAATGGTAGCGGGAACCTCCGGATCCAGGATCATCTGAAGGCCGGAATTCGAGAGGTGAAAGCCCATGAGATGCGTGGCCTCAAAGAAATGATACATCTCTTCGCCGACGATCTTAGGCCCCCTTGCCTCCTCTTCCGAAGACATCAATACACAGGCGGCACCATCGCCAAAAATAGCAGCGCTCACCATGTTGGCCATGCTGTGATCGCCGAGTTGAAAAGTTGCCGTAGGACTTTCAACTGCAATAACGGCGGCCCTTTTCCCGGGATTAGCCTTGAGAAAATTATATGCATAGATCATTCCTGAAATACCTGCGGCGCAACCCATTTCTGTGACCGGTAATCTTACAATATCCTGCCGTAGCTGAAGCTCGTTGATAAGATAGGCATCGAGCGAAGGGATCATGATTCCCGTACAGCTCACGGTGATTATGTAATCTAATGAGCTGGCTTGCCAATCTGTATTTTTAAGGGATTTCCGAAGAACATTGCTCCCAAGCTTTTTCACTTCCCTTACATAAATGTTGTTCTTTTCTTCAAAAGAGGTGGAAGTAAAAACCTCTTCAGGAGCCATGATGGAATAACGTTTGTCAACACCTGCTCCTTCAAAAATTTTCAGGACCTTTCTGCGGAAGCGCTGCTCGCTGTGTTCCAGCCAGCCTTCCACCAGGGGTAGAATATCGGCTGTTTTCCGGGAATATGGAGGTAATTCTTTTTCTACATTTACAATTTTTACGCTCATAAAGAGTGGTTTTTTTGAATGATCCAGCGATAGCGGAAAGCCCATTTCCAGGTGATCTCCTGCTGATGTGCCGGGATGGTTGAAGCGAGGCCTTGGAGGTCTTCTTTTTTAAAGCTGCGGAGAATGGAGACCAGGCCGTCTTTTCGTGCAATTTCGTTACGGATAAAGACGCTGCAAAAAGCCTGGAAAAGATAATAAGCTGCCTTGCTGCGGTGAAGGTCGTTGATCACCACTCCCATCCTGGCCCGGCTGTAAAAATCTTCCATTAAGCCTGAAATTTCTTCGGTCGCGAAATGATGCAGCGTAAGAGTACACAGGATAATATCGAATTTTGCATTCTTGAATTCCGGGCTGAAGATATTGGTGCTTTCAAAGCCTATCTCAGGATAGGTTGAAGAAGATTTTCGGGCAAAGCTTATGGCGTGCTCATTGGCATCTATGCCTGTTAATTGCAAATTATATCCTGCTGCCCTGCCCCAGGTTGCGACTTTGCGAAGCATAGCCCCGTTTCCGCAGCCAATGTCGGCAATATGTACTGTTTTTTCTTTGGGGTGATCTTTTAGAAGTTTCCGAATCCCACCCATGGTGACGCGGTTTCCGCCAAGCCAGCTGTTGATATTCTCCAGATCACGTAAGGTTTTTTTCAGCTCAGCGCCCTGAAGTTCAAAATCATCCATGATCTCTTTTTTTCCGCTGCGGCTGCTGGTATCGATCTTTTCTATCATGCCCTGCCGTGAGTTTGGGAAATTATTCTTGGCAGAACTGCCGGAAAGACACGAATGACATTCTGAGAGAGTTCTGCGAGCCGGGGCTTTAAGAGTATTTTCTGAAGGAACCTGCCCGCCTGCAACCTTGATCGAAATTGCCCGGACCATTGCTTCTTGTAAATTTCTTCCACTTCTTTTCTGTCCAGCTCCATATTAGTGAAATACCGCAACAAAATTTCCGAAGCAATACCGGCACTGTGGATGGCTATAGCCATTCCGTTTCCGCATAATGGATGAATAAGACCGGCCGCATCTCCCAGCATGAGAATATGATCTTCTACGAGCGATTTCTTGTCGAAGGAAACCTGCGCTATGGTGAGGTCCTTCTCGAATAAAGGTTCAGCTTCTTCAAAGAATTTTTCCAGGTGCGGATTTTTATACAACACTTCTTCCCTGAAGCTTTTCGGATCTTTTGCTGCTTTAAAACTGTTGTAGGTGGCCAGGTAACAAACGTTCACGGCATTGGTTTCAGTTTTCGAGAGTCCGCAATAGCCACCATGAAAGTTGTGAAGAGAAACCGTATTCTGAGGATAATCGTCTTTGCGATAATGGGCTTTTACAGCCAGCCAGCCTGATTTTTTGGCAATAAATCTTCTTTTCAGGCTTTTATCGATATTGGACCTTTTTCCGAAGGCTCCCAGCACAAAACGAGCGCTGATTTTCTCCCCTTCCTGTGTTTCTAGGGTGAAACGATCCTGTTCAAATTTTACTGAAGTTACGGTTTGATGGATAATGTCTACACCCAGTTCCAGGGCTCTCCTGTAGAAAAGGTCGTCCAGGTTGTAACGGCTAACGCCCAGCCCACCCAATGGCAGCAATGAACGGACTAATTTGCCCGAGACGGTACTGTACTCCAGATAGTCGATCTCGGCAGGTCTAAGGCTGCTCAGGGAGACCCCAATAAAATTCATGTAATCAAGAATTTCGCGTGAAAGATATTCGCCGCATACCTTATGGTGCGGAAAACTGTCTTTTTCAAAAAGACAGACATCAAGGTCGTGTGT
>JBAWAB010000383.1:0-3016 GCA_049589035.1 Salegentibacter sp.
GAGCTGAGCAACGCTACCACTGAAGATCTGCAGAAAGTTTTCGAAAATGTTTCGGGACAAAAGCTTCAGAATTTTTTCGATCAATGGCTACGGCAATACGGGCAGCCTGTCCTAAAAACCAACTGGAAATACACCAACAGAAACCTGGAATTTGAAGTGCTTCAGCAGCAGCAAAATGATTTTGAATTTCCGCTGGAGGTGAAATTTGAATTTGCAGACGGTTCATCGGTAACCAGGACCTTTCAGGTTCGGCAAAAGAAACAGAAATTCAGGTTCAGTATCGATCAAAAACCCGTAAAGGTAAAATTAGACCCTGAAGTAAATCTTCTGTTTGAGAAGGCGCTAAGCTGAATTACCGAAATGAGGCTTATGTAACCTATGTCACATACAGCCATCGTAAGTTTTTTAATTTTGGCCTGTATGCAATTCAGGTCCGTCATAAGCTTTAGCCTTTCGTTGCTCTTCCTCTGGACCTTCGCAGGTGCCGGAACGAGCCTTACACAGGGTTTGGATTCCTCAGAAAGCCTGGTCATTATTCATAATACCTGTCCCAAAAAACTCAGCAAACACAGTGGCATAGCTGCCAATTTTAAAAGCGCGCATCATTTGCAGATAAAAGAGATCGCCTGCACTACCGCATTCAGGATGGAATCCTTTCAATGGGCTGGTGTTGCCGAAATGAAAAACTTCGAAAAATTCTCTTATCATAAAACTTCTGAAAAGAGCAGATATAGAGATCCCGCCTATCCTCCCCCAAAATCTGGTATTTATTTGGCTTCCTGAAACCGGAAGCAGTTATTCAAAATAATTATTCATCACCAGATTTAAAGTAATGACACAAATATCAGTCACTAACCGATCGGCGAAGCTGTTCCGGGTGATGCTGAGCGGAATCTTTATCGTGGCGGGTGGTAGCCATCTCCTGAAGCTGGAGAAGACCCTGCAGCGGATAGAGCAGGCACGCTTTAAAGGCATTGCCCATTTCTTTGGAGAGCCGCGCCTGTTGGTCATCCTCTCTGGCGTCGCCATGGTCCTGGCGGGCATTGGTCTGCTAATGGGCTTTAAAACCCGCTATTCGGCAGGCATTCTGGCAATGATCCTGATCCCGATCACCCTGACGATTCAGGTGGGACAGATCACCACTTTAGGTCCACTTTTCAAGAATATAGCTATTCTTGGTGGCCTTCTTTTTTTTATTCTAAACGATTTTTCAAATACTCAAAAACAGAAACTATGAAAACTATAATATTAAGCAGCATCGCGTTGATGCTTTCATTTTTTAGCGTAAATGCCCAGGCTCAAACCTCAACTCAAAAAGACCATAATTATGTGGTTTTAACACGGAAGATCCCGCAGCTAAAACCTATAATTTTGACCGCAGAGGCACTTTCTGAAAAGGATGGCGATGAATATGGAGATTTCCAGGTGGTCATCTGCGGAAAAACCGTCACCGACCTTACCGATAAGAGCCTTATGAAGCCTTACCTGGAACAGGCCGAAAAAGCAGGAGTTCACCTAAAAGCCTGTGGCTTTTCACTGAAGAAATTCGGCGTGAACAAAGAAGAGATCCCTGCGGAGATCGAAGTCGTTCAGAATGGAATTCTGCACAATTTCGAACTTCAGAAGAAAGGCTATCTTAGCATTGAATTATAAGTTTATCGAAATTCAGCATGAACAAAAAACTGAAAAAGAACCTCATCGAATACGGGGTGATTGGCGCTATCGCACTCATCCTTTATCTCACCGGCCTTCATACCGAGGTGATCGGCTTTATGCAGCGTGGAATCCTGGCCACGGGCCTCATGAAACCGGATGTAGAGCAAAGCGCCGAAGCTGCAAAGCACAATGAAGATCCCGCGGCCGATTACAACCTTAAAATGGTTAATTCTAAAGGAGAATTGGTGAGCCTCGAACAGTTCAGGGGGAAAGTGATCTTTATGAACATCTGGGCCACCTGGTGCCCGCCCTGCGTTGCAGAAATGCCGGGTATCAACAAACTTTACAACCAGGTGAAGGACGAGGATATTGTTTTCCTGATGCTATCGGTAGACGAGAAATTTCAAAAAGCCGTGGACTATTCCAAAAAGAAAGGCTACGACTTTGAAGTGTACCGTCCCACCGGCCCCTTGCCCCCTTCCTATTCCTCTCAAAGCATTCCCACCACCTACGTGATTAGTGCAGACGGGAAGTTGGTGTTGACCAACATGGGAATGGGAGATTACAATACCAGGGAATTCAAACAATTTCTCGGGAGCCTTAAATAAATTTGTTCAGGTATAAAAGAGGCTGTCTGAAAAGTCTGTAAAACGTCATCTTGAATTTATTGACGAAATAGAACTTTTTAGACAGCCTCTTCCTTTTCTGTTATTGCCTGTTTTAAACCTGAGGTTTGGTCTTTTTAGGACCACGGGTGTTTACTCCAAGTAAAGCGTACAATGGGCAAAATCCTACCAGGCTGGTCAAAACCAGAATACCTGCTACTATCAATAGCACAATTCCAAGAGTGCCGGTGATTACGCCCGAAGAAAATAGCAGGCCTATCAATACTGCGAAGCTTACCCTAAGGAATTTATCTCCGCTTCCCATATTTCTTTTCATAACCAGGATCTTTAGATTAAACAATTCAAGTGTTTGGTTTTCCGAAGATTACCAACATCAAGTTACGCAGTAAATTTGTAAAAAATCCTGTTTTATATCAGAAATTTAAAGGAATTATGGTCTTGAATCTATTTTTTTCTGAAGCTGCAATAATTGAAATTCTGAGTGCTGCCACCCGGAGTGATATGATCTTCGGAAAGGCATTTCAGCGGAGTGAAAGAATCCTTCAGCAGTTGCTTGAGGTCTTGCTGTGAATACTGCCGAATGGGGAGACCGCTGCATCTTGTCGGGCCATTTTCAGAAAAAGTTCCGAGGATGACAAAGCCATTACTTTTTACCGAATTTCGCAGATTCTGAAGATATTTCTGCACCTCGTCCTCCTTGATCAGAAAATGCAGCGCAGCCCGGTCGTGCCATA
>JBAWAB010000384.1:0-3479 GCA_049589035.1 Salegentibacter sp.
TAAAATCGAAATCGCTGTTAAGCACGCCGCTAAAGCTCTTGTTGATCTCGCCGGTGATCTCAGGATAATTCCGTTCGAGCAGAACATTTTCTTCAGGGGTACGCAGAAATCTGCTGAAAGGCCGCCACAGGAAAGAGAGTTTTGCTTCTGCAAGAGTGTATTCAGAATAAAGCCGGTCATGTAGAGCATAAGCGTAAGCTTTTGTCTGTGAGATCGCAGTGCGGCTTAGCCGGAGCTCCGTCTTCAGTTTTGAACCGAAACGATGTTGCAGGCCAACTTCATAAGCTTTGCGGTTATAGAAGAAGTTAATATTCACGAAACGCGGCTCGAGGATGGAGAAATCCTGAACCCCTGTAAGGTAATTGAAGCTGCCGACTTCCCTAATGTCCCGGGTGTAGCCCAGATTGAGGTTAGTGCCGGTGGCATTGTCAAGATGAATGCTGGTGTTGAGATTGTACTTCCACACATTATCTTTGGTTCCGTAGACGGCAAACCCGCCAAGGCTGAATTTTTTCGAGAACTTCTCATTGGTCCGGCCGCCGGCGCCCAGGCGAATTCCTTCATAATTGTTGAATTTGAAGAAATAGCCGAGTTTAAAATCGAAGAAACCGACGGGATAATGTCCGGTGGTGAGGGCTTTCCTAATTTCGAGTTTGCGTCTAAGATTCTTTTCTTTGATGATTTCTGAAACCTTTGCTGCAGTAGCTCTATCGCGGTTGGTGAACTCTTCCTGCCGGTTCTCTTTCCAAAAAGACCCGGAACCTCTCCCCATTCCGGGGGTAATCTCAATAGCAGCAGAAGGATGTTCGACTTCTACCGGTTTGTTCAGCACCACATCGTAAGTGTAGGAGGTGGATTTAAGGAATAGATCTGGATCCAGACCCGGCTGTCCCAGCAGCTGCGAAATAAGGCCGTTTTTATGTTGTACCGCCCCCAGGGAAATAGATCCGCCGAAAACAGAAACTTCCTGCCCGCCGGAACCTGAACTAATAGTAGTTTGCTGTTTTTTGGGAAACCAGAGATCTTCCTTTTGATGGTATTGGTATTCATGCTGCACCTGCAGTTTTATCTCTCCAAGCAGCTCTGCCTTCCCTTTTTGGATCGCGTAGCTAAGCGTGTCCAGATAAAGAAGCCCTTCCAGGCCCGCCACCACCTGTGGTCGTTTGGGTTTAAAATAGATTACGTAAGCGGGCCTTGCATTTTTTGTGGTATCGAGGATCTCATATTGGTAATTTTTGAAGGCATCTTTGGAAAGTGGTCCGGCATAATCGGTTTCGAAGATCTTGTAATCTTCTTTGTACAGCGAAAACGGATTCGCGTTCAGGTTGAGCATCTCGTAGACGGGTTTGTCAAAACCCGCGGTTTTCAGGGCCAGGACGTCTTCTTTTTTTCCTGAATTTTGATCGAATTTCACTTCCGAAACCTTTTCAGAGAGATAAGCTTTGGCAATATTGATGATGCTTTCCACTGAAGTGCTGCTGCTGTCATTCTGCACCTGTAGCTTGGCTTGAGAATTGTCAATGACGAATTTATTGTAGTTTTTAAACTGAAAAGATTTCAGCGCGCGTTCGGGATCATTGCTGGATTTTCGTTGCTGTGCCTTCCTGATGATCTCTTCTGCTTCTTTTTCCGAAGAAGAGATAACAATTTCCTCCAGCCCTGCAGCTGTGGCTTCCAGTCGGATAAAAAGATAGTCGACGGCCGGAGAAACAGGGATTTTCTTTGAGGCGTAGCCAAGGTATGAAACCTTAAGCTCTGAAGTCTTCTGCGGGACCGTGAGCTCAAAACTACCGTCGATATGGGTGAGCACCGGCTCCTGGTCGTCGATTTGCAGTGTTGCATAGGCCAAAGCCTGGCCGGTTTCCGCATTCACTACTCTACCTGTGATTTGCTGCTGGGCCAGCACTGGTAAAGAGAATATAATAAAAATGAGAAACAGGAAATTGCGCATATTTATTACTTCGTCTTTTATAGCCATTCAGGTTTGGGTGTATATCAAAAAAAAATGTCAAATCGGGTTCGCCCACAAACAGTAAAAGAGCAAACCTAATTTGACAATAAAATAGCTTTAAAAAAGCAATTGACCACTAAATGGTCATAATTTCTTTTTCTTTCACGGCTAAGATCTCCTCGATCTTCTTGATGTGGGCGTCGGTTAATTCCTGAATTTCGTTTTCGGCATCTCTTTGCACATCTTCAGGAAGATCAAGCTTCTTAAGTTCATTATTGGCCACTTTTCGGTCGTTTCTAACCCCGATCTTGGCATCTTCAGCTTCCGATTTTGCCTGTTTGCTGAGTTGCTTCCGGCGTTCTTCGGTCAATGGCGGAACATTAATAATTACGCTCTCCCCGTTGTTCATGGGGTTAAAACCGAGATTTGCCTGCATAATACCCTTTTCGATCTCAGGAATAAGGTTTTTCTCAAAAGGTTGAACAGAAAGCGTGCGGGCATCGGGAGTGTTTACATTGGCCACCTGGTTTAAAGGGGTTTGGCTGCCGTAATACTCTACCACAACCCCGCCCAGCATGCTGGGGTTGGCTTTTCCGGCGCGAATGTTAAGCAATTGCTTTTTAAGGTGTGCAAGGGCTTGTTCCATTCCTTCCTTTGCGCTGTCAATTACAAATTCAATCTCGTCTTCCATTATAATGAGGGTTTATGTGCCTGTTCTTTGCAGGCTAAAATTACAAATTAACTTTTGTGCCTATGTTTTCTCCGGTGACCACTTTTAAAAGATTCCCCGGTTTGTTCATGTCAAAGACAATGATGGGTAATTCATTTTCCTGGCTTAGGGTAAAGGCCGTGGTATCCATAACCTTCAGTCCTTTTCTTATCACATCCTCGAAAGTGATATAGTCGAATTTTGTCGCTTTTGAATCCTTTTCGGGATCGGCGGTGTAAATTCCGTCTACTCGGGTTCCTTTCAGGATCACATCTGCGTGAATTTCGATAGCTCTAAGGACTGCTGCGGAATCGGTCGTGAAATACGGATTTCCGGTTCCTCCACCAAAGATCACCACTCTACCTTTTTCCAGGTGGCGGATGGCTTTCCGGCGGATAAAAGGTTCAGCTACTTCATTGATCTTCACGGCAGATTGCAGGCGCGTTTGTACTTCGGCATCTTCGAGCGCGCTCTGAAGGGCAAGCCCGTTAATAACAGTGGCAAGCATTCCCATGTGGTCTCCCTGCACGCGGTCCATGCCTTTGCTGGCCCCCGCAACACCTCTAAAGATGTTTCCGCCGCCAATAACGATGGCGACTTCAATCCCCTGGTCGGTAACCGATTTGATTTCCTGGGCGTATTCTGCCAGGCGCTGCGGGTCTATGCCATATTGGCGGTTTCCCATCAGGGCTTCTCCAGATAGTTTTAAAAGTATTCTTTGGTAATGCAACATAGCCTGTTTTCTAGAATGATTGGTGCAAATATAGACAATATCTTAATTTGAGAAATAACATAAACCGGATGAATCTAAACCCAATT
>JBAWAB010000385.1:0-3422 GCA_049589035.1 Salegentibacter sp.
CCGGCTGTAGGCCTGGAAATACCGATCAGCATTTTCATAGCCGTTGTTTTTCCGGCACCATTGGCTCCCAAAAAGCCAAAGATCTCCCCCTTTTCTACGTGGAAACTAATGTGATCAACAGCCGTAAAATCACCAAACATCTTGGTGAGCTCCTTCGCTTCTATGATGAATTCCTGCTTCATTTTACCGACATTTCAATAAAAGTATCCTCTATGCCGGCTTTCGCAGGTTCTATGCTCACCTCCTTCAGCCCCTGTTGCTGCAAATATTCCTGCAACCCTTTCGGACTTCCCTCGCGCTTATCGGTATAATGAACAAATTCCCCGAAAGGATACACACTGTTCGTATGCGGGTATGTCTTCAGGCTTTTCAGCAACAGGTACATATCTGTCGCATAAATGTTGAATAATTGCTTCGGAAACCGTTTTACGATCTCTTCGGGCGAAGCAACCTGCAGGATCTCCCCCTCCTGAATTAAGGCGATGCGGTCGCAAAGGGCGGCTTCATCCATATAGGGCGTAGAAACCAGAATGGTAATTCCTTTTTTCTGAAGCCGGGAGAGCATTTCCCAGAATTCCTGGCGTGAGACGGGATCAACACCAGTAGTAGGTTCGTCCAGAAAAAGGATCTTCGGCTTGTGGATGAGCGCACAACTTAGCGCCAGCTTTTGCTTCATCCCTCCCGAAAGCGCTCCTGCCCTTCTTTTTTTGAAAGGTTCTATCTGCACGTAAATATCTTTGATAAGCTCGTAATTCTCTTCTATGCTGGTTCCGAAGATCGTCGCAAAGAACTCAAGATTTTCTTCGACTGAAAGATCCTGGTACAGCGAAAATCTCCCCGGCATATACCCCACCTCTTTTCTTATCTTTTTAAAATCCTTCACCACATCGTATCCCGCTACTTCAGCCTTCCCCGAGTCGGGCAGTAACAAAGTGGTGAGAATCCTGAAAATGGTGGTTTTCCCGGCACCATCGGGGCCAATAAGTCCAAAGAGTTCCCCTGGCTCAACATCAAAACTGATGTTCTTTACCGCCTGCACCTTTTTGTAGGATTTAGAAATATTCTCGAGGTGAATGCTCATTTTATTCTTTTTCTTCGGAAAGCCACATTTCTGCCGGCATGCCTATTTTCAGGCTGCCGTCATTCTTCACTTCAACCTTTACGGCATAAACCAGATCAACGCGTTCTTCCTTCGTCTGAATGATCTTCGGAGTGAATTCCGCTTCCGAAGCGATCCATGAAATAATACCTTTATAACTTTTCATGCCTCCAGGAGCGTCAATCTTAACCATTACTTCCTCTCCCGTTTTTATTTCTGAAAGCTGCGGCTCACTAACATATACCCTCAGCTCCATGGTGTCAAGGTTGGCTATCTTATACAAGGGTTTTCCAAAAGAAGCAACTTCCATGGGCTCGGCATATTTTACAAGCACAGTTCCCTTCACAGGGTTAATAATCTTACTTTTTTCTATCTGGTCCTCCAGCTGCTTTACCTGGATATCGAGCGCTTGTACTTCGCTTATCACCGGCGCATTTTGTTGTTTCACGCTCTGCATTTTTTGTCGCAACACACTAATCTCTCCATTGATATCGTCCAGCTGTTTTTGCGTCGCCGCATTATCCTTGAGCATCTTTTCAATGCGGTCTTTATTGATATTCGCGGTTTTTAGCTGTGCCTGTAGTACGTCTATCTGTGATAATACGCTGCGGGATCTGGAACTAATCGTCTCCCTGGAAGCCTGTAATTGTTCCTTTTTCAGCGAAAGCGGAATGGTATCAATATATCCCAGCATTTTATTCTGCGGGATCTGCTGCCCCTCCTCCACCTCAAAAGCCATAATTTTGCCGTTGTTTTCTGCGGAAACAACTACTTCTGTGGCCTCAAAATTTCCGTAGCCATCGGCTTTTTCATCGCCATTCCCGCAGGATACAAGCCCCAGGGCAACAATATTAATAATTGTAAAAATGATCTTTTGTTTCATCTTTTTTCTCCTTTTATGATGTTGAAATCTGCTATGGCGAGCTTCAGCTGAAGCTGGTGTGTTTTTAGCCGGCTGGAAGCTTCATAGAGATTGGTGAGTTCGGTGATATATTCTGAAGAAGTGATCACGCCATTCCGCAGTTGAGATTCGGCTGCCGTCACGATTTCCTTCCGTAGCCCCACCATTTCTTCGTCTGAAGCTAAGAATCCCCTGTATTTATCCATCTCCGATCGCTGCTCCTCCAGTTCGATATTGGTGTTTAGCTCAAAGACTTCGGCTTCATTTTCAATGATATCTTTTTTCATGGCCAGGGCTTCCCTCCTTTTCTTGTTCGCATTCCAGTCAAGAATGTTCCAGTTCAGCTTAAGTCCGGCTATATAGAAAGGCTGAAATGAATTGTCTAACATGTTGAGGCCGGGATTCCCATAGCCGCCCGTAGCAAAACCGGCGAGTTTTGGGGCGGTTTCTTTGGAAAGCAGCGCGGCATTCGCATCGACCACTTCTTTTTGAAGGGAGAACAACTCCAATTCGGGACGATGCATCTCCTTTTCCTCCGCGGGAAAAAGCTGCGGTTCCTCCAGGATGGTTTCTTTAGAAAAATTTTTATCTGTAAGAGTAGCTAAAGTTTTTAGTAGCCGGGCCCGCGTCATTTCCAACCCGGTCAGGTCCTGCCCTATCTTCAAAATTTCGGCTTTTAAGACCTTATCTGAAGACGGAAGCAACACGCCATTCTTCACTCCCGATTGCACCTCTTCAAATTTCGCATCAAGCTGTTGTTTTTTGGCCTTGAGCAACTCTTTTTTCTCCTGCACCAGCAGGATCGAAAAGAACAACTGATTCACCCTTTTTTTCAGCTGATAAAGGTTCACTTCTACCTGCTTTTTATCCGCCCGGGCTGCTGCTGTAGACGCTTCGGCTTTAGCATCAATAATTCCCGCGCCGTAAATAAGCTGGTTTACGGTAAGCGTAGCCCGATATTGGTCTTTATTCAAAGGCTCTACCGGCGAATTAGGAAGGGGAATTTCAATCACCTCAGACTGATAGGTCGCTTGCGCCTCCAGTTCTGCCTTTGGCAACTTTCCGGCCTCAATGCTTTTTAGCTCCAGCTGATTTTGATTTTCGAGGATTTCCTGTTGTTTTGCCAGAGGATAATTTTCTTCTACCAGCCGGTAACATTCCTTAAGATCCAATTTTTCCTGCGCGAATATTCCTGAAGTAGTCAGCAAAATTAAATAGAGGACGATTCTTTTCATTTAATGAAGTTTTATGGATTGCCAGATGAAATCGGCCACCTTATTTTTTCGTTCTTCCATAAGTTGGTTATAAGCTTCTTCATCAGCATCTACGAAGGTCCGCAACAAAGGTTTGCCTATAAAAGGAAAGACATTGAGCGAAAGTATATTCATAAAAAGTTCTTCCGCCGAAATAGGGCGAATATTC
>JBAWAB010000386.1:0-11769 GCA_049589035.1 Salegentibacter sp.
CCTGTTAAGGAATTCCGAAGAGAATATAAAGTATTGCGAAAACTTCGGTTTTCAAGGCTATCCGCTTTAGCTTCAGCAGGTTTTGCCGGGGAATTTTAGTAACTTCTGAAACCGAAAATCAGAAAACTGAAATCAGAAATGGCAGAAAAAAATGACTCCTCCCATGAATATTCTTTTGTAAAAAAAGTCTGGATCACTGGCGGCATCTTCGCCCTGCTCGCTGTCATCCTGCTTCTTATAAGGGCCACCTTCAACGTTTTCCTGCTGATTTTGGCGGGAACCCTCATCGCCTGCTACTTCAGAGGGCTCAGTTCCTTTATCGCGAAGAAAACCAACTGGAACAATAAACTCACTATGGCTATTGCGGTGGTGGGCAGTATTCTGCTCCTGGCAGGGATTGGCTGGCTTATAGGATCAAAAGTACAGGCCCAGATCGCACAGCTATCAGAATCTCTTCCCGCGGCTTTCCACGATGCTAAAGATTATCTCGACCAGAGCTGGCTGGGACAACAGCTTGTGGAAAAGGTCGAGGATGCAAAATCTGGCGGGAAAATGGCATCTTTTTTCACTACTTTTTTCAGAACCACCTTTGGAATCTTAGGTGACCTCTATCTGATTTTGTTTATCGGAATCTATTTCACCGTATCCCCGTCTCTCTACAAAAAAGGAATTATAAAGATCGTGCCGCCCCGGGGCCGTGATAAAGCCAAAGAAGTATTATCTCACCTGGGAAGCGGACTTCAGAAATGGCTGGCGGGTAAAATATTTGCGATGTTCGTGGTTTTCGTACTTACCTCGATAGGCCTCATCAGCCTGGGAATGCCTATGTGGCTTGCACTGGCATTGATAGCAGGATTCCTCAATTTCGTTCCCAATTTTGGCCCTTTGATCGCCATGATACCGGCCGTACTGCTGGCTCTTTCCCAGGATCCGACCATGGCGCTCCTCGTAGTAGGGCTGTATTTGCTGGTTCAGCTCTTGGAAAGTAATTTCATCACACCTATGGTTCAGCAGCGACTCATCCAGATCCCACCAGCACTCATCATCATTTCACAGATCCTTGTAGGGGCACTCACCGGTATGTGGGGTATTGTGCTCGCCACTCCGCTCGTCCTCATCGTGATGATCGTGGTAGAAGATCTTTATACAAAGCCAATGAAGAAGCAAAAGGAGCAATAAAAAGAAAGCTCCTCAACTTCAGGAGGCGAAGCTTTCTATTGCATTTAGAAAAACCAATTAAAGAATAAACCGGTAGGTGGCTTTGATCAGAAAAGTGTTCTGCGGTCTTTGACGCAGCAACTGGTTATCTACGATTCCGCTGAAATCATTATTAACATTTCCGAAGCCATTGATGCCCTGCGACCAGACCAGATAGATCTCGGAGCCGGGAATATATTCCCAGCGCGCCACCAGGTTAGATCGAAACTGCACAAAGGCAAAATCAGGATTTTCTATGCTGTAGTCGGTAACATCATCCCTGTTCTCATCTATCAGGTAAGTATCATCCTTGAAGGAAATCTGATCTGGCTGGTACCATTCTACCCTTTCGTTAAGGTCTTTTGCTACGGAATTCTTCACATAGTTAAAATTGGAATAGTCAGCTTTAAAAATATAGGGCTGCCCGTAATACTGAATGGTGAGATTTGGATTAATACTGTAGTTGAGCCTGAAGGTCGCGCTGTAAGTTTCCTGATCTATCTTTCCTAAAATATAGCGGGTTTTATTATTGAATTTCTGTTCCCCAACATATTGAGTTTTGTTCGGATTTTTGGAATAATCAAGGTCCAGAGAGAGGCTTAAGGAATTGAAGGGCTGGAAGTGAAGCGAGGCCTTATATTCCCTAAGAGCAAAGGCATCCTGTGTGGCCTGCGAATGAATATACCCGATTTTGCCAAATAATTTCTTAGTCTGGTCACTTCCGGTGAACACGTAGAAGTAATCTTCTTCATTATACCTCCAGCGCGGACCACCCCTGAGGAAGGAATTGATAAAGATCCGTGGTTTGTGCACTCCCGACACCTCAGTCCACCAGTTATTTTTATAATTCACAAAAGCCTGCAATTCATATTGAATCCGATTGTAATTTCCTTCAAAATCAAAAGCGGTGAATTGCTCAAGCATAATGTTGGCTCTCCTGTACCAGCTGGTTGGTTTTGTGAACATTCTTATTACTCCGGAATATTGCCTGATATCATCGGTTTGCCTCAGAAAACCTATATCGTTAACTTCAAGTTCAGGAGAAAGCCATTTCCCTCCGAATTTGTAACGCCAGTCGTTTCCTCCTCCTTTGCCTATTTCCAGACGGCCGCCGGTTCCGGTTAAAGAAGTCCTGGCAGGATCTACTTCCACGTGTCCTGCATCTGTTCTCTGGAATAAATGGACGATAGATTTTTGCGTATTTTCAATAGCTTCTTCTGTTCCCCTCACATTACTCATCACTGCATTTCCCTCGAGATAATATTTCCGGTCGTTCCAGTTATGCTTAAAATCGATCCCTCCGGAATAGGCCTGGGTGTGCAAAAAGGAAACCGCTTCGTCTAGCCTGCGATGGGTAGCGGTAAACATCCCGCCAATATAACTATTGTGATCGTTGAAATCTTTCTGAAGCCTTCCCACAAAATAATTCGTCATCGGCTCTACCAATTGACTGGTTCGGCTTTCATCATCATTCACCGCATCGGCATATTCGTTGGCAGTGAGCGATTCCAGCACACCTATGGTCCATCCATTTTGCGTTTTCCCGCTGAATTTAGCCGCACCAAGGATCGTGGTATTATTGGGTTTATCGACATAGGCCACGTGAGATCCATGCACCTCTCCCTGTGGAGTACGGCCGATTCTTCTTGAAAAGAAAAGATTATCCTGAGTGTCGGTGAAGCTGTAATCGAATACACTTTTATTTTCCACAAAAAAAGGCCTTCTTTCTTCAAAAAAGATCTCAAACCCATCAAGAGAAACCGCACCAGGATCGGCCTCTACCTGACCAAAATCGGGATTGATGGTGAGGTCAACGGTCAGATCATTAGTGACACCGATCTTAGCATCCAGACCTGCCGTTAATTCTCCGTCCTGGCCATCACGGAAGGGATTTCCTTCCTCGGCTTCATATGAATTGTACCGCCCAACAGAATACGGCTGAATTTCAAGTTGCTTTTGAGGTTCCAGGTCTTTCAATCCCCGTAATTCCCCGAAAGAACTCACCCATCCGGCAGGATTGGCGGGCACAGGCTGCCAGGTAGAGCGTTCCCCTTTATTGAATACCAGCCTGGTAGACTGAATGCCCCACACCTGTTCTTCTTTATTGCTGAAGCGCAACTGGCTGAATGGAATTTTTACTTCGGCCGTCCAGCCTTCCTTATCTAGATGGGTCTGCATATACCAGATAGGATTCCAACTGGAATCGAAATGCCCATTATTGGAAATAAACTCATCTCCCTTTACACCACTGGCTGAAATAGTAAATGAAAAAGCGGTGCGGTCGTCATTATAACTATCAATGTTTACCTCAACCCAATCTCCTGGAAAATCATCGCGTCGTCCCATGCGCTGCACAACACTTTCAGGCTTGGCGTAACATCTGAATGCCAGGTAAAGGTATTTATCGTCATAGACGATCTTCATTTTTGTCTGTTCGGCAGGAGCTGTGTTATTATCAGGCTCAAATTCCCGGTAATTCCCGCTCCATTTCACAGCAGACCAGGCTTCCTCATCTATTAGTCCATCCATTTTGATGGCATTGTCCCGGACAGAAGCAGTTGTATACGATCTTTTTGCGAAATCCTCAGGCGCCGTATCCGGTTCCTTAGAAGAACTTCCCTGTGCAAAGCTGAAGTAGGAAAAGAAAAAGAAGAAAATAGAAAAAAGAACGCTGCTGTTGATGAATTTCATTTTTTTGATTGATGATCTTAATTAATAGACAGCTTCAATCAGGTAATGTGACACAATCTGACTCCCATTAATATTTTTTTAACATCTTCAAAAGACACGAAAAGAAAAAGCCCCACGATCAAAAATCGTGGGGCTTTACACTAACACTTAAAAAACCAATTAAAAAACTCTTAGTTTATCTTTGTATACTCTACCGACAGGATCCTTATTTGTGACGCCTGGCTATTACCGGGATCATTTACATATTGATCAGATTCGAATTTGGTGATATCCATAGAAAAAGTTGTCGCGGTCTGCACAATCTGCTTTCTATCGGTATAAACAACCCCGTCAATATTGAGGTTCATTACCAGTTCATCGTTTTCTACGCTCCAGGTACCAGCATCGGTTCTTCCGGCGATGCAACCGAATTCGTCTCCATTCGGACCGAGGGTGAAATCGAGCTTAGCATTGGTTGTGGTTGTGGTTCCGTCAGAATTGAAAGTGACACCCATGTTCTGAAAACAATCAGTTTCAGCAAGAATATTGGTGTTCCACACACCATCGCCGTTCAGGTCAACAAGTGTATCAGATTCCATCTTAGACACCTTCCATTCTCCTATGAGAGAATTGTAATCAATAGGTGTTACCACGTTTACTTCCTGAATAGCTTCAGCCTGCATTACTGCGTTTTCAGGCTCACAGGAAACAGCAAAGGCAGAAACAATAAAAATGAGGGTAAAAAACCGGGGGGAAAATTTCTTCATGATCTTGAGCATTAATTCGGGGCAAATTTAGAAAAGAAGAATCGTATTTATGAATTTTTTAACATTAAAAATTACCGTTAATCGTTCATTGAATGCTCTTTATCGATAATTGCTGCTTTGGAAGGCGCTGTATTTATAGGATTTCTGCGCTCTTCGGAAGCTCTTTGAGCTTGGTTAGGAATTATGTATTTCTGCAGAAATAAATCTTCCTGATTGCCAGCGATTTCCACCCCTGGAAATTAATTTATATCATATTTGCTATATGAATTTATAATTGTACATTTGCAGCCCTGTTTCCCGATCTCTATGACGGGATAACGGGAATGGAATGTTTAATAATAAGTAAATTTAATTAGTGTGGACACATTAAGCTACAAAACAGTATCAGCCAACAAGGCTACCGTGACCAAAGAATGGGTACACGTAGATGCTGAAGGACAGACGCTGGGCCGCCTTGCTTCAAACGTAGCCAAGCTACTAAGAGGTAAGCACAAGCCTAATTTCACCCCACACGTTGATTGCGGAGATAACGTAATTGTTACCAATGCCGAGAAGATCAACTTGACCGGAAAGAAATGGGATGCTAAAGAGTACATCCGTCATACCGGTTACCCAGGGGGACAAAAAAGTTTAACTGCATCTGAATTATTCGAAAAAGCACCAGAACGCCTTATCGAAAAAGCAGTAAAAGGAATGCTACCAAAGAACAAACTTGGAGCCGACCTATTCAGAAATCTAAAGGTTTATGTAGGAGCAGAGCACGATCACGGAGCTCAGAAACCTAAAACTATTAACTTAAACGATCTTAAGTAATGGAGGTTATTCACAAAATTGGCCGTAGAAAAACGGCTGTTGCACGGGTATATGTTTCCGAAGGTAGTGGAAACATCACCGTAAACAAAAAAGATCTTAAGGATTACTTCACCACTGGTACCCTTTTATACAAAGTAAACCAGCCAATGATGCTTACCGAAAACGAAGGAAACTTCGACGTTAAAATTAACGTATACGGTGGTGGTATTACCGGGCAGGCTGAAGCAATACGTCTTGCACTTTCCAGAGCTATGGTAGCGCTAGACGAAGAAAACCATGGTGCTCTTAAGCCAGAAGGTCTTCTTACCAGAGATCCACGTATGGTAGAACGTAAGAAATACGGTCAAAAGAAAGCCCGTAAGAAATTCCAGTTCTCTAAACGTTAATATTATTACCGGAATATTTTCCGGGGAGTTCATAAAAAAATTAATTTTTTGTTGTTATTCTGTTCATGCCGGGCAGAAGTTAGTTTAGCATCTAAACAGTCAGGGCCATACTTAAAAGTAGCCACCTGAATGTTGCTATCTCAACAGAACGTAAACTATTACAAAAATGGCAAACAAAGTAGAAGTAAAAGAATTACTTGATGCTGGTGTTCATTTTGGACACTTAACAAGACGCTGGAATCCAAACATGGCCCCATATATCTATATGGAGCGTAACGGAATCCACATCATCAACTTATATAAGAGTGCTGCAAAAATGCA
Source organism: Salegentibacter sp. (assembly GCA_049589035.1). Taxonomy (GTDB): domain Bacteria; phylum Bacteroidota; class Bacteroidia; order Flavobacteriales; family Flavobacteriaceae; genus Salegentibacter_A. The sequence continues at coordinate 6,155 of JBAWAB010000386.1, forward strand.
GGAGGCAGGTGATGCCCTTGCAAAGATCGCAGCCAGTGGTAGAAAAATACTCTTCGTAGCTACCAAAAAACAAGCTAAAGAAATCGTAGCTGAACAAGCCGAGAAAGCAAACATGCCTTACATCACTGAAAGATGGCCCGGCGGGATGCTTACAAACTTCGTGACGATTCGTAAAGCCGTTAAGAAAATGGCTTCTATCGACCGAATGAAGAAAGACGGCACCTTCAACACGCTTTCTAAAAAAGAACGCCTACAGGTAGATCGTTTAAGAGCTAAGTTAGAAAAGAACTTAGGTTCAATCTCAGATATGTCTCGTCTTCCGGGAGCATTGTTTGTAGTTGACATCACTCGTGAACACATCGCAGTTAAAGAAGCTCAGAAATTAAACATTCCAATCTTTGCTATGGTAGATACCAACTCTGATCCAAGAGAGGTAGACTACCTAATCCCTGCAAACGACGATGCTTCAAAATCTATCGACAAGGTAGTCTCTTACGTTTCTGATTCTATCGTTGAAGGTTTGTCTGAAAGAAAAGCAAACAAAGAGACCAAGAAGAAAGACGAAAAAGCTTCAAAAGAAGAGAAAGCCTCTAAAGAAGAGAAAGCTCCTAAAGCCAAAAAAGGAGATGCTGAAGTACCTTCTAAAGACGCCGAAGACAAAAAGGCAATGAAAGAAGCTAAGAAAGACGTGAAACTTGAATCTAAGCAACAAACTTTAGACAAAGCTTCTTCGTCTAACGAAGAAGAATAAAATTAATTTTCAGTCAAAATTTATTAGTCGTTTAGTTATCGTTTTTACTACCTAACTAAACGACTCCTTCATTCTAAAAAACATATACTATGGCTAAGATAACCGCCGCAGAAGTAAACAAATTAAGAAAAGCTACCGGTGCAGGTATGATGGACTGCAAAAAAGCATTGGTAGAAGTTGATGGTGATTTTGATAAAGCAATTGAAGTTCTTCGTAAAAAAGGACAAAAAGTAGCTGCCAAGAGAGCCGACAGAGAATCTTCAGAAGGTGCTGCGATTGCAAAAGTTAACAATGACAACACTAAAGGTGCTGTGATCTCTTTGAACTGCGAGACCGACTTCGTTGCTAAAAACGATGATTTCGTAGCTCTTGCTCAAAGCCTTGCTGAACTTGCTTTAGACTACAACTCCAAAGAGGAGTTTTTGGCTGCAGATTACAAAGGAATCACTGTTCAGGAAAAACTTACTGAACAAACAGGTGTGATTGGCGAGAAAATCGAAATTGGTGCATTCAAAACACTTGAAGCTCCTTTCGTAGGATCTTACATTCACGCTGGTAACAAAATCGCAGTTATTACAGGTCTTTCTGCAAACGTCGAAGGTGCTGAAGAAGCTGCCAAAAACGTTTCTATGCAAGCTGCTGCAATGAACCCTGTAGCTCTTAACGAGGATGGTGTTGACCAGTCTACTATCGAAAAAGAGATTGAGATCGCTAAAGATCAATTGAGACAAGAAGGAAAACCTGAAGAAATGCTTGACAATATCGCTAAAGGTAAGATCAAACGTTTCTTTAAAGACAACACTCTTGTAAACCAGGCTTACATTAAAGACAACAAACAAAGCGTTGCCGATTATGTAAAATCTGTGAATTCAGATCTTAGCGTAACCGGTTTCGAAAGAGTTGCTCTTGGAGAGTAATTTCTTCTGAAATAATATATCTGAAAACCGCTTCTTTTAGGAGCGGTTTTTTTATTCTCGTCAAACTGTACTCATCTTTATTGGCACTATTTCTTATTCCGTCAAGCTGAACTTGTTTCAGCTTCTGTTTTTACCATATAAAGATCCTGACGCAAGTTCGGGATGACAGAGTCACTTTTTATTCTGAAAAACATATATCTTCAAAATTATGTCCACCCAACCTTTTCAATTCAAAGAATTCACCGTTCACCAGGATCGTTGCGCTATGAAAATAGGTACCGATGGCGTCCTTCTTGGCGCCTGGACTCCACTTGATCAAACACCAGATTCTATTCTTGACATCGGCGCCGGCACCGGGGTTCTGGCACTTATGATGGCCCAGCGTTCTGACGCCATGCTCATAGATGCTTTAGAGATTGACGAAGATGCCTACGAACAGGCCGTGGAAAACTTTGAAAGAAGCGAATGGGGAGACCGTCTTTTTTGCTATCATGCCGCCTTCGACGAATTCGTAGAAGAAATGCAGGACGAACAAAAATATGAACTCATTATTTCCAATCCGCCCTTCTACTCGTCGGAATTTACTTCGGAAAATGACCAAAGGAATCAGGCGAGATTTGCCGAAGCATTACCTTTTGATGAGCTGCTGAACGGGGTGTCGAAATTGCTCTCTGCAGAAGGCATCTTCAGCCTGATCATTCCATATTCCGAAGAAGAAAAACTTCTGAAGCTGGCTGCTGAAATTCGTCTTTTTCCGAAGAAGATCACCCGCGTGAAAGGTCATAAGGATGCAGAAATAAAAAGAAGTCTGCTCAATTTGAGCTTTTCCGAAGCAATACCTGAAATTGATGAGTTGGTTTTGGAGATCTCCCGTCACCATTACACTAAAGAATACCGCGATTTAGTATCAGCTTTCTACCTGAAATTATAAATTTTTAGATTGTTTGCTATAAAAGTCTTGGTTACCTTTGGTTACAAACTACACAAAGAATGAAACCAGACCTTTTTGAAGCCCCTGATTACTACAATCTTGACGAGCTCTTAACCGACGAACACAAGATGGTTCGCGACGCCACCCGCGAGTGGGTGAAACGCGAAGTTTCTCCAATAATTGAAGACGCTGCGCAGGAAGCCAAATTTCCGAAGCAGTTACTCAACGGCCTTGCCGAAATTGGTGCTTTTGGCCCTTATATTCCTGAAGAATACGGCGGCGCCGGTCTCGACCAAATTTCCTATGGACTCATCATGCAGGAGATCGAACGCGGCGACAGCGGAATCCGTTCTACGGCTTCGGTACAGTCATCCCTGGTAATGTATCCCATCTTTAAATACGGATCTGAAGAACAGAAAACGAAATATCTTCCCAAACTGGCCACAGGAGAGATGATTGGTTGCTTCGGCCTTACCGAACCTGATCATGGCTCCAACCCTAGCGGAATGACCACAAATTTTAAGGATAAAGGAGATCATTACCTGCTGAATGGCGCGAAAATGTGGATTTCCAACTCTCCTTTCGCCGATATCGCCATAGTCTGGGCCAAGAATGAAGAAGGTCGCATCCACGGCCTCATCGTAGAACGTGGTATGGAAGGCTTCAGCACTCCTGAAACCCACAACAAATGGTCCCTTCGAGCCAGCGCCACGGGAGAACTCATTTTTGACAATGTAAAGGTTCCGAAGGAAAACCTCATGCCAGGAAAGAGTGGTCTTGGTGCCCCGCTTGGCTGCCTGGACTCTGCACGATACGGAATCGCCTGGGGAGCTATTGGAGCTGCGATGGACTGCTATGATACCGCCCTTAGATATGCAAAAGAAAGAATTCAGTTTGGTAAACCCATTGCCTCAAAGCAGCTTCAGCAAAAAAAACTGGCCGAGATGATCACCGAGATCACAAAGGCACAATTACTGGCCTGGCGCCTCGGCACTCTTAGAAATGAGGGGAAAGCGACTTCGGCTCAGATCTCCATGGCAAAACGAAACAACGTGGAAATGGCTATTAAAATCGCCAGGGAAGCACGACAGATCCTGGGCGGCATGGGAATCACCGGAGAATATAGCATCATGCGCCATATGATGAACCTGGAGAGCGTGATCACTTATGAAGGCACCCATGACATTCACCTTCTTATCACGGGAGCTGATATTACTGAAATTCCTGCTTTTTAAGGAGGCCGCCCGGCCACAGGTTGGTCTTTTGGACTTCCTATCCAAACAAAAAACCAGAACTCACAGCCCTTCGGGACCTGTGAGTTCTTTATTTAAGACTTAGTTCGGGATCAAAAATATGTGTTAGCCACAAATTTTACATTTCGTCATAAAAAAATAACAGTTCAGAAAGTAAAATATAAAGAGGCTAAAATTTTATCGGATTTTTGATCTCTAAAATAAATTTGAAATGGAGGAAATTATTAAGATTTCAATTTATATTCATGCCTTCTTTGGCGGGATTGGATTGATCAGCGGACTTGGAAGTATACTTGTAAAAAAAGGAAGATATTCGCATATAAGATTGGGAAGAATATTTTCTTATTCAATGATTATAAGTTCATTGATTTCATTGGTAATTTCCAATCTGCCCAACCACAAAAACCTGTTTTTATTCTTAATTGGAATTTTTACTATTTACTTAGTTTTAGCAGGCAATCAGGCTTTAACTTTTAAAAATAAAGCTAAAGAACATGCCAGCTTAACCGACCAATTGATTTCTGGAATTATGATGGCTGCGTCAATGATAACGATCACTATAGGTATAATTGGGCTATTTCAGGAAACCCCAAATTCTGTATTGTATTTATTTTTTGGTGGACTTGGTGGGTTTATGACAGTGAAAGATTTTAGGTTTTTTAGATCTTTCAAGAAGGACAAGAAGCTTTGGTTAAAAAATCACTTGGGCCGTATGATTGGAGCACTGATAGCTTCGATTACCGCATTCATTGTTGCAGGACTCAATGTTGGAACAATATTTTTTTGGATTGCTCCGTCGATTTTAGGTTCGGTTTACATTGCATATTGGAACAAAAAGTTACAGAACAAAACTGTAGCAAATAAAATCTTTGCCAAATAGGAGAATAATTATCCAAAACTGGACAAATAATTCGCGTCCCTTCTCCCCTTCATAGCGTTGTACAACCAATGGGATCTCTTCAGGAATTTTCCAACAAATCATAGCAAGGGCAGCGCTTACAGCGTTTGCCCTTTTTGTATTTTTCACAGCAGACTTCCTTCAGCGGCCTGGGCTTTTTAGCAACTACTCCATCCAGTCGCAGGTATTCCTCTGACTTTTTTGAATAAAAGACCAGGATATTTTGCACACTTATCATTCTGAACCCCATATTATCAATTTACTTCAAAAAGCTGAATTTGAGTCGCCAGAGAGAGGAAAAACCCCGTTGAGATTTTAAAAATCCTAAGCTGCTTCCTACTTTTGCAAAAAACAGGAAGCAGCCTATGATTAAAGAGATTAACAGCGAACTTGCACCTCAGATAAAAAAACTACAGCAACACCCGCTTTACAGCAAAATCAAGACTCCGCAGCAGTTACAGGTTTTTATGGAGCAGCATGTTTTTGCAGTCTGGGATTTTATGTCGCTGCTCAAATCCCTTCAGCAAAAACTTACCTGGACTAATTGCCCGTGGGTTCCCCAAGGTGATCCGCAAACGCGATACCTCATCAACGAAATTGTCCTGGCCGAGGAAACCGATGTTAATTTCTACGGAAAACATCAAAGCCATTTTGAAATGTATTTGGACGCTATGAAGAAAGCAGGCGCCAGTACAGACACGATAGAGAACTTTCTGCTGCACGTCTCTCATGGCACCGATATTTTCCTGATCATCGCAGCCAGTAAGTTACCCTGGCACATCAAACAATTCCTGAAAAATACTTTTGAGGTGATCGAGGAAGGAAAACCCCACAAAATAGCCGCTGCCTTCACCTTTGGCAGGGA
>JBAWAB010000387.1:0-2725 GCA_049589035.1 Salegentibacter sp.
GCTGTGTTTCATGGTGTTGCGGCTAATGAAGATGCCGCCGTCGCCATTACTTACCGAAGCGCCAAAATATGCTTTGTCTTCCTGTCTGCTTATGTTCAGACCTACGTTGGCGAAGAGCTCGTCATAATTGGGCATTTTGCTGTTGTAGATATAATTGCTGAAGAATTCATCAGCGAATTCCTCGCCGGCATATTTTTCCAAGGTGCTTTTGATATCTTCTACGGTGTAGGGAATTTCAGGTTTTCCGTAGTTCTGCCACATCAATTTCATGAAATCGTCAAGATTAAGGTCTTTTTCGCGCAATTTCAGGTCCAGTGCCAGGCCAAGAACGCTTCCGTAGGAATAATAGGAAATAAAGGTATTCTCGCGGTTTACAGGATCAACAGTAGTCGCCGCATCTACAAACGGCGCCTGGTAACTCATCTCGATAGGATTAAAATATTCCCGGGCCGGCGAATTCCATACATAATTGAAGCTACCATTAAGCCCTTCCACATACTTTTCGGGACTTATAATGCCTGCGCGGCAGAGCGTCAGCGGGCCGTAATAACTGGTGAAACCTTCAGCAAACCACAGCGCACCGCTCATATTGGCTTTGCTGAAATCGAAAGGTTCGAGACCTTTGGGCCTGATCCTTTCAACATTCCATGAGTGGAAATATTCGTGGGCCACGGTGCCGATATTTTTTTCCATTCCGCCTTCGCCAAGGCTTCTGCTGCTGGTGATCATCGTGCTGTTTCGGTGCTCCATCCCGTCGCCCGAGGCCTGTGGCATGTAACAAACCAGGAAGGTATATTTTCCGAAGTCATAATTGGGCAATTCGCCGTAGACTTTCCTTTCCTGATCTACGATCTTTTTCACCTTCTCGAAATATTCATCCACTTCCTCTTCTGTACCTGGATCGTGCAGGGTAAAGCGGATCTTCTTTCCGTTTACGCTGAATTCTCGCGAGCGGTAATCGCTGATTTCTATGGGGCTGTCCATGAAATAATAGAGGTCGGGAGAAGCGTACTTGTTTTTGCCCAATTCCTTGAGTTGAGTGGCTACTTTCCAATCCGGATGGTCTTCGGTGTGAAAAGTCACTTCTATCGGACGAAGTTTTAGATCCTTAGCATACATGAAGGTAGCGGGAATATTCAGGTGGGCATGAGTTTGGTCAATTTGAGAATATGTTCCGCCGCCACGGTTGGCGAAAAGGGTGTATTCGATATTTACTTCGCCTTTTATTCCGGAGATCTTCCAGGAATATGGATCGGGCCTGGTGACCTTTAGCTTTTCACCCTTGCTGTTGGTGGCTTTGAAGCCGTAAATATTCTTTGCGAATTCATGAAGCGCATACCGGCCGGGAGAGCTGCGGCTCATCCTCACTACGAGGCTTGCCGAATCCAGCTCGGGGAAATGAGCTTTGATCTGCGCTTCGTGATGTTCGGCATTTTTAAAAGAGACGTCATAAGTATTGGTTTGCCCGAAGCAGAGTCCGGAAACAAACAGGAAAATCAATAAAATTCGCATAGATATGGGATGTTTTTGGCTGTAAATTATAAAATTTAGGAAGAACAGGCGGCAGTTTTTCCCGGGCTTCCTTAAGCTTTTATATTTTTATGTCTGATTTAAGAAAGATAATAGGAATGTGAAAAAAATGAAGCCTATTAAATGAAAAGCTTCTAAACGGTTACAATCAGCGGGATTTAAGTATAAACACCAGACTAAAACTTAAATAATATCTGTTATATTTGCGAAGCACGCACCCTTTTCCAAAAAAATATGCTAACAGCCGTACTTTTAGGTTTTTTATTCGCTTTATTTTTAGTGTTTGCCGGCAAACTCTTCAAGGGAAGATTTGCCGTTCTTTCAGCGCTCATACCTCTAAGTCTGTTCGTCTATTTTTGCAGCTTCATACCTGAAATTTCAGAAGGGAAGGTGATTTCCGAAACCTACCGTTGGATTCCGTCTTTTGGAGCAAATCTTAGCTTTACCCTCGACGGACTTTCGCTGCTGTTTTCTTTAATGATCACGGGCATTGGTTTCCTGGTGTTTGTCTATACCTCTTCCTATCTGAAGGGGCATCATTATCTCGACCGGTTCTACGGCTACCTTAGTGTGTTCATGGCTGCCATGCTGGGGCTGGTGTTATCTGACAATCTTATCTCCCTCTTTGTTTTCTGGGAGCTTACCAGTATAAGTTCTTTTTTCCTTATCGGCTTTAATAATACGAGTGAGGCTTCGCGTAAATCGGCGCTTACAGCGCTGGGAATTACCGGTTTTGGGGGAATGTTTCTCCTTGCCGCAGCAGTGCTAATTGGCAATATGACCGGTACTTACAGCATTGCCGAAATGCTAAGTATGAAAGATGCTATTGCTGGAAACGAATATTACTGGCTGGCGGTAGTGCTGCTTTTTGGAGCAGCCTTTACCAAGTCGGCGCAGTTTCCTTTCCATTTCTGGCTGCCGGGTGCGATGAAGGCTCCCACGCCGGTTTCTACCTATCTGCATTCGGCTACGATGGTGAAAGCGGGCATTTACCTGCTTATGCGTTTCACTCCTGTTTTTGGAGGGCATGATATCTGGAACAACACTCTTATTGCCGTGGGCGCTTTCACGATGCTATATTCGGCTATACACACCATTTTCAGGACCGATCTTAAAGGGATCCTGGCATATTCCACAATTTCAGCTTTGGGCGTGCTGGTTTATCTTATTGGCCTCGGAAGCCCCGGTGCACTGA
>JBAWAB010000388.1:0-2226 GCA_049589035.1 Salegentibacter sp.
GTGTTCCAGTTACCAAAAGTGAGCTTGACCTTGTCGGTGATCTGGTAATAGACATACAGCTGATTCACCACATTGGTGGAGGGTCCCGAAAGAAATACAGCGTCTTCTCCGCGGGGACCAAAAACAAGGTCGGCTACAAATCCTACCTTGTTTCCTTCATAGCCGAGGATGACATTTGCCATTCCGAAAGAAAAGCCGGGATCATTGGCAAAAGAAGTTGCCGGGGCCTGAGGCATTCCTATAACATCGCCGTTCGCATCGTATTCATATTTGTTCAGGCCGTTGAAATTAGCGCGAAAATAGGCATCTACAGAACCGCTAATGCTGAAATTGGATAAAACGGAGGTGGGTTCTTCGGTTTCCTGGGCAGATAAGCCCAGATTCAACAGCCCAAGGGAGGCTGTAATTAGAATATTTCTGATATTTTTGTTCGAGATTGTTTTCATAACGAATGCTTGGTTTGATTAATAGAAGGTTGAACTATGGCTAGTTTTGAAGAGATCGTCAGGAGCGCTCCGCCAAGCGCTCCTTTTTCTCTTTTATAGTACCGGTTATTTATCCTGGGCTGCTGTCCCAAATTCGGGGTAAGCATCTATTCCGTGTTCGTGAATATCCAGTCCTTCGAGTTCTTCGAGTTCAGAAACCCTAAGACCAATTGTTTTCTTCAGAATAAACAACACGATGAAAGAAGCTATGATGGCCCAGGCACCTATAGCGACTACGCCTACAGCCTGGATTCCCAGCTGGTGAAAGCCTCCTCCGTAGAACAAGCCGCCATCTTTGGCAAAAAGCCCTACACAAAGAGTTCCAATAGCGCCAACCACGCCGTGTACAGAAATTGCACCCACAGGATCATCTACTTTCAGTACTTTATCTACAAATTCAATAGAAAATACAACGGCCAGGCCTGAGATAATTCCTATAAAGAATGCGCCCATAGGGCTCACCGCCGCACAGCCCGCAGTAATACCTACCAATCCTGCAAGAGCGCCGTTGAGCGTCATTGAAAGATCGGCTTTTCCGTACCTGATCCAGGTAAGGAAAAGGGAGGTTCCTGCACCGGCAGCCGCAGCCAGGTTTGTCGTAATTACTATTCCTGCCACGTTATAGGCACTGTCTCCCGAGATGGCAAGTTCAGAACCAGGGTTGAAGCCAAACCAGCCTAACCAGAGGATAAAAACCCCCAATGCGCCGTACATCATATTGTGTCCCGGGATCGCGTTTGATTTTCCATCTTTCGTATATTTTCCTATGCGTGGCCCTACGAGAGTGGCAGCAACAAGAGCAGCCCATCCACCCAGGGAGTGTACTACAGAAGATCCGGCGAAGTCTATAAATCCGAGATTGGAGAGCCACCCGTCCCCTTGCCATACCCAATGTCCTGAAATAGGGTAGATAAGGGTTGTAATAAGCAGGGAGAATATAAGGTAAGCCGAGAATTTAGTTCTTTCGGCGATCGCTCCCGATACTATCGTTGCGGCAGTAGCACAGAAAACCGTCTGAAAGAAAAGGTTGTGCATATCTTCTCTCACATTGTAAAAAAGATGCGGCATCCCTATAAAACTTCCTATGGAAGATCCGTACATGAGAGTGTACCCGATCGTCCAGAATCCTAATGATCCTATCACGAAGTCCATAAGGTTCTTCATTATTATATTTCCTGAATTTTTTGCACGGGTGAATCCTACTTCTACGAGTGTAAAACCGGCTTGCATAAAGAAAACCAGCACTCCGCATACAATGATCCACATTAAGTCTAAAACAGCGTTTACTTCCATCTTTGAAATTGTTCTTCTTGGTTAATAATTGTTTTGGGATGAATCTGAAGTGTGGTTATTGAAGAGATTCGTGTCCGTCTTCTTTGGTTCTTATCCGGTAAGCGGCTTCCACGGGTATGACGAATATTTTACCATCGCCAACATGACCGGTGTAGGCCGTGTCTATAATGGCTTTAATGGTCCTGTCAAGGAATTCGTCACTTACAACTACTGAAATGATTCTGCGCTGAATGTCGCTGGTACTGTAGGAAACCCCGCGGTAAACTCTTCCGTGTTTTTCATTTCCTACCCCGGTGACGTCCCAGTAACTGAAAAAATTTACTTCGGTATCGTGAAGCGCTTTTTTCACTTCATCGAATTTGGACTTTCTGATAATAGCTTCAATTTTTTTCATCAATAATAAGTTTTATACTGGAGTAAATGTATAAAATTATACTACAACCCTTAA
>JBAWAB010000389.1:0-10415 GCA_049589035.1 Salegentibacter sp.
CAGTTGCTCCGCATCAGGAAAGAAACTATTCGTGAGAGCATGGAGAACTTTCAGGGGGTGGAACACCGCCGGGAAAAAGTACTGAAGATCAACAACGTTCAGTACATCAACGATTCCAAGGCTACTAACGTGAATGCTACTTTTTATGCCCTGGAGAGCATGGGGGCTGAGACGGTGTGGATCGTTGGCGGGGTAGACAAGGGCAATATCTATGATGATCTGTTGCCATTGGTGAACGAAAAAGTAAAGGCGATCATCTGCCTTGGGGTTGATAATGCTAAAATTCTCAATGCCTTTGGAAACTGCGTTGATACGATCGTAGAAACTCAGTCGATGAGAGAGGCCGTGCAAATGGCCTATAAAATTGCTGAAAGAGGAAATACTGTTTTATTGTCACCAGCCTGTGCAAGTTTCGATTTGTTCGAGAATTACGAAGACAGGGGAAGACAGTTCAAGGATGCAGTGCGCAATCTGTAGAAAATAGAAAGAATTTAAAGTTTAGATGAGCAACATTTTTGCAAATATCAAAGGAGACAAGGTTATCTGGGCTATCGCCGGACTGTTGGCAATATTTTCGTTTTTGCCGGTGTACAGCGCCAGTAGTAATCTTGCTTATTTGTATGGAGACGGCGGTACCTTCAAATACCTGGTGGTGCATTTCTTCCATTTGTTGCTCGGCTTTTGCGTTCTTTTCGCGGTTCACAAGGTACCTTATCGCTATTTCCGCGGAATATCGATCCTGATGTTGCCGGTGGTGATCGTGTTGCTGATCTATACCATGGCCCAGGGGACCATTATTGACGGGGCGTATGCCAGCAGATGGATCCAAATTCCGGTATTAGGCGTTACCTTCCAGTCATCTACGCTCGCATCGGTGGTACTCATGGTTTACGTGGCGCGGTACATGTCTAAGATCACCGATAAAAAAGTTGGTTTTAAAGAGACAATTTTGCCTCTATGGCTGCCTGTGGGAGCGGTATTATTATTAATTTTGCCGGCCAATTTTTCCACGACAGCCCTCATATTTGCTATGGTTCTGGTGCTGATGTTCTTAGGAGGATACCCTGTAAAATATTTGGCTGCTGTTGTTACCGTAGGAATCGTTGTTCTGGCTTTGTTTATACTCACCGCAAAGGCTTTTCCTGGAGTGTTGCCCAATAGGGTGGACACCTGGGTGAGCAGGATTGAGAATTTTACCAATGGCGAAGATACCGAGGCAGATTATCAGATTGAAAAAGCAAAGATCGCCATTGCCCGCGGAGGCATAGCTGGAGCGGGGATCGGGAAAAGTATAGAGCGGAATTTCCTTCCGCAGTCCTCTTCCGATTTTATCTACGCGATCATAGTGGAAGAAATGGGGCTGGTTGGAGCTTTTGCAGTGATGTCGGCTTATCTGTTGTTGTTGTTCCGTATCGTGATTGTGGCTACCAAAGCCGAAACGATCTTCGGAAAACTGGTGGTGATGGGCGTGGGTATTCCTATTGTATTCCAGGCTTTCGTGAATATGGCCGTGGCGGTGGAATTGTTCCCGGTAACAGGGCAAACCTTACCGCTGGTAAGTAGCGGGGGTTCTTCGATCTGGACAACCTGTATGGCATTGGGAATAGTGCTCAGCGTAAGCGCAAGACGGGAAGAAATAAAAGAATCGGAAATCAAAGAAAAAGAAACCGACGAAGAAAATCCGCTGGATATTCTAAGTGAGGCGATATAAAATGAAAAAAGATCTGCGCATCATATTATCAGGAGGAGGCACGGGAGGCCACATTTATCCGGCAATTGCTATTGCCGACGAGATAAAGCGGCGTTATCCTGAAGCCGAATTTCTCTTTGTGGGTGCCAAAGATCGTATGGAGATGGAAAAAGTGCCACAGGCCGGGTACAAAATTGAAGGTTTGTGGATAAGTGGAATTCAGAGAAAACTAACGCTGAAGAATTTGATGTTCCCGTTCAAGCTGCTTAGCAGCCTGGGAAAATCAAGAAAGATTGTCTCCAATTTTAAACCTGATGTGGTGATTGGTACCGGCGGCTTTGCAAGCGGACCTTTATTGAAGGTGGCAAGTGCCCAGCATATTCCGACACTTGTTCAGGAGCAGAATTCATATCCGGGTATAACCAACAGGATTTTGTCTAAAAGAGTGGATAAAATTTGTGCTGCCTACGAAGAGGTGAACAGATTCTTTCCTTCGGAAAAAACAGTGGTCACCGGCAACCCGGTAAGGCAGGATTTGCTTCTGGTGGAAAAGAAAAGAGAAGAAGGACAGAAGTTCTTCAATCTCGATCCTTCAAAGAAAACAGTGCTTGTTTTAGGCGGAAGCCTGGGTGCCCGAAGGATCAACCAATTGATAGAAAAGTATGCTCAGAAATTTGAGCAGGATGAAATTCAGCTGCTCTGGCAAACGGGAAAGCTGTATTTCAATGAATACAAAAAGTACAACGGCAAGTTCATTCAAACCCATGAATTTCTAAACCGCATGGACCTGGCTTATGCCGCGGCCGATGTGGTCGTTTCACGGGCCGGAGCCATTGCAGTTTCTGAGCTTTGCCTCGTGGGCAAACCAGTGGTTTTTATTCCTTCGCCTAATGTGGCCGAAGATCACCAGGCGAAAAATGCCAAAGCTGTCGCCAATCAGGACGCTGCGGTGGTGTTGACGGAGGCAGAACTTGATGAGAAATTCGAATCTGTTTTCTTCGGTTTGCTGGCTTCAGAAGAGCAGCAGCAGAAACTGGCCGAAAATATTAAGAAACTGGCTTTGCCAAATGCCACTTCAGCTATAGTAGATGAAGTGGAAAAATTGATCGAAAAGAAGAAATAAGGAAGTTGAGCAGAATAGATCACATACAGAACCTCTATTTTATCGGCATCGGCGGGATCGGGATGAGTGCTTTGGCGCGTTATTTCAAGGCCGAAGGAAAGACCGTGGCTGGTTATGATAAAACAGAGACTGAACTTACCCGCGCCCTGGTGCGGGAGGGGATCGAAGTGCTTTATGATGACGATATTCATGAAATTCCGGAGGTGTTTAAAAATGATAAAAAAGCCTTGATTGTTTACACTCCGGCTATTCCGAAGCAGCACCGGCAATACAATTATTTTCTTCAGAATCATTACCTGGTGATGAAAAGAGCTGCGGTTCTTGGATTGGTGACCGAAAACAAACTCACCCTTGCGGTTGCGGGTACTCATGGCAAGACAACTACTACAGCTATTCTTGCTCATATCCTGAAGGAAACTGGAGCTAAAGTCACCGCTTTCCTTGGTGGCATCAGCGAAGATATTAATAGTAATCTTATCCTTAAGGGGGACGAGGTGATCGTGGTAGAGGCCGACGAATTTGACCGCTCCTTCCTGCATCTTTCTCCCAATATTGCGGCGATCACCTCCATGGATGCCGATCATCTGGATATTTACGGAGTGAAAGAACACCTGCAGGCCTCTTTTCGCGCTTTCGCAGAATTGATTCCGCAGGATGGCAAATTATTCATAAAAAATGGTCTTCCTCTGGAAGGAGCAACAGTTGGCATAGAAGATGATTCTGATTATGCAGCTACAGATATAGAAATTGAAAATGGGAGTTATCGTTTCAACCTTCGGACTCCTGGTGAAAATATTAAGGATTTACGTTTAAATCTACCCGGCAAACATAATTTGCTAAATGCTGTAATAGCCCTGGCAATGGCTATTCACTTCGGATCCCCAATCGATGAACTTGCCAGGGCATTATACAGCTTCAAGGGTGTGAAACGCAGATTCTCCTATAAAATAAAAACCGATCAGCTTGTATTGATCGATGACTATGCCCATCATCCAGCCGAAATTGCAGCCGTACACCAGGCAGTGAGGGAAATGCATCCCGGGAAAAAGGTTTTGGCCATTTTTCAGCCCCATTTATTCAGCAGAACAAGAGATTTCGCCGATGACTTTGCCAGCAATCTGAGCAAGTTCGACGAGGTGATGCTACTCGATATCTACCCTGCCAGGGAAGAGCCTATTGAAGGAGTTACTTCAGACTGGTTGCTGGAGAAAATCAGCAACCCACAAAAGAGCCTTGTTTTCAAAGCGACTTTACCCGAAAAGGTAAAAGCTGCAACGCCTGAGGTGGTAGTGGTGCTGGGCGCCGGAGACATTGGAAATGAAGTGGAAAAACTAAAAACAGCTCTGGAGCATGAAGCGTAATCTGGGTTACATAAAAGCAGTTTTTCTGTTGGCTTTCGTCGGCTTTTTGTATGGCTTTGCGGAAAACCGTCACGAGAAGCGAAAAATCACAGAGGTAAATGTGCTTTTTACCCCCAATGAAAACCTGTATGTGACTGAGGAAGCGGTTAATAAATTGTTAATACAAAATAAAGTGGCCGTTGCGAGTGTGGATAAAGAAACTTTAGATTTGAATAGGGTGGAAACCCTCTTGAAATCTAATGATATGATCGAAAATGCTGAAGTTTATCTCACTTTAGACGGCAAACTGAATGCGAAGATCAGTCAGCGAAAACCTATTGGAAGAGTCGTAGGGAATAAATCTTTCTACCTTGACAGAAACGGGAAGGTCATGCCGCTCTCTCCGTACCACACGGCCCGCGTGCCGCTGTTGTACGGTTTTGAGGCTTCCAATGCGGCTGAAGTGTATCCGCTGGTGGAATATATCAAAAACGACGAATTTCTCACCCGTCATATTACGGGCATTACCCGTTTGGAAGGCGGGAAGTATGAAATGGATCTGAGGAAACTTGATTTCAGTATTTACTTCGGAAAAGCCGAAAACATTGAGCTGAAATTCAACAATTTTAAGGCTTTCTATAAAAAAGCAATGAAAGACGAGAAACTGAATACCTACAGGAAAGTGAACTTACAATTTGGCAACCAGGTTGTATGCACTAAAAAATAAGTTATGGAACAAAGCGACATCGCAGTAGGATTGGACATAGGTACCACGAAAATCGTGGCCATGATTGGGCGTAAAAACGAATACGGTAAGGTAGAGATCGTTGGGATTGGAAAATCCAAAAGCCTTGGCGTGCACCGCGGAGTGGTGAACAATATTACGCAAACCATCCAGTCTATCCAGCAGGCCATTCAGGAAGCTGAAGCCGATTCGGGGCTGAAGATCAAAGATGTGGTGGTTGGAATTGCAGGTCAACATATTAGAAGTTTACAACACAGCGATTACATTACCCGTCCCAATCCTGAAGAGGTGATAGATGCTGAAGATATACGGAAGCTTTGCAACCAGGTGCACAAGCTGGTAATGCTTCCGGGAGAGGAAATTATCCATGTGCTTCCGCAGGAATTCAAAGTGGACGGGCAGGCTGAGATCAAGGAGCCCATCGGGATGTATGGCGGAAGACTGGAGGCTAATTTCCACGTGGTGGTAGGCCAGGTTTCTTCTATCAGGAATATCGGAAGATGTGTGAAAAGTGCCGGCCTGGAGCTTTCGGCAGTGACCCTGGAACCTCTGGCTTCAGCAAACGCTGTTCTAAGCCAGGAGGAAAAAGAAGCCGGGGTAGCGCTCATCGATATAGGTGGCGGTACTACCGACCTTGCCATTTTCAAGGACGGGATCATTCGCCATACCGCGGTGATTCCTTTCGGCGGAAATGTGATCACCGAAGATATCAAGGAAGGTTGTTCCATCATTGAAAAGCAGGCAGAATTGCTGAAGATCAAGTTCGGATCGGCATGGCCCGGGGAGAATAAGGACAATGAAATTGTGTCAATTCCGGGATTGAGAGGAAGAGAGCCTAAGGAGATCACACTGAAGAACCTTTCGAAAATTATTCATGCCCGGGTAGTTGAGATCATTGAGCAGGTGTATCTGGAAATCAAGAATTACGGGCATGAAGAGCAGAAGAAAAAACTGATCGCCGGAATGGTGCTTACAGGAGGCGGAGCGCAGCTAAAACATTTGAAGCAGCTCGCAGAATACATCACCGGTATGGATACCAGAATTGGTTATCCTAATGAGCATTTAGCCGGTAACAACGATACCGAGACTACAAGTCCGGTTTATGCGACCGCGGTTGGTCTCGTGATGAACAGCCTGGAACAGGGCAGCAAAAAGTTCATGGACGAAGTGGAGCTCCAGAAAGAAGAACCCATCACCGAAGAAGAGATCGCAGAAAGGGAAGAACAGGAAAGAGAAGACGATCAGTCTTCAAAGAGAACGGCCAAAAAGAGCATTTTTGACAAATGGGCCGAGAAGTTTAAAGATTTTTTAGATAACGCAGAGTAATACAACATAGAACCAGAAAATTTGAATTTATGAGCAGTACAGAATTCGGAGACATTTCATTCGATTTACCCAAAAACCAATCGAACGTCATCAAAGTTATAGGCGTAGGTGGCGGTGGTAGTAATGCCATTAACCACATGTTCCAGCTGGGAATTAAAGGAGTAGATTTCGTAGTTTGTAATACCGATGCGCAGGCATTGGAAAACAGCTCCGTACCCAACAAGATCCAGCTTGGAGTTAGCCTTACTGAAGGCCTTGGCGCCGGAGCAAATCCGCTGGTTGGCGAGCAGGCCGCCGTGGAAAGTTTTGAGGAGATCAAGCAAATGCTTGATGTGAACACAAAAATGGTATTCATCACTGCCGGAATGGGCGGTGGTACAGGAACGGGTGCTGCCCCGATCATCGCCAAACAGGCCAAAGAAATGGATATCCTTACGGTGGGAATTGTGACAATTCCGTTCCAGTTTGAAGGAAAAATGCGGAATGAACAGGCTCAGTTAGGGGTTGAAAATCTGCGTAATCATGTTGACTCACTTATTGTGATCAACAATAACAAATTAAGGGAAGTTTACGGAAATCTTGGCTTTAAAGCCGGTTTCTCAAAAGCTGACGAGGTTCTGGCAACCGCTTCCCGCGGGATTGCTGAGGTGATTACCCATCACTATACTCAAAACATTGACTTGCGGGATGCCAAGACCGTGTTGAGCAATAGTGGTACTGCTATTATGGGTTCTGCTAGTGCTTCGGGGGCGAGCCGTGCCAACGATGCCATTAGCAAAGCCCTGGATTCTCCACTGCTGAATGATAATAAGATCACCGGAGCTCAAAATGTACTGCTGCTTATCGTTTCAGGTTCCGAAGAGATCACCATTGATGAGATTGGTGAAATTAACGACCACATCCAGGCCGAAGCCGGAAACTCTGCCAACATCATCATGGGGGTTGGCGAAGACGAATCTCTGGAAGGTGCGATCTCTGTGACCATTATTGCTACTGGTTTCAATGTGGAACAACAGAACGAGATCACTAATATCGAGACTAAAAAGATCATCCATACCCTCGAAGATGAGCAAAAGGCCGAGCATAATCTTGCGCCCAAGAAAACTGGTTCTTACCCAGATCTTCCCGGGAAAAAAGAGGAAGCCGGGTCCAAAGCCGGGGAAGAAAAAAAAGAGGAACCCAAACAGAAGATCGTTCATACCCTGGACGAAAGCGTTGAGGAGATCGACGAGGTGGGAAACGTGACCAAAAAGCAAGATGACGATCTCTATACCCCGCCTTCTGCGCGAAATATGGAAGTCGTAGATTTTGAGGAGGTTGATCCCAATGATTTTATCATCAACGATACTTCTTCAAAAGAAGAGGTGAGTAATATGGAGGTGAACGAGCCGGAAGAGGTGAATGTTGAAAGTGATGAACAATTCATGTTTACCTTCGATTTTCCGCTAAGCGAAGAAAATAAAGAGAAAAGACAGGCGCAGACGAATTCTTCGGAACAAAGACAGCAACAGCCAAAGCAGCAGGAGCGAAAAACTCAGTCTTCCGCAGAAAACAATCAGAATGCGAAGAATATTGAAGTGAATGAGCCTGTAGAGATCATTCCGGTAACCGAAAGTTCTGCGAAAGGTATCAAACGCTACAGCCTTGATGATTATATGGAATTTGAGCAAAAGCTGGAGAATTCAAAACCTGCCAAAAAAGAAGAACCTAAGGATGAAACCATAGCCTTCGAAAAGAAAACGGTAGCACCTGCCGAACCAGGCAAATCGGATAATGGGGATCCTTTTGATAATCCTATTTCTGAGATGCTTGTAGAGCGTGCTGCAGAACGCAGGGCGAAAATGAAGGAATTTAACTATAAGTTTAGAAGCAACGCTGCGCAGATTGACGAGATCGAGCGGGAACCAGCTTATAAACGCCAGGGCGTCGATCTTGACACGCGCAATCCCGGAGAGAGCAAACTTTCGCGGACCTCGCTGAGCAAAGACGATGACAACGATTTGCATTTCAGGAGTAACAACTCCTTCTTGCATGACAACGTAGACTAGTTATCTACCATTACTGTTTGAAAAGAAAAAGGTGCCTGAAAAGGCACCTTTTTTAATGGAATTATGTTACGCAGGGTGTTTAAGTATTCTGATTTTGCTGAGGGACATCTTTGTCGCTGCGGCGTTTAATAAGTGAGATTCCGGCGAAAAAGAAGATGAACCCAATGATGGCTAATGCCCATGCATTTATGATAAGGGCGATGCTTCCAAAGATTCCTAAAATGCCAAAGATGAGAGCGATGGCTCCTCCAATGGTCATGATTAATCCTAAGGCTTTGATCATAATTAATAAGTTTGGTTCATGATAAAGTTAGCCAAAGATTTTAATTCAGCTGTCTCCTTAACATTTTTTAAGAACAAGAGCGGCCACCTGGCCGCTCTTGTAGTACAAAATTCGCTGTTTTTCGCTTTAATTCCAGTAGATCATAAAGTATTTGATCTTGGCGTCGTCCGGGATCTGCGAAGCCCTTATTTTGCTGTCGGTGTCATAGCGCAGGCTTGCCGGTAGTTGTTTTTTGTCGATCGTGATATAGGCGTTGATCTCATCCAGGAAAACCACCGCCGCGTTCAGAGTGTTCTCGATGCGGGAGATATTGTAGTTTTCCACAATATCCTTGAAGGTGCTGTTGGTATTGAGCCCCGCTTTGGTCTCAAATCGTGGATCCAGGATCCTTATATACCCAATGGTGCTGGTCGAGTCGAATTCTTGCAGCGGTTCCAGCTCCAGTAATGGTTTCCCGCCTTTTTCATAGATTCTCACCTCGTCGGTAGATTGCAGCAACTCGGCACCACTTCTTTTCGTTACGATGGAATCGTTGGGATAAATAGAATCCAGTTGGTTTATCTTGACCTCTTTTTTCAGGGCTCCTACCTGGTTGGCGGTGATCAGAAAAGGATCATCTTCGTCACTGTTACAGGAGATGATAAAGAAAGGCAACATTAAAAGGATCAGTAAAAACTTGTTCTTCATGATTTAATTTGGGGTTTATTTCATCAGTTTGTTCAAAACACCCATCACGCCACGTATAAAGGTGGCGCTGGTGAGCACTTTGATTATTGCTTTTTCAGTGTTGTTAGAGTCATTGCGGGACGTCTTCCGCGAACCGGCTCTGGCCACTTCTTTTCTTTCAACCCGGGCCTTTTCCCGAGCCTTTTCGGCGTCGGCTCTTGCTATTTTATCTGTAAGGATCTCGTAGGCACTTTCCCTGTCTATTGTTTCGTTGTACTTCGGAAGCAGCTCTGAAGCATCTATAAGTTCATTCAATTCTGAAGGCGTCAGGATATCCATCCGGCTCATGGGAGCTCGCAGCATGGTAACTGCAAGTGGGCCCGGTCTGCCTTTTTCGTCTAATGCCGAAACCAAAGCTTCCCCGATACCTAACGAGGTAAGTTCGTTTTTGGTATCGTAAAATTCTGAAATCGGATAATTTTCGGCCGTAAGTTTAATGGCCTTTCGGTCCTGTGCGGTAAAGGCCCGCAGGGCATGCTGTATTTTTAAACCTAACTGTCCTAATACTTCCTGCGGAACATCAGTTGGATTCTGGGTTACGAAATAGATGCCCACTCCCTTTGACCGTATTAGTTTTACAATGCTTTCGATCTGGTCGAGCAGCGCGTCTGAAGCTTCTTTGAAAATGAGATGCGCTTCATCGATGAACAGCACAAGTTCCGGCTTATCGCTGTCGCCTTTCTCGGGGAAAGTATTGTAGATCTCGGCCAGCAGGCTCAGCATAAAAGTGGAAAAAAGCTGGGGTTTATCCTGAATATCGGTTAGCCTGATAATGTTCACATAGCCGTTTCCTTCAGCGTCTTTTCGGGTGAGGTCGGTCACTTCAAAGGAGCGTTCCCCGAAGAAGAGATCGGCACCCTGTTGTTCCAGGGCTACAATTTTTCGAAGGATAGCGCCGGTGGAAGCTGAAGAGATCCTTCCGTAGTCTTTCTCAAATTCTTCCCGGCCTTCGTCTGAAGCGTATTGTATGATCTTTTTCAGGTCTTTCAGGTCGAGAAGCGGCAGATGGTTATCGTCGCAGTATTTGAAAACAATAGCCAGAATTCCGGTTTGAGTGGGAGAGAGGTCGAGGATGCGGGCCAGTAAAACAGGGCCAAATTCACTTACGGTGGCGCGTAATCTTATCCCTTTTTG
>JBAWAB010000390.1:0-2916 GCA_049589035.1 Salegentibacter sp.
TGGCGGCCTTTCAGCAGATTTCTGCGTACCCCTGAAGAAAATGTTCTGCTCGAACGGAATTATCCTGAGATCACCGGCGAGATCAACAAGAGCTTTAGCGGCGTGCTTAACAGCGATTTCGATTTTACACGTTTCGGACTAAAGATCGAGGAACAGATAAGGCGCATTGACCTTTCCAAAACCAGCTTTATCCTGGAAGGAGATTATGCCATTGGAGACGCTCCTTTGACTCAACTTTTCCATTCGCACCCGAATAATCCCCGCAGGGATGCACTTTTTGGACGTTTTGCCGTTGCCGGAAGCAACAGTTTTGAAACCATGTATTACAATGAATTCTTCAGCGATCGCCTGCTCATGCTACACATCCGGCATCAACTAAGACCTTTTTACATTATGCAGGACATTCAGCCGGAGCTGGTCTTTGTCGCGAGATTTGCTATTGGAAATATGGATAATATAGAACGCCATAAATATGTTCAGTTTGACACGCTTGACAAAGGATTTTCCGAAGCAGGCATTGAGCTGAAAAAGATCCTGGCAGGATTTGGCCTTAGCGCCGCCTACCGCTTTGGAGCCTACCACCTGCCCACTTTTAACCAGAATTTTGCCCTTAAGTTCACTTTTCAGCTTGAATTATAGGCTTAGGCTACTTTAAGAGCCTAAAGCCCACTAATTAGGGATTGTTTTTATAACTTTGCGCCCGCTTAAAAAGTAACCATGTCTAAGATTTTCAGCTTCGGTTTTTGGAATTCGGTTGCGCGAATGATCCTTCGCAACAGAATTGTCATCATAATCCTCATCGCAGGAATAACGGCTTTTCTTGCTACGCAGTGGAAATACATGCGCTTCTCGTACACCGAAGCCAATCTTTTGCCCGACGATAACGAGATCAACCTCGCCTATAAAGATTTTCTCGACAAATTTGGGGAAGAAGGAAACCTGATCGTGCTCGGGGTGCAGGATTCTACGCTTTTTACTCCGGAAAAATTCCAGGCCTGGAATAAATTGACAGACAGTCTTAAGAAGTACAAGGAAGTTGATTACGTGCTTTCACTGGGGAACCTGAATGTGCTTCAGAAATTCGAAAATCCGAAGCGCTTTGAGATGGTGCCGTTCATCAAGAAAGAGAACCCCGACAGCACCGAACTAAGACAGTACAAAAAAGAGCTTTTCAACGACCTTCCGTTTTACCAGAATCTCATCTATAGCTCGCATTCCAACACGGTACAATCCGCTTTGTACCTGAACAAGGAGATCGTCAATTCCAAGGAAAGAAAGGATTTTGTGCTTAACGAGCTCGTCCCGATGATCGATCAGTTTGAGCAAAAAACCGGCCTGGACGTAAAGGTTTCAGGAATGCCTTACATAAGAACGCTTAATTCCCAAAACATCATCGACGAGATTGGAATATTCATTCTTGCCGCTTTATTGGTGACTTCCCTGATCTTTTTCTTCTTTTTCCGCAGTATTCGCGCCACTTTCATCTCGATGCTCACCGTATGCATCGGCGTGATGTGGGCTTTTGGAGTCATTGGCCTGCTGCACTACGAAATTACGGTTTTAACGGCCCTTATCCCGCCACTCATTATCGTGATTGGTATCCCCAACTGTATCTTCCTTATCAATAAATATCAGCAGGAAATTCAGAAACACGGGAATCAGGCGAAATCACTGCAGCGGGTGATCGCGAAGGTGGGAAATGCCACTTTAATGACCAATATTACCACTGCCTGTGGGTTCGCCACCTTTATCCTCACCGACAGCAAACTGCTGAAAGAATTCGGGATCGTGGCTTCCATCAATATCCTGGCGATCTTCGCCCTTTCCTTGCTTATTATTCCGGTGATCTACAGCTACATGAGAGTGCCAAAGGAAAAGCACCTGAAGCACCTGAACAAACGATGGATAGGCACCTTCGTATCCTGGATGGAAAAGGTAGTTCGTCACCACCGTATCACTATTTACATTATTGCCATGGCCCTGGTGGTAATAAGCATCATCGGGATTTACACCATCCGCATCTCCGGAAGCTTGCTCGAGGATATGCCACAAGACGCGCCTTTCTTCCAGGATGTAAAGTTTTTTGAGAAGGAGTTCGACGGAATAATGCCGCTGGAAATCCTGGTTGATACCAAGCGTCCCAAAGGCGTACTGAAGCTTTCTACACTGAAGCGTATGGACAAGCTGGAAGAACTCATTGCCGACGTACCTGAACTTTCGCAGCCAATCTCGGTAGTGCGCCTGGTGAAATATTCCAAACAAGCTTATTATAACAACAATCCGAAATATTACCAGCTGCCTTCGTCTCAGGAGCAGAACTTCATCATGCCATACGCCAAAAGTCTGACTACAGGCGAAAAGCAGAACATGCTCACTTCTTATGTAGATTCAACCGGCCGTTATGCCAGGATTACGGCTTTTATGAAAGACATTGGCACCGACAAAATGGCGAAGATCGAGGACCACCTCTGGCCGCAAATTCATAAGATATTCCCTGAAGACCGGTATGACGTCACTATGACCGGAAAAGCATTGATCTTTCAAAAAGGAACGAGTTACCTGGTGAACAACCTGGTAGTTTCGCTTTCGCTGGCCATTCTGCTCATCGCGCTGCTGATGGCCTGGATGTTCCGCTCTTTCCGGATGATCCTGGTTTCTTTGGTTCCAAACCTGCTGCCACTTGTGGTCACCGCCGGCATGATGGGCTTCCTGGGTGTACCCATAAAACCGTCAACAATCCTTGTTTTTAGCATCGCTTTCGGAATATCGGTGGATGATACCATACACTTACTGGCAAAATACCGTCAGGAGCTTAAGGTGAACAACTGGAAGATCAAACGCTCTGATTACGCAGCGCTGCGCGAAACCGGCGTGAGTATGTTCTATACCTCCATCGTGCTTTTCTTCGGATTTTCG
>JBAWAB010000391.1:0-11683 GCA_049589035.1 Salegentibacter sp.
CTTCGAGAAAGCTTCAAGCTCCCGGAACTGGGCCTGGTCTAGTTTAAGAGTACCGGCAACCTTTTTCATTGACTTGATCTGAGCCGAACCACCTACACGCGAAACCGAAATACCTACGTTAATCGCAGGACGAACCCCGGAGTTAAACAAGTCGGAAGTAAGGAAGATCTGACCATCAGTAATCGAAATTACGTTGGTTGGGATATATGCTGAAACGTCACCTGCCTGAGTTTCGATAAGAGGAAGGGCGGTTAAGGAGCCTCCTCCTTTAACTTTATCTTTCAACACGTCTGGAAGGTCGTTCATATTCTTCGCAATATTATCATCATTGATCACCTTAGCTGAACGCTCCAGCAATCTTGAGTGAAGGAAGAAAACGTCCCCTGGATACGCCTCACGTCCAGGTGGACGACGAAGCAAAAGAGATACCTCACGGTAAGCAACCGCTTGTTTAGACAAATCATCATAAACAATAAGAGCTGGTCTTCCCGTATCTCTGAAGTATTCCCCGATCGCAGCACCTGCAAAAGGAGCATAAACCTGCATAGGAGCAGGATCTGATGCGTTTGCAGCCACGATAGTGGTATAAGCCAAAGCACCTTTATCTTCAAGCACCTTTGCAATACCTGCCACGGTAGAAGCTTTCTGACCAATGGCTACATAGATACAATATACCGGTTCGCCGGCATCGTAAAATTCTTTCTGGTTAAGAATGGTGTCAATACAAACGGTAGTTTTCCCTGTTTGACGGTCACCAATCACAAGCTCACGCTGCCCACGTCCAATCGGCACCATCGCATCGATAGATTTGATCCCGGTTTGCAGAGGCTCATTCACCGGCTGACGGTAAATTACACCCGGAGCTTTACGTTCAAGCGGCATTTCAAAAGTCTCTCCTTCAATCTCGCCCTTACCGTCAATAGGGTTTCCAAGCGTATCAACTACACGGCCAACGATTCCTTCTCCAACATTGATAGAAGCAATACGCTGAGTTCTTTTTACTACAGAACCTTCTTTTATTTCCTTAGAAGGTCCTAAGAGTACAACCCCCACGTTGTCTTCTTCCAGGTTTAGTACAATCCCTTCGAGGCCGCCTCCAAATTCGACCAATTCTCCGTATTGAGCGTTTGCCAGTCCGTAAACGTTGGCAATACCGTCACCTACAGTAAGGACGGTACCTACTTCGTCTAAAGAGGCTTCGGCTTCAAAACCTGATAATTGTTGCTTTAATATTGCTGATACTTCAGCAGGATTTACTTCTGCCATAATTATTTAGATAAAATGCCACACAAACGTGACGGTTTTTAAATTTTTGAGACGTATGCGTTATTTTTAAACTCTCTTTTTAATTCATTCAAATTATTGGAAATACTTGCATCATATTGCAAATCACCAACCCGTAGTACAAATCCTCCAAGAAGACTTTCATCAAGTATATTCTTGATCCTGGCATTTGCACCGGTAAGCTCCTTCACCTTATCCTGAATTTTGGCTTCGAGACTATCGGTCAAAGGGACCACTGTGGTCACTACGGCTTCCTGAATATGGTTTGAATGTTGAAACAGCTTGATATACTGTTTCGCGACCACGTCAAGGATATTGATCCGTTTATTCTCCAACAGGATTCTAAAGGCACCCTGGGTAATGGCATGCGTATCTTTAAAGATCTGCTTTAGAGCCTGACTTTTAATGTTAGACTTTACTACAGGACTAGCCAACATATTCTGAAGATCTCTACTACCGGCAATAGTCTTGATGATATCATCCATGTCATTTCTTACCTCCTCTGCCGAGTTTTTCTCCCTGGCAAGATCAAGAATAGCTTTCGCGTAGCGGTGTGCTGCTCTGGTACCCTTCATTATATCTTAGTTTAAAGTCTTAACATCCCCCAGCATCTCGTCGATCATCTGGTGTTGTTTTTCTTTACTTGATAATTCCTTACGAACTACTTTCTCGGCAATTTCGATAGAAAGATTAGCTACCTGGTTCTTCAGTTCGGCCATAGCAGAACGTTTCTCAAGCTCAATACTTTCTTTGGCGCTCGCCACGATTCTTTCAGCTTTTTGCTGCGCTTCTTCTGAAGCCTCAGAGATCACTCTCTCCTTCATCTCACGAGCTTCTTTCAGGATAGCATCACGCTCGGCGCGGGCTTCCTGGAGGAGCTTCTCATTGTCAGATTTCAGGTTTTGCATCTCCATTCTTGCCTTTTCAGCAGATTCCAAAGCATCTTTGATCCCTTCTTCCCTACTGTTTAGGGAGTTCAGGATTGGCCCCCATGCAAATTTCTTCAGCAACAGGATGAGAACGACAAGGATCGCCACCTGCCAGAAAAATAACCCAAATGAAAAATCGTTTACTAACTTATCCATAATCTAATAGTAAAAATATTACGTTTTAGCTTAATCTTAAACTTGAAAAAAAACCTTGCAACCAACCGTTACAAGGTTTTTCAGATTGTTTAACTACACTGCGAATAGGGCAGCGAATGCAATACCTTCCAATAAAGCGGCGATAATAATCATCGCTGTTTGGATTTTTCCGGTTGCTTCAGGTTGACGGGCAATAGCGTCCATAGCACGACCACCGATCATACCAAGACCGATACCTGCACCAATCACAATTAAACCTGCTCCAACCATTACTGGGATTTCCATAACTATCTATTTAAAATTAAACTTACTCAAACTTATTATTAAACTACCGGCAGATCTTCACTGTGATCTTCCGGATGATCTGCATGCTCTTCAACTGCCATTCCTATATAAAGCGCACTTAACAGTGTGAAAATATAAGCCTGCAGGAAGGCAACCAGTAATTCTATAACTGAAATGAAAAGGGTAAAACCGAAAAATGTTGGCCCAGCCACCCAATTCTGAAATATAAAGATCAGTCCAAGCAAACTCATCACTACCACGTGCCCCGCCGTCATGTTGGCGAAGAGACGTATCATCAACGCAAAAGGCTTGGTGAACATCCCGAGAACTTCAATCGGCATCAGGATGATCTTCATAGGCACCGGCACCCCCGGCATCCAGAAGATGTGTTTCCAGTAATGTTTGTTCCCGCTAAACTGCACGATCACAAAAGTGATCATCGCAAGCGCAAAAGTCACCGCAATATTTCCTGTTACGTTTATCCCCAGTGGTGTTAATCCAAAAAGGTTCATAAGCAGTATAAAGAAGAATATAGTAAGCAGGAAGCTCATATACTTCTTGTACTTAGGACCAATGTTTGGCCTCGCAATATCATCTCTCACATACACCACCAAAGGCTCAAGAAATCTTCCAGACCCACGTGGCACCTCACTTTTAACGTAGTTCTTAGCCAGTATCCAGAAGAGCAAAAAGATGATCAACGCTCCAAAAAGCATTGCTATAACGTTTTTGGTAATAGAGAAATCGAGAGGTCTTTCATTTGAAGGAAACCCCTTCTCCCCGTACTCAATATGCCCTTCGGCATCCGTTTTGTATATCTTGGTATGGTAAAGGCGGTAATAAGTACCGTCTACCTCAGCAAGTTCTTCTCCATTTTCGAACTTCGCAGCCGAAAAAACTTTCAAACCACCATCCCAGATGATCACCGGAAGTGGAATTCCATAGTGTTCCCCGGTTTCAGCATCGGCAACGAGGTTGAAATAGTGGGAATCTTTGAGGTGATGCCCAATAAATTCCTTTATCTCCTCCTTAGTATCTACTTTCCCATGCACTCCACTTTCTTCATGAGATTCATGCTCCTGAGCATGAAGCCCGACTGAAAACAGCACAAAAAGGCAACCGAGAAAAATTCTGAAAATGTGTTTATTTCGCATTTTTAGCTAAAGTTTCGATCTCTAAATTTCGGTGCAAATGTAATCAATTATATAAAAACTTATCCTATAAAATAATTAATTAGTTGAAAGCCGTCAAAATCCGTTTAATCAATTGTTTTTATTGAAGTTAGCGCGGTTCAAAACCCGGGTAATATAAAAGATTTCAACAAGCAGGCAAATCACAAAGGGGACGAAAAAAAGCAGAAAGTCGGATCGGCCCAATTCATAATTTGATGATCTTGCAAGGAAGAAAAAGAGTCCAAATTTTATAACTCCGCTACCTAAAAATATGAATCCGATAAATCCGAGCAGTTTTTTTCGGAAAATGATAAAATTCGACAGAAGCAGATAAGAAAATGCGAAATTGAAGATATAACTGAACTTTAGCAGTTCAAATTCGTTTCCAGATAAATCGCTTCCCAGAAGCTGTGAATGCAGAAGATAAATGAGGCCCAGCGGAACGCTGAGCGCCAGGAGAACAAAGGAAAGTTTTTGCAGCATCGCAGAAAAAAGCTATTTATTGAGGTCGTTTAATTGTTTGATTACAAGGTAAATGGAGGCAAAGACCCCGAAAAGCACAAATCCGATGGTGAACCAGTTTTTCCCGGTAGAATATCTTTCATCCAGTTTCTTCCCGATCCAGGCACAAACAAAAATGGTCGCACCCATTTGAATGGCAATACCCGAGAGCTTAGCCCAATTCTTAAGCGGACTGTTCTTTTTATTCTCGTCTTCTTTCATACCTGGTAATTTTCAGAAATCTCTAAATTGGAGCTTTACCACCTGAATTTGTATGAATTCTATTACAGCAACTCAGGGCGTTTCGCCGGAGCTAAGATAAGCATCTAAATTTTTCTTGATCTGAATAACCCTGTAATTATCTGCCGAAACCGGAATACCCGTTTTAGTCACCTGGTAATCCTTGTTGATCTGAAGCAATTCTGAAAATCCCTGGGCCGACATACCGTCTGGCAACCCATGAACCACCACAAAGATTTCTTCAGGATCATAAACATCCAGCGAGACTGAAAATGGCCGGTAATCGAGGTCGGAAATGGCCTTTTGAATAGTGGTCTTCAGTTGTTCCGCCTCGTCCTTTTTATCTTTCTCAAAGCGGTAGATGAGCTTGAAATTCCCGGCTGTGCTGTCTTTGCTGAACTGTAAATTCATCAGCTGCGGAATGGCGCGGTTCAGAATATCCTGCGCCTTCTTGCCCTCCTCAGATTGCGGATAGGTAAGCGCCACCTGGTTCAAAGCCGATTTGTAGGCGTCAACTCCATAAAGACGACCGGCAGCCATGGCCTTTAAAAGCTCGAATTTCGGCACAATCTCATCCCCCGTGTATCGGGAAATATATTGGTTACTTTCAGAAATCACCTCCCCATACTTTTGAGCTTCAAATTTTTTATAGACGCCCGCATATTCCGTTTCGGGCGAGTCTGCTTCGGTCGCACGATTCTGCGGATCCCTGATATACGCAGCATACCGGGAATCGGAATAATTTTGCAGAATATCGGCCCTCATCTGCTCTTGTTTCTGAGGCTCATGCAGCTTTCCATAGGTCTCATAGAGCTGATATTTGGCAGGAAGCACCAGCCTTTCTTCCGGGGAATTGGCAAGTAGCGCTTCCAGGCGTTCCGCAGCCATGCGATATTCGCCGAATTTCTCCTTATAGATAAGCCCCAGCTGATAATAAGCCGAATTTCTTTCCCTGTTCAGGCTGTCTAGCACCATATTATCTGTAGGAATCTGGCTCACGTAGGTCATCGGGTCAAATCGTGGATCATTCTCGAAATTTACTTCTGTTACTTCGGAAGTGTTTGCCGCAACTCCGGTATTCATTTGATTATCGTTCCACCTCCAGTTGTCGCCCAGTTTTCTATTGCCCCAGGTGATAAAAAACTGGCGCAAGCCGTTAGTCACCCTGGAAGGATTATAGAAATAGAAGGAATTTGACCCGCTGGCACTGGTTTCACCCAAAGGAATGGCCGGCCCGGCATTCTGGGCAAGTGCCAGCTTTCGGTTACCCTCTTCTATTTGTTTCTGAAAGTCTTCCTTAAGCGTACTGGTATAGTTGGTAAAATAAGCAATCCTGTCTTCCCCGGTCATATTGGCCAATTTCAGGATACTATCATTTTTGTCGGCGAGCTCGCGGTAAAGAATCACCTCATCAAGATTCTCCCTTTTTTTCTTAATACTGTGGAATTCCCTGAGGTTTGGCGACATATTTACCAGGGTACTGTCGTAATATTTGCTTGCCACCCGATATTTTGCCTGGTCGAAGTTGATATCGGCAAGGATCTCGTAATCTATAGATTTCAGGTATTTATCGCTCGAAGGTTCGCGCAAGGACTTGTTGTAATATTCAACAGCCAGTTTGGTCGAATCGAGGTTGCGGTAAAACTCGCCCGTCTGGAAATAGATCTTGTCCAAAAAAGGTCGGTTTTCACGATCTTCGGAAAGATCCTTCAGCATTTCCCTTAATTGAGCCGTATTTCCGCCTTCATAACTAAGGTTACGCGCCTTTTGCACATAGGCATTCACCATGTAAATACGAGGAGACTTGCGGTTTAGCTCTATGACCTCATCAAAGGCCTGATTGGCTTCGGCGGGGCGATTGAGCCTGTTGTAAAGCTGCCCTGCAATGTAGTAATAGCGTCCTTTTTCTTCATCTTTGTCGGTATATTCCGCGGCGGTCTGCAGCGGCACCAGGGCAGAATCAGGTTGCTGTAAGTTGATGTAAGCCTGGGCAATGGCGGCATTTGCATCGGCCAGGTTTTGTTCATCAATATGTTCAGAATTAATGATCTCCTTCAGATTCTTCAAGGCAAGCTGTTCATTCTCCAGCCTGATATTGGTCTTTTCTCTCCAGACTTTCGCAGTATTGATATTTTCGCTCGCGGGATATTTATGCAGAATGTAGTTGAAAGCGTCCAGGGCAGGCACAAAACGCTGATCGAAGTAACGGGCTTTCCCGAGCAGAAGATAAGCTTCATCGATCTGCGGATTTCGCTCTTTACCTCCAATGAGCATGGAATGCCGCTGAATGGCCTTAACGGCCTTTTCTTCAGCAACGCCAAAATTCTTATTCCTGATGCTGTCTGGAAGGGTGATATTCTCGTCTATCGCCATACGCTCTACCGGCAGCACATCCCAGAAATTGTCGGCATAATTTGTCCGAAGCTCTTCCCTCCCCTGCTCCAGAGCCAGATTCCCGTTGTACAAAGTATTGTACTCGGTGGTCATAGCATGCCATTTGCGATTAATGAAAGTATTCTTTTTTCGCGAGCAGCTTAGGATGCCGAGTGCGATGAGCAGCAGGAAAGAAAGTCTCGTAAATCTGTTCAAAATCAACCGGTTCTTAGTAGCATAATAACTCCTGAAGAGCTCTTTTAGTGTGTAAAAATAAGCTTCTTTTTAGAAATACAGCCCCAGAATAGGCGGGTTTTCAGGAAGAAGGCTCTTACGATTGCATCAGTTCACGCGAGAAATACTCCTCGAGCTCTTTTAGGGTAGCTCCTGAAGTTTTCAGATCTTTTACGATCAATCCCTTATCGAGCACCACGATGCGTTCGCATACCTCGGTGACATGAATAAGATCATGGCTGGAAATAAGCACCGTGGTATCGGTGGTTTTAGAAATTTCACGAAGTATTTTTTTCAACCTTATCTGTGTAGTGGGATCGAGATTGGCAAAAGGCTCATCGAGAATTACTACTTTCGGG
This sequence comes from Salegentibacter sp., assembly GCA_049589035.1. Classification (GTDB taxonomy): domain Bacteria; phylum Bacteroidota; class Bacteroidia; order Flavobacteriales; family Flavobacteriaceae; genus Salegentibacter_A. Next base: position 7,534 of record JBAWAB010000391.1, read on the forward strand.
TCTCCTATAAGCGCAGCAATGATTCCTGCCTTTTTCTGATTCCCTTTGGAAAGATCTCTCAGGTATTTTCTCTTTCCCAGGATCTCTCCGTTGAAAAAATCGCCGAATTTCTCCAGGAAGGCATCAATATCAGCCTTGTTGCGGTTTCGAAGTTCTCCCACAAAGTAGAAGTATTCTTCAGGCGTAAGGTAGCCTATAAGAAAACTTTCATCTATAAAAGAAGAAGTAAAAGGTTTCCATTCCTCACTCTGGCTCACGGTAATTTCCGCATTAAAAATATTACCAGTAGTTGGCTGGATCAGGTCGAGCAAAAGGCTGAAGAAAGTTGTTTTTCCGGCGCCGTTGTTTCCGACCAAACCAAAACTTTGACCGGTAGGAATGTCCAGATGTTCAACATCCAAAACGGTGTTACCGCTATATACTTTTGTGAGATTTGTTGCTGTTATCATAGTTCAAATTTGTTATTCCCCGCTCTGTTTAAAGCCCTGGATCATTTCATATTTTCTCTTCTGGTAGGCCGCTGCAATAATATTCAGGAGATTGCTCCTAAGAAGCAGCCCAATAAAGCCCAATGTTCCGAGAAGGATCAGCGCCGCCTCAAAACTAATCAGTTTAAACATTCCGTAGAAAAGAAGAGAAGGCACAAGAATGAGAGGCAAGGCCACCAGCCACTGCGCCGCACCTGTTCCCTGGTAATTCATAAACGGACTTTTATCGAGATCAATGCGCTTCTTGTTAAAGGAGCCGGCATAAAGCAACAGAGGTATATTAACCCCGAGATTATAAACGGCGCACACCAGGTTCACCATCAAAATATGCCACCCATAATACAAATAAGGAGTAGAAAGAATCGTCAATACCACCACGCTAAAGCTCATCAACCCGGCTTTGGAAGCGAGGTATTGCCTCATAGGAATGTTCTGAGCCATGATCATGGGATAATAAGAGGCATCCCAGGCCGGAATGAATTGCCCAAAATTGATCATAAAGATTCCGGTGATAAAAATTCCGGCAAAGATGAACATCACCGGCATATTGCTGTATCCTTCATTATTATAGATCAAAAGACCATAGGCCAGGAAAATAAAAGAAATAAAGACCGTGGTGCGGGGCCTTTTGTTCCTCCAAATGAGTTTCAGATCCTGCTGAAGGAATGGCGCAATGCTACCGAATCTTCGCGTCCAGCCAAAATCCTGGGTTTGCGCCGTCTGTTTTTTGCCTTTCAGGCCGGAATCAAGATAGAAGCGTTTTTCAAGATGAACCTTATTCCAGAAATAGAGCGCCACCAGTGCCAGCAATGGCAGAAGCACGAGGTAAGGCATTTGTACGATCATGTCCAGACCATATCCAAACCACTCTTTGATCTGGAAAATCTCCAGGTAATCAAGAGCTGCCATGATCACTATTACCGCGACTAGCGGGATAAGGGCCTTGAGATTTTCGGTGAATTTCTTCTTGATAATGAAATTCCCAAAGTTCACACAAAGGCTCAGGGAAATAATACTCACAGCCCAGGCCAGCATTTCAACCGGGGTATGGGCCTGTTTGTAAACATTAATCACGGCAAAGGGGACAAAGATGAGTATCGGCAGAAGGTTGTAGAATGATAGCAGCGATTTTCCCAGGACGTAATTCACCACCTTCGATTTTTTGACCGGAAGGACCATAAGCGGTTTAATGTCCATCACCGGCAGGGTTTGCAGGAGAAACCTCAGCACCAGTTCAAAGACCAGCCAAAGCAGGAAAAATCGGTTTACCACCTGCAGCGGATCCTTTTCGGGCGCCATCTCCTTCAGCAAAGGATAAAGCCCAACTCCCAAAGCGAGGAAAGCCACAGAGAAATAGAGCGCGAGAAAGATTAGCAGAATCCGCAGGCCCAGGCTCTTGCCAAAACTTGCCGATCTTACGAAAGCCTTCCATTCCAGGCCAATAAAATGTTTTACCATATTTTTTCGCTTTAACAATTGATTAGTGGCTTAAAACCTGAAATGTTACACATCAATCCAGTCTTAGTTGAGGATAAGTGGCTTTAAGGATCTTATTCTTCATCCCGGGTAATCGAAAATAAATGATGTATGAAAGCAGGAACTGAAAGGCCACGATGAGGGCCAGCAGATTGGAAAGCCAGAAATTTTCAGCAAAATTGATATCAGAAAGGTACAAAAGGTTTATAAAATTAATACCCAGGGGAAGAAACAGGTTCACCTGCCCTGTCGTGGAAATAAGGTCATCCAGCAGATATGGTTTTCGCTCCTTCTTTTTCATTTTCTTTCTGAAGTTCCTTTTTCGCAGACTGGCCAACAAGGCAAGACAGAAAAATTCTGCGATAATAATTGCCATCAATATGGTTTCTCCGGAATGACTTTGAAGGGCTATTCGGGCGATGGTAAAAATAACTGCTGCCGCGATCAGGAACAGTGGCTCAAGAAGTAATTGCAGAGAATATCGCCAGATCATTTTAAGGTAGATTTTCTCCATAATTTTCTGCCGCTCCTCTACGATCTCCATAAATCCGAAGACACCGAATTTCCGGAATTCCTCCTTAAGCAGCTTTTCAAATGCTGCTTTGGGCTCTTCCAGCCACCTCGCCTCGATCGCGTTGGCTAAATGATCTACAAGTTCCATTTGTACATCACGATGTTCTACATAATGTCGCTCGGTAAACTGAAACAAACGGCGGGATTCTTCTGCTGTGATCTTGCGCATCTCCTGATTCCTGACTTAACCCATTTTAAGGTCAATATTAACAATGCCGGTGAGGGCCTGAAGAAATTCTTCAAGTTCTGCCAGCTTTTTAGCAGTTTCTTTATTGCCCTTTTTTGTGAGCCTGTAATATTTCCTCATGCGGTTATCTACCTTCATAACTTCGACCTCTAAAAGCCCATCCCCCTCCAGTTTATGTAAAGCAGGATACAGCGCTCCTTCGGTGATATTAAACTTACCCTTAGAAAGTGCTTTCACTTTCTGGGTAATTTCATACCCATACATCTTACCCCCGTCTTCCAGCAGTTTGAGGATCACGGTAGCTAAGCTTCCCTTGAAGAGTTTTGAGTCAGACATCCGTTATGCTTTTCTCAAAATTAGGAAAATTTTTCATACCTAACTTGCTTAGGTATTAGATTTCAGCATAATTCTGTAAAAAAAGGTCCGTACTTTGTATTTTTGCACACAAAGAATTTCTGATGAGCACATTTTATCCCCTAAAAATAAAAGAAGTTATTCGTGAAACACCCCAGGCTGTAAGTTTGTCCTTTGTGGTCCCTGAAGATCTGAAGGAGGAATTCAGCTTTAAGGCGGGTCAATACGTTACCCTGAAAACCTCTGTGGACGGAGAAGAGGTGAGGCGAGCCTATTCCCTCTGTTCTGCGCCGAACAGCGATGAATTCAAGGTAACGGTGAAGGAAGTTGAAGGTGGTAAATTTTCGGTCCTTGCTAATAATCAGCTAAAGGCCGGGGATAGCCTTGATGTACATCCGCCGGAAGGAAAATTCACTTTAACTCCCGGGGAAAAGCCACAAAATTACGCTGCTTTTGCTGCGGGAAGCGGAATTACTCCTGTTCTTTCTATCATAAAGACCGTACTGCGCGACGAGCCTCACAGCAGGTTTGTACTTACGTATGGTAATAAATCTCCCGAAGACACGATCTTCTTTAAGGAGTTACTGGAATTGCAAGCCGAATATGCCAACCGGCTTTTTATCGAATTTATTTACAGCCGCACCCGTGAGGAAAATGCCCATTTTGGAAGGATTGAGACCAGCACAGTTAATTATGTGGTGAAGAATAAATTTAAAGATCATCCTTTCACCGCGTTTTATCTGTGCGGACCCGAAGAAATGATCAATCATGTGACCGAAGTTCTGAAAGAAAACGGGGTTTCTCAGGATAAGATCTACTTTGAACTTTTTACGACAGATGATTCTGGCGAAGTGCAGGCAGATCTTGAAGGCCAGACTGAACTAACCATTATGGTAGACGACGAGGAAACCACCTTTACTATGGAACAATCTGGATCTGTGCTGGACGCGGCCCTGGAACACGATCTGGACGTTCCTTATTCCTGCCAGGGCGGAATTTGCAGCAGCTGTATTGCCCGTATCGTGGAAGGTAAAGCCGAAATGAAAAAGAACCAGATCCTTACCGAAGAGGA
>JBAWAB010000392.1:0-1500 GCA_049589035.1 Salegentibacter sp.
GCGAACCTTCAGGAGGTTATAATATCGTGGAAATAGATCAGGATACCGCCTACTACCGGGAACGTCTTCCCGGGCAGAAGACACTGGAGGCCTGGGCAAAAATACCCATGAAAGAGCGGCCTTACTCAGAGTCGGGAGAAAAGCCCCCCCGTCCTTCCTATGCGGTGAATGATTCTTTTATGAACGTGAAAAAGATATGGGAATATCATTCCGGCGCCAATGTCATTTCCACCCCTGCTTCTGTCGATGGAAAGATCATCTTCGGAAACAGCAAGGGAGACATCGAAGCCATTTCGGAAAAAGACGGAACAAAATTGTGGAGTTACAAAACGCAGGGCGGCATTTTCTCCTCACCGGCAAGCTTCCATAATAGTATCATCGTAGGCTCTGGTGATTCAAACATCTATTGTCTTACTTCAGAAGGAAAACTGAAATGGAAAGTTTCTACCGGAGCTTCTGTACTTGGCTCTCCCATTGTCAAAGACGGAAAAGTGTACATAGGAGGCAGTGACGGTAAGTTCCGGGCCATTGATGCAGAGAACGGAAATATTATCTGGACCTTTACAGGTATAGGCGGAGCTATTGTTAGTAAACCTCTCATCTATAAAGACCAAATCTATTTCGGAGCCTGGGATAAAAATCTATATGCCCTGAATATGAAAGACGGTAGCCTCTCCTGGAAATGGACCAACGGAAAGGGCAATCGTATGTTCTCACCGGCAATGGTAATTCCTGTAGCAGCTCAGGGTGCAGTTTTTATTGTAGCACCTGACCGATATATTACCGCACTTGATGCTGAAACAGGAAAAGAACTCTGGCGGAGTAATGAAGTCTCTGTAAGAGAGTCTTTGGGCATTTCTAACGATAACAAATTATTATACGCCAAAACCATGAACGACAGCATTGTCGCCTTTAGAACGAACAGAGAGAAAGCAGATCTGGCGTGGAGCCTTAATTTAGAATATGGTTATGACCACGTGCCTTCCATGCTGATCGAAAAGGATGGAGAGGTTTATTTTGGAGGAAGAAATGGGGTCATTTTTAGTGTAGATCCCAAGGATAAGAAGCTAAACTGGTCCTATAAAATTGATAATTCAATGGTCAACACCGTGAATGTTCTGGACAAACATTCTCTTACTGCTGCCACTATGGACGGTAAGGTGGTACTTCTTAAATGGCAGTAAATTGTTTCTAAACTTCCTCAGAAAGACAGGCATAAAAAAACGGGAAGCTTTCCCGTTTTTTTACATCCAAATTCTGATTTCAATTTCCGGCCGAAGTAGAATCAGCCGTGAACAGCTCCTTTTTCCGAAGGTATAAAAGACCGTCGCTCTCCTGGTTAAGAATGCGTTTGCTTCTGAGGTACCTATTGTAATTATACTCGTCGAAGTCTTCAGCAGTGGTATCCATGGTGCTGATATGTACGTTACCCATCGAATGGATAAACCTGTTATTACCGATCCACATTCCCACATGCACGACTCTTTCTTTGGTTGAATC
>JBAWAB010000393.1:0-19231 GCA_049589035.1 Salegentibacter sp.
TTAAATCCGGTTTCTTAAAAGTGAGCGGAGAGGGCCGGCTAGGGAGTTACTTCCTGGCAGCGGAGTAATTCCTCCAGGAATTCACGGCTGTTGGACATGGCCGGGATCTTATGCTGCCCGCCCAGTTTCCCTTTTCGTTTTAGCCAGTCGTAGAAAGTTCCTGCCGGGACTTCCCTTACCAGGGGTTTTCCAATTGCCGTATCCTGCTTTCGTTTGGCCCGGTAATCTTCATTCAGATTACACAATTCCTCGTCGAGAATGTGAGTGAACTTCTGAAGATCGCTGGGTGCCTTCTGGAATTCTATCAGCCATTCATGAAAGCCTTTTTCCCCTTTTCCGTAGAAAGAAGGGGCAGCAGTGAAATTCTGTAAAATCGCACCGGTTTTTTTCGCGGCTACGGCAAGTGCTTTTTCTCCGTGTTCGGTGAAGAGGTCTTCTCCAAAGATATTGATGCCGTGCCGGGTTCTTCCGCAGATGAGAAAGCGATAGGGATCTACCGAGGTGAATTTGATTGTATCACCGATTTTATAGCGCCACAAGCCGGAATTGGTCGAAATAACCAGGGAATATTTTTTATCTGTTTTTACCTCGCTCAACGGAATCACTTCAGGATTTTCATCATCAAAATTTTCTTCGGGAATAAATTCGTAGAAGATACCGTAGTTGAGCATAAGCAGCAACGAATTGTCTTCTGCCTGGTCCTGCATTCCGAAGAAGCCTTCCGTGGCATTGTAAATCTCCAGATAGTGAAGGTTGTTGTCGCGGTCCAGCTGCTCGAATAGAGGTTTATAGGGAGAAAAGGAAACTGAACCGTGGAAGAAGACTTCCAGCCCGGGCCAGATTTCCTGGAGATATTCTATTCCCAGTTTATTTTGAATATTCTGAAGCAGGAGCAGCATCCACATCGGTGAGCCTGCAAGGCTGGTGATCTTTTGCTGCGGAGCAATTTTGGTGATTTCTTCCACCTTTTTTTCCCAGTCATTCATCAGGGCGATACGCAGTTCGGGAGTGCGGCCCAGCTGTGCCCAGAAAGGGAGATTTTTCATGACAATGGCCGAAATGTTTCCGAGGTAGAACTTATTGTTCCTGCCCGAAAAGCTGCTTTCCTGGCTGCCGCCGATGGAGAGATTCTTCCCGCTGAAAATTTTTGAAGCGGGATTTCTGCGGAAGTATAAAGCCAGCATATCCCGCCCTCCCTGGTAGTGACAGCTTCGCAAACCTTCAGGAGAAACCGGAAGGATCTTACTTTTGCTGCCTGTGGTGCCCGAAGATTTTGCCAGATGATCTATGCGGCCGGGCCATAGCACATTTTTTTCGCCTTTCAGCAACCGGTCAAGATATGGCAGAAGATCTTCATAGGAAACCACCGGCACCTGGTGGCGAAATTGGGCAGAATTAGTGATGTTCCGGAAGCCGTGATCCCTTCCATAGGCTGTATTTTTCCCTTTTTCAAGTAGGGAACCGAATACCTGCTCCTGAAAATCAAAAGGCCTGCACTTCATTTCATCCAGTTGCCGGAGTCTTTTCTGCAGGAAGTGATTACCTAAAGTATTTAATACATCCATTTATAATCTGAATTGATGAAGGGAAAAAGGGGCTCGAAAATTCCGGTTTCTGCATTCAAGGCGGCTTGAAGATAGCTATTCTTTTTTATTATTCCAGAAGCTTTAACTTCTTTCTAAGTAAAACTTAATAAGGCTGTGAAAGGCTTGATACGCGCAACTAAAGGATTAGCAGGGCAGTGATAAAAATGACACTTCCCGTGAGCATGAGGATGAGGGTGTACGGAAGGATCTCCCGGGCCTTAAGGCTGGTGATGGCCAGAAGGGGCAGGGCCCAGAAAGGTTGTAGCATATTGGTAACCTGATCGCCATAGGCGAAGGCCATAATAGCTTTGTTAAGTGGAACATCAAGTTTTAATGCACTTTCCAGAACTACCGGGCCCTGAATAGCCCATTGTCCGCCCCCGCTGGGCACAAAGAGATTGACCAGGGCTGCGCTGAAAAAAGTGAATACCGGAAGCGTATTTTGGGTAGCGATATTGGAAAAGAAAAAGGCGATCTCATTGACCATTCCCGTCTCCCGCATAATTCCCATAATTCCGAAATATAGCGGAAACTGGATAAGGATGGCTGCTGCACCCACGATGGCTTCCTCAAGGGCCTCTAGAAAAGAGGCAAAAGACCGATGCATCAGGATACAAAGGGAGAACATCAGGAAATTGAGCATATTTGGGGTGAGATTTACCTTCAGCAGGTTATTGCTGTAACTCGCGAAAAAGGCTGAAAGCAAAAGAATTCCGAAGATAATGCGGAGTCCCGGGGAATGGTCTAACTTCTCGGCTCCTTTGACGAGCCTTGTCTTTTCCGTCGAGTTTGGCGATGGAAGTTGCACTTCAGAAGTACCCGCGAACCTGGAAATGAGGAATAATACCGTAGGAATAATTACCAGCAGGCTTCCGAAGAGAAGAAGGTTCCAGCTGGAAAAGATGGTGAGGTCGGTAGAAACGTGGTCAGGCAATTGGTTCATGAATTGCTCATTTCCTGCAGCTGAAAAAAGACTCTTGAGGTGGCCGCTTTCCGCCGCTTTTAAAGGAGCGCTCCCACTTATACCGCCATGCCAGACCATTAACCCCACGTACCCGGCTGCACCGATAAGAGGATAATTGATCCTGAAGCCGCGCTCTTTTGCCGCCTCAGCTACTTTTCGGGCCATGATCGCGCCAAAGATGAGACCGAGTCCCCAGTTGAAGAAGGCCACTGCCATAGTAGAAACCGCCACGATGACTACGGCCCCGGCGTTGTTCCTGATTCCTGTGGTAAGCCAGCTGATGAGTCGTGAAACGGGTGCACTCAATACCAGCACATGTCCCAGTACCAGAATAAGCATCATTTGCACAGCGAAAACCAGTAATGCGGGATTCCACATTCCGTTTTGCCAGTATTGGAGAATATTGATGGCGGAGGTCACATTCCTGTTGCCGGTAAAGAAAAATGCCAGCAACATTGTGAAAAAAGTGAGTAGTACCGCAAGAGTGAAAGGCGCAGGAATTAATTTTTTGAAGGTAACTTCAACAAAGTGGGAAGCCCTCATAGCGCCGGAATTAGGTGAAAACGAAGTTCATTTTTTCCTTTTTCCATCTGGGCGCTATTTGTTCCTGTTTGATAGATTCTTCGGAGCAAGAAGTCCAGAGGCTCCAAGAACGATCCCTAATACAAGCCCCAGGCCGAGGGCCAGAGCCAATTTGTCTATCCATAAGCCCACGCTTACGCCGACCACAACTCCCAGGGCTATACCCCTTCGCATGGATCGGGGATCACGGGCATTTGGACTTGAACTTTTTTCCTGCATCTCCTTTTGATTGGTGAAACAATTTAAGGAAAATTCCAGAAATAATTTTCAAAAAAGGCTAGCTGCAGGGGGAGTTAACGGCTAGATAAATGCAGCTTCCAGATAATCTTCCGGATTTTGAAGCTTTTCTTCCTGTTGGGATTCATTCAGAAGTTTGGCGATGAGCCTGCCAATAGAATCCTGTCTTTCTTCGGCCTGTTTCAGATACTGGATTTTTCCCCAGCCCCTGATGTCACAGACCATCAATCCGTTGGCGTCGCGTACGGTTTGTCCACGTTGATCGTAATGAACTGGAAATTTTATTGTCTCCTTGGCCAGGCCGTATTTTTCTGCTGTTTTCATAGTCTTGATTTTTGAGGCAAAACTAAAGCAAGAGAACGGTTGGGAGGTTAGCAGGAAATTAAGCCTTTGCAGATTCTTTTAATGCAAGGTTAAGCCTGGCACCCGCATGTTAATTAAACGTTGGGTACTACAGAAATGTCTGCGGAATCTAAATTTCGTCCTTAGATGATAAGCCTTACTTCTCCCAATTGCTGAAGGGTGTATCGGAATTTCTCACTGGGCGCTCCTATGAACATGAAGTTCACCGGAATTCCCCAGCGGTCTGATAATTCCTGGATTTTTTCCGGCCCAAAATTGCCCGGTTCTTCCACGAATTCTATCCTGATATCGGGATAAGCGCGGTTAAGAACTTCGATATCCCGTTTGAGACCTTCAGCTACTTTCTGGCCGTTCCCCAGTACCGAGACAATTTTGATGCGCCGCGTGGGCTCGTTGTTCTTCATGTAAAGCATCACTTTATTCAGCGTTTCCACATTGTCGTGATTGGTAAAAAAGACGAATTCCTGCCCTCTGATCTCAGCCAGTTTGTATTTGGTCTTTTTATTCAGCCTTCTGAAAAATTTATTATCGCTGGGATAAATGTATTCCAGCAGCATTAAAAATCCGCGGAGGATGTAGTTGCGGTAAAGCATGAAAAACACCACCAGAAGGGTTGGTATCAGATATTCAAGAAAAATAGCAAGATAGGGCGGATTCAGCACGACATTCCCCACAATGGCGGCGATCACTGCGACAATGGCTATGATTAATGCCAGCCAGCCGGCTCTTTCGGGCCTGGGCAGTTGTTTCCGGTTGATCTTCAGCAAGAGATTCCCTGTACCAAAAAGTACCATTACGGAAAGAAAGGCGATGGTGTAAACACCGGCAAGTTTTGCGAGGTCTCCTCCTGTCACAAAAAGAATAGAGGTACAGAGTACGAAAAACAGCATGTAGATGATGTAGGAACTCTTGCGTTTGTTCTTTTTCAGCAGAAAACGAGGTAAGATCCTGTCCAGAGCCATCCGTTCCATCAGTCCTCCAACCCCCACAAAGGAGGTGAGCACGGCACCACTAAGTACCAGCGCGGCATCAAGACCAACAAGAAAAGATAGCCAGCTTCCGCCGGAAATATTTCCGAGGAAAGAGAGCAGGGCATCCTGATTGTTGTTCACGACTTCCATCGGGATTAGCGCCAGCGCAAGAAAAGCGATCAGCGGATTGAAAATACTCACTACAATCCACATGTTGCGAAGGGTTTTTGGAAATACGCCGTCGGCTTGTTCTTCCACGTAGTTAGCCGAACTCTCAAATCCGCTGATCCCCAGCATAGCAGCCGAGAATCCGAAGAAAAGGGCGGTGGCAATACTACCGTTTACAGGCATGTGAAAATTCGCGATCAGCACATCAAAGTCGTGCGTAAAGAAATAATACAGGCAGAAGCCGCAAAGCAGCGTCAATGAAAACAGGTGAAACAGGAAAATGGCGATCGCTACCTTTGAAGATTCACCTATTCCCAGGATTACAAGTCCCATGAATACGAGCAGAAGTGCGATGGTCACTGGCAGCACAGGAATAAAGCTCCAGATACTTTCGGCATATTTTACAGCTTCACTGGCCGAGATCACTGCAGTGGCCATATAAGATAATACCGTTAACGCAGCCGCTAGGGAAGCAGTTGATTTTTTTGTAGTGTTCAGAAGGGCGTTGTATGCGCCCCCGTTGAGAGGCAGCGCGCCTACCACTTCGCCGTAGATCTTTCTAAAAAGAAAGAGCACCCCGGCTACCATTAGCAGGGATATCCAGGCGTATTGACCGGCATAAAAAACGGCCAGGGCCGAAACATAAAGACAGGAAGAACTTATATCGTTACCACAAATTGCGGTAGCTTCTAACTCGTTTAATTTTTTTGCCATAAAATCTGAACAATTAAAATTCGATAAAATTCCTCCGGATTGATCTTTATCCAGTGGAGGAGCATTATTATTCCTATGAACGAAAGTAGTGCAAATAAGGTGAAATTATATAATTTTTGTCCAAAAAGCTGCGACTACTGCTACTAAATTAGGTTTTCTTATGAAATTTGCCCGGCTATTTTAAGAATTTTTAAAGAGAATATATCTGCGGAAAGTTATAGGAAAAGACGCCGGAATTCTGTATTTTTATTAGTGTCTCATTTCATTCTTACTGAAGTTTATCCCTAATTTTTTGACTGATGAAAAAGAGTGATTATCCCTTTCCATACCCGCCTGAGGAAGAAAGACTAAATGTGATTTCCCACGGCTTCGGATTCGCACTGAGCATTTTGGGGCTTATTTTGTTGATTTACCGGGCCAGTGAGTTCGGGGAGATGGTGCACCTGGTCAGTTTCAGTATTTTTGGTGCAAGTATGATCCTGCTTTATGCGGCTTCCACGTTTTATCACAGTGCAAAAAATGTAAGACTTCGTTACCGGCTGAATATCCTGGACCATGCTTCAATCTATGTTCTCATTGCCGGCACCTATACCCCTTTTGCGCTGGTCACCCTCAGCGGTTTTACAGGGTGGCTTATGTTCGGCATTGTTTGGGGAATGGCCGCCCTGGGAGTAGTGCTGAAGTTTTTCTTTATTGGCCGCTACAGGACGCTTTCGACCGTCATGTATGTAGTGATGGGCTGGATCGTAGTCTTTGCCATTAAACCGCTTATGGACAACCTTTCCCATGTAGGGCTTCTCTGGCTGTTTGCCGGTGGGATTTCCTATACCATAGGAGCCATTCTTTTTAGCCTGGACAGAGTCAAATTCAACCACGCTATTTTTCATATTCTGGTGCTTTTTGGCAGTTTTTGTCATTTCCTCTCTATTTATTTTTACGTGTTGCCTGGCTCATAGTTTCTTCAGAAAAACAACTCATCGATCTCTCTGCAAGGCAATGGGAGTCTTCTTTTCAAAAGATTTGATATCTTTAGGCCTCAAAAATCAATCACACATGAAATTATTCTCCCTGCGTTCCGCAGTAATGATCCTGTTTGTGTCATTTCTCGCCGGAACCATCCGGGCTCAGGGCCTAAGTGACCATGAGCTCGACAGCCTCGTACAAAAAACCATGAAGACCTTTGATGTTCCCGGAATTGCGGTGGCAGTGCTTAAAGACGGCAAAGTTGTTCATATGCAGGGTTATGGCACCCGTTCGCTGAAAGATGGTGGTAAAGTTGATGAAAATACCCTCTTCGGAATAGCTTCCAATACGAAGGCTTTTACCAGTGCCGCCCTCGGGAAGCTCGTTGATGAAGGCAAGCTGGATTGGGATACCAAAGTGACCGAAATCATTCCCGAATTCAAACTATACGATCCTTATGTGACCAGCGAATTTACGGTAAGAGATCTGCTTACGCACCGCAGCGGCCTCGGGCTTGGGGCAGGAGACATGATGGTTTTCCCGGCTTCCAACGTGCTGAATACAGATCAAATGATCTACAATTTGCGTTACCTTAAGCCGGTTTCTTCTTTTAGGTCGAAATTCGATTACGACAACCTGCTTTACATCGTGGCCGGCCAGGTTGTGGAAAAGGTTTCAGGTGAAGAATATGAGAAATACATCAAAGAGAATTTTCTTGAGCCGCTGGACATGGATCGCACCGCCATGTCCTGGCACCGCATCGACGACTATTCCAACGTGATCGATGGGCATGCCCCCGTAAACGGAAAACTCATCCCCGTGGGACTTAGCTTCACCAAGGTGGCCAATGCTGCTGCGGGAATCTATTCTTCGGTAAACGACATGAGTAAATGGGTGCAGGCGCAGCTCAACAACGGAAAATATGGTGAAAACCTGCAGGATAGCATCTTCAGTGAAAAAGTGCACCGGGAAATGTGGACTCCGCAGACCATCCTGAGGACCGGCAAAGGAGAATATAATACTCATTTTAAAGCTTACGGTCTTGGATGGTTCCTCAGCGATGTGAACGGCTATAAGGAAGTAACCCACACCGGCGGACTTTTGGGTATTGTGAGCCAGGTGACCATGATCCCTGAACTTGATCTGGGCATTATTGTACTTACCAACCAGCAATCAGGGGCGGCCTTCAGATCGATTACTAATACTATTAAAGATTCCTACTTCGGAATTGAAGGCGAAAATCGAATTAAAAAATACAATGATGCCAGGCTGAAGGCTGAAAAACGTGCCGATTCTGTCGTGGCTGAAGTGTGGAAGAACGTTGAGGCCGTTCAGAAGAAAAACACATCGGAGACTCAGGATCTTTCCAGGTATGTGGGTACCTATAAAGATCCGTGGTATGGCAAAGTGGACATCACGATGAATGATGGAAAACTTCATTTTAAATCGGAGAACATCGCAGACTTTGAAGGCGACATGAGCTTCTACAAGGGCAATACCTTTGTGGTAAAATGGAATGAGCGTACCCTGAACGCCGATGCTTTCCTTATCTTTTCACTGAACAAGGAAGCAGAGGCTAATGGGTTTACCATGGAACCCGTTTCTCCGCTTACAGATTTCAGTTATGATTATCAGGATCTGGATTTCACGAAGGTCTCTAAATAGAGAAATTTCAGGATAGATTCTAAAATGGCTACGGCAGGTCGTTCAGCGATAGCCGTAGCCATTTTGTTTTTCTTCCAAATTAACGGAGATATTTGTCCGGAATCCTGTCGAATATGACGGGGATCATATTCTGGGAAAAATGAGTTGTTAATCTTTGATGATTCAAAATTTTTCCAAATGCAAACATTAAGTCCACACAATTTTCATATTCCGGTCATGGGAATTGCTTTCACAATAGATACTCCCATAAAAGTTGCCTGTTACGGTATCAATTCCACGCTTTCGATCATTGAAGATAATCTCATCGAGGTGATGCGACGGTATTACTATCAGGAAAATAACGAAACTTACGTTCCTATTACTCCGAAGGAGGAAGATTACCGCGCCCGACGCATCACCGATTATTTAAACCTGGTGAACCGCAACGTAAAGCTGAAGATGGAAAAGCTCCGTAATTCGGCATTCGAGACAGGATCTGATATTGTGAAATATTTCGAAATGCTTCCGGAAGGCATTGGCCTGAAGGAAAAATATGAACGTTTTCTCAGCCTCTTGGATACTGCGGAAAAAGCCGACCTCGAAGAGCAACTGCGTAAGGAGATCATTCCTGGTGCAGTTGAGGTGAATATTATGACCAAAGTTGATAAGGATAATCTGGACAATGGGGGAAATCCCGTTGAGACAGGCTCTGATGCGTTGGTGGCACTTAAAGCTTATGCTGAAAGTGACCTCGACAATTCGGCCGTGGTCTTTTCTGCAGGTATGAATCCGCGTCTTTTCAATTACCTGGAGAATTTTCGGGAATTTGATCCTACTCCCGAAGGTGAATTTCCGAAGAAAGTGGTGATCAAGGTGAGCGATTACCGTTCAGCATTGATACAGGGGAAGTACCTGGCAAAAAAAGGAATCTGGGTGAGTGAATTCCGCATCGAATCGGGCCTTAACTGCGGCGGACACGCTTTTGCCACTCCAGGATTGCTGCTTGGGCCGATTTTGGAGGAATTCCGTGAAAAAAGAGAAGAACTTGCTGAAAGCCTTTTCAGTCTTTACAATTCTGCCGTGCAGGCGAGGGGAGAGGAAGGTTTTGAGGCACCGCATCCAATAAGGATCACTGTGCAGGGAGGAATCGGAACTTATCAAGAAGACGATTTTCTGCACAAGTATTACCGGGTTGACAGTACTGGCTGGGGAACACCATTCTTGCTGTGCCCTGAAGCCACTACGGTAGATGATAATACTCTGAATTTGCTGGCCTCCTCGGGAGAGAAAGACGTGGTCTTAAGCAAAGCTTCTCCGTTGGGAGTCCGCTTTAATTACCTGAAAGGAACCACGGCCGAGAAAGAAAGGCTGGAGCGCGTGCAGCAGCAAAAACCTGGAAGCCCCTGTACCGAAAAATACCTGGTTTCCAATACCGAATTCACCAAAGAACCTATTTGTACGGCTTCGAGCAGATATCAACGGCTGAAGCTGGAGCAGCTAGAGGCCGCTGACCTTCCCGAGGAAGAATACGAGCGGCAGAAGGAGGAAGTGCTCAGCAAGGAATGTTTGTGCATTGGTTTGAGCAATTCCGCTTCCATAGAATACCAGGTGCCGCTGCATAAGAAACTCGATTCCGTAACCATTTGCCCCGGACCTAATATTGTGAATTTTTCGAAGGTTTCTTCCCTGCAGGAAATGACCGACCATATCTATGGCCGAGGTGATGTGATGCAGAAGCCCGGCAGACCGCATATGTTCATAAAGGAGCTGCAGCTGTATGTAGACTATTTGAAAGAAGAAATAGCTTCGGAACCAAATCCCGATAAACGCTGCCTCAAGGGCTGGGGAAAGTTCAGGGAAAATCTGCTGCAGGGAATCTCCTATTACAGGGAACTGGCAAAATCTGGTAAAATATGCGATGCTGATTTTTTACCTGCTCTCCAAAAAGCGGAGGTAGAATTGGCCAATATTGAGGTGGAGCAAAAGAGCTTTGCAGAAGTATAGATTACTGTCTTTAGAATTTTAATTTTCTGAATAAAAGAAGAGTCTGGCAGTTGTGGTAATTCCAATGAAGCTACAACTGCCGATTTTTTTTTCGTTTTAAGAGATGCTGAAACAAGCCTGCCTGTCGGCAGACAGGTTTAGCATGACGCTAGCCACTGCACTGCGACTGCATGGATCAATAATCCTGAACTAAAACTTCTGTCGGGATATTGAGGGTAGTATTTAATTTTCTTATCATCTCGAGAGTCAATTTTCTCTTTCTATTTAAGATTTCGCTAACCCTGCTTTTAAAGCCAAAAATTTCCGCAAGATCTTTTTGTTTCATTCCCATTTGTTCCATTCTGAATTTTATTGCTTCTATAGGATCGGGCATGCCGATGGGAAAATGTTCGTTTTCATAATTGTCCACGAGAATAGCCAAGATCTCTAACTCGTCACCTTCTTCTGTTCCTCTTTTTGCATCAAATATCTCATCCAGCCTCTGAAGAGCACTTTGATAATCTTCCTCGTTTCTAATGGGTTTTATTCTCATTTTCCTAAATATTATTAGCGTTTATTTTATCATATTCTGCGTGAGTTCCGATAAATCTAACGTAGCAAATTTGATATTCAAAGTTAAATTTCACGATCAATCTATACGAGTTGCCCTTAATATTGAAAACGATTCTGTTTTCCTGCAAAATACTTGCACTGGGATAATCCTTCCTTAGCTCATTTATACTGGTCCACTGGGTTTTCTCTATTTCCCGAAACCAGGATTTTAGTTGCTGTTCACTGTCTGCGTGTTTTACCCAAAAATTGCGTAAAGTTCGTTTTGCAATAATTCTCACCTCCACTTATTCATATGCAAAGATAAATAAAATTCCCAAATTGGTAACTGCTTTCGTCTACTGAGGCCGTGCACATTCATCTGGGGAGATGCTGAACAAGCCTGTCTGTGGGCAGATAGGTTCAGCATGACGCCGGCCACTGCCAACTGCGACTGCCCACTGCGTACTGAACTATCCTTTCACCACCAGCTGGCTATAGCCTTGCCCGTTCCTCTCAAGCTGAATTTGCGTGGCAATGCGCTCTTTCAAAGAATCTACGTGGCTGATGATTCCGATGGTTTTGGAAGATTCAGCCTGCAGTTTTTCCAGCGTATCCAGAGTTTGATCCAGGGTTTCGGGATCAAGGGTGCCGAATCCTTCATCAATGAACAGGCTGTTGATTTCCACATTCCTCGAGGCGAGGTCTGAAAGTGCCAGGGCCATAGACAGGCTCAGGATAAAAGTTTCTCCTCCCGAAAGGGTTTTTACTGAACGGCGCTGCCCGCCCATATGTTCATCAATGGCAACGAGACCGTCGTCTTCTTCACTGGTGGGTTTGTCGATGCGGTAGCGGTCGCTCAGGCTCACCAGGCGTTTGTTGGCCAGGAGCAGCAATTGCGAGAGGGTAAGATCCTGCGCGAATTCGTTGAATTTCTTGCCCTGCGAATCCCCGATCAGTTCATTCAGAAGTCGCCAGCGCTTAATCTGTTTTTCTTTTTCGGCGATTTTTTCTCTTATTTGATTTACCTTGTTGAGGTTATCCTGGTGATTGTTCAGTTTTCTTCGCAGCTCTTCACATTCCTTGTTATTGCTGGCGAGTAGATCTTTCTGTTCCTGCAGTTCTTCGTTCAGCTTGTCCAAAGTTTTTTCTGAATCCTGCTTTTTCAGCCTTTCCAGCTGTGCAGACAAGACTTTCAACGAAGTTTCAAATTTGGAAGTTTCGGTTTTGAGATCTTCCCTTTTTTTCCGCAGCCGGTTGTATTCTGCTTCGGGCATCAATGCCTTTTGTGCTTCTTCAATACTTGCAAAATCTTTCTCCGAAATTTTTTGCTGAAGCTGGACCTGCAGTTTTTCCAGGTTCTTGAGATTTGCTTCTACTTTTTCCTTCAGCTCTTTTCTTCTGGCAAGGATATTCTTCTGTTGTTGCTGCAGCTCAACCCACCCGCTTTGCAGTTCCCGGCTGTCTTTGTGTACATCATTTCCCGCGTACAAGGCATCTATTTTTTCTTTGATCTCTTTTCCTTCCCGCACTACCGCTATCGTTTTTTCGAGTAACGGCATACCTTCGGCGATCGCCTTCAGCTTTATATTCTCTTTTTCAAATCTTTCCAGCTTCTCTGCCTGTGCCTGAAAATGATTGCATTTCGCTTCCCAGTCAATATTGGCTTCTGAAGAAAGACTTTTAAATTCTTCTGCGAATTTCATCTTCAGTGATTGATGCTCCGTTTCCAGCTTTTCCTTCTCGGCCTTTACCTGTGCCAGCCGTTCCTGGTGATGTTTCAAGGTTGCATTTAGAGCGGTGAGCTCGTTATTAAGCAGCTTATACCGCTTTTCGGCTTCCTTTAGCTGCTCATCCAGCTTATCATCCTGCCCTGGAAGTTCCTTTGCATAGGGGTGATGCACCGCTCCACAAAGAGGGCAAGGCTCATTTTCTTTTAATTCGCGCCGGTAGTCCTCAAGTTGGGCCCTCATTAGCTGATTTTCGCGCTTTAGCTGAAGGTTTTCACAGTTCTTTTCTGCCAGTCCTGCTTCCGATTTCTTTTCCTCTATTTGCTTCGGAAGGACGTCTGTTTTGGCCAATATCTGAAGTTCTTCGCTGTGCTTTTTCTTTAGTTCCTTGTTGGTATTGGCGATTTTTTCGCTTTGTCTCCAGGCTTCCCGGGCGGTGTCGAGATCTTTTTTAAGGCGGAGCTTTTCTTTCGGTAGGTCTGATAGATCCAGGGTTTCCAGTTCTTTCCTGAAAGCGCTGATCTTTTCTACGGATTTTGATTTCAGCTGGTTTAGCTGCTGAATATTCTTTTCATGGTCCTCACCGAAGTCGGTTTCAAGTTCCCGGGTTTCTCTTTTGAAAAGCTGCTGAAGATTTCGGTATTCCGAAATTTTGTTCGCCCGGCTTTCCTGGAGTTCGGCTACTTTTCTGGTGAATTTTTCCAGCTCCTCCTGTACTGTAGCCTCTTCAACCCTCGTTCCGGTGAAAACGGATATTTTTTCCAGCTGGTTTTCGAGGCTGTTATTAATAGTCTTTTCCTGCTCCTGGTTGTTTTTCTGTTCTTCTCCAATCTCAGCTGCAGTTTCCTTCAACCTCATCCTTGCCCTGAGTTCTTCAGCGAAATCCTGTATTTTTTCGTGTTGTTTTAGCGTGACTCCCTGTTCTTCTTCAAAAGTTTTCAGTCCTGCTTCGGCAACCGCTTTATTTTTGGTGTTTTTGTCGATTTCTTCCTCCTGAAGCTTGATGTTTTTCTTCAGCTCAATGCTTTTTGAAAGTGCATCAATAGCTTTTTCCAGGGGTTCACAGGCCGCCATTTTTTCCTTCAGATTGCGGGTGAATTCGCCGTGCAATTCCTCTTCTAGCAGCTCTTCCTCAATGATCTTTATCTGCGTTTGCTGATTCTGGATCTCCTGGCTTACCTCCCGATTTTTCTCAAAGGCTTTTCTTCCCAACTGCCGGTAAATCCCGGTGCCGGTGATTTTCTCCAGCAATTCTCCTCGTTCATCTTTTTTCACCTTCAGAAATTGGGCAAATTCCCCCTGTGCCAGTAATACCGATTTGATGAACTGATTGTAATTAAGACCGATCAATTCTTCGTTCTTTGCCGGCACTTCCGACTTTTTGAGATCGATAAGTTTCCGGGATAGCAGGTTTTCGAGCTGCATGTCGTAATCGCGTAGATTTCCATTTCGGTTAGTGGAAATGCTCCATTGGGAGGCGAATTGTCCGCTTCTGCATTCATAAGTGACGCGGGCATAGGCATCTTGCTGGTTGCGGGTAAGAATGGCGCCGGTGGCGAGGATCTCATTTTTGGTGATCTTCCCTACGCGAGGCACCATATTGAAAAGCGCCAATGAGATCACATCAAGAATGGTGCTTTTCCCACTGCCGGTAGGGCCGGTAATGGCAAAGAGGGAGTTGGTGGTGAAGGGCGCTTCAGAAAAATCTATAACATGGTTTCCGCGGAGCGAATTGATATTTTTGAATTCTATCTTCAGGATCTTCATAGACTAGCCGGCGTTTTGTTCATTCTGTACTTCTTCCAGGATTTCATCAAAGGCGCTCAGGATTTCGCGATTAGTGTCTTCATCATATTGGTGCTTCCCGATGAGTTCCGTAAAAACTTCCCGGGGCTTGAGATCTTCCAGCTGCTGGTTTTCATCGTAAAGCTCGGTAGTGCCACCAAGCTTTTCCCTGAAACTGGCGCGGTGCTTTACAATCTCGAAGCCTGGCTGATGAAAATTCATCACCAGTTCGTCCAGCTCATAGATCTTGTTCGCATCGTATTTTTCTTCGGAAAGTTCTACCTCAATGAGCGAATCCAATTCACTGTTATTCTCGAGAATACTGAGCTTGTGCTTTAATTGCTCAATATTCCCGCTAACCTTCAGCAGATGACGAAAAGCAGGAATTTCGATACTTCGTGGCTCCCAGCTATCACTGGTATCCAGGATCAAAATCCTTTTGCGGTCACTGCGCTCGCTGAAGGAGAGTGGCAGGGGAGAACCGCTGTAAAAGGCCGGGACCAAGGCTCGAACCCTTTGTGGTTTGTGGATGTGGCCCAGGGCGATATATTTAAAATATTCGCCGAATTGAGCAGCCTCGAAGGCGGCCTGGTTTCCGATCTGGATATCTCGTTCGCTTTCAGAAGTTTCAATGCCGGCAGCAAAAAGATGTCCCATCGCCAGCACCGGGACTTCCGGATAATGTTTTTGGCAGAGCGTTTCAATATCTTGATAGATGTTCTGAATTCCTTTTCTGATAGCGGCTATGCGGTCGTCATGCTTCAAGCCTTCACCTGCGCTTCGCAAATCGGCATCTCTTAGAAAGGGTACTGCTGCAATCACCATTTCGGTATTCCCATGTTTATCGGCTAGCGGAATTAATAATTCCTGAAGGCTTTCTGGCAGGCCGCCTACCACGTGCATATCCAGTTCCCTCAGGATTTCCTTCGGTGCATCAAGCATGGCCGGGGAATCGTGATTTCCGCCGGTAAGAATAATACTGATGTCGAGTTTCCGCAGTGCCATCAGCGAACGGTAATATTGGCTTCTTGCTTCTGAAGAGGGATTGGCAAGGTCAAAAACATCGCCCGAGATCAGCAAAATATCTACTGCTTCTTCTTTAATGGTTTTGCAAAGCCACTGAATAAACAGGTCAAAATCGGCATAAAGATCATGTTTCTGAAGTTTTTTGCCGATATGCCAGTCGGCGGTATGGAGAATTTTCATTGGATCAAAGCTGCATTTCCGGTTGAGGTGAAAATACTTCTTTGAGGCTTAATGAGCAATTTTTAGAGTGACGAATCCTTCTTTTTCTGTCGTTCCTTCTCGGCTCTCACCACCTCCTTGATTCCCACGGAATAAGGCGTGGACCTGAAGCCGTAAGCCTTTTCGAATTTGCTGCTATCAAAGATGTAATCGCGGTTATATTGATACATCATTTCAGGCATTTCTTTCATTACCGGAACAAAAACCCCGGTGATCTTCACCATCCATGACGGGAGGCTCACATATTTTGCTTTGACTTCCAATTCGGCAGCGATGGTCTCAATCCATTCTTTGGCGGTAGGAGGATTTGCACCCGTTGGCAAATGCCAAACCTGGTTGTAGGCCTCTTCAGAATTGCCCAAAATTGCAGTGGCTTTGGCGGCATCGGGCGTGTAGGTAAAGGAATGTTTGTACTCCAGCGGCCCCAACCAGGTCGCGCGTTTTCCCTGTTGCATCGGTTTGATGACCGTTTCTGTGAGCATGCTGGTGTTGATGCCGGGCCCATAGAAGTCGGCAGACCTTGCGATAAGTGCTTTTAATTCTCCCTTTTTAGTAGCATCCATCAAAGTGGAAGCAATAGAGGCGCGTATCTTGCCCTTGCGGCTCGGCGGATTTACCGCGGTATCTTCGGTCATATGGGAAAGGAATTCCTTGTCATACATATAAACATTGTCAAAAAACACCAATTTCGCCTTATTGGCCACACAGGCTTTGATCACATTGCTCATGATCACTGGCCATTTTTTCTTCCAGACCGTACGGTCATATTTGAGGCCTGCAGTGAGATAGACCACTGCAGAACCTTCCACAGCCTTTTGAACGGCCGGTTCATTCAGGAGATCGGCAGAGACGAGTTCATCTCCTGGATTTACGGTTTTGGGATTGCGGCTTACCAGCCTGATGTCATCGGTGTATTCCCTTAGCGCCTTTGCCAGTTCAATTCCTATAGCTCCCCCGGCGCCGAGGATAGTTTGCTTCTGATTTTTCATTTTCTTTAGGTGGGTTTCAACCAAATTTATTCATTTATCCTGAAATTGGCCATTATTAGCTGTTTTTTAAAGAGGAATAAAGGTCTTTGCAATGAAAATTGCTTTGCGTTTTTCCGCGGAAATAAAACCTAAAATTGAGCAAAAGGAGTTTATTTTCTGTAGAATACTTTTTAATTTTAAAAGGTCCGCCGAAAGAAAATTCCTATGAAAAGCAAAATTAACTTCCTGATGTTCCTGATCTTTCCGGCTCTTTATCCTGCTTTTTCGCTGTATAAGCTTCTGCAACTGACCGCCAGAAAAGCTGAAGTTTTTCGGTTGTTTGACGCGCTTACCTCTTTTCAGCTGAGCATCTGGATCTGTTGGGTTTTCTTTGCTGCTGTGGGTGTGTATTACAAATGGACCCGAAAAGGCAATTTTGTCTTTTATCTTACTTATCTGTTCCTGTTCATCGGCTTTGCTCTTTTTGGATTCTTTATGCAGAAGGTGATGGTGGATTATCACATTAAGCCAAGCTTTGGAGATGTTTACAGCCGCGGAACGCTCACCGCCATTCTTAATCTTGGATACGCGGTAGCGCTCACCGCCTTTTTACAGGCTGCTGTCTGGTGGTTCACCCGCAAATGGCACAGGAGGTAAACTTCCGAAGCAGAATCAGTTAAGATTCTTTCCAGAATTTTCCTTTTAGCCTAATTAAGGGTACTTTTGTGCACCCAAAAATCCGGAACCAGAATTTCAATCTTGACTATCTTTTCTTCTTCTTATTTGAATAACTTTTTCAGATCTTTTTTCTGTGAAAACAGAAGATACACGCTTGTCATTGGCCTTTTTTTACTTCTTTTTCCGGGTTCTCTCTTTGCGCAGGAGCCGGAGGTGCTTCAGGAGTTAAAAGAAACCATTTCAAATGCTTCGGAATATGACGCGGTGAAATTGGCGAAAATTGAAAGCCTTCGGGAAAAGCTTGAAAATGCTGAAGCGGAAGATCTCCGGAAGCGGTACAGGCTGAACGAACAGTTATTCCAGGAATACAAGGTTTTTAAGCAGGATTCTGCCTTTGTCTATGGCTTGAAGACGAAGGAGCTGGCTTCTCAATTGGACAGTTTGCCGCTCATTGCCAGTGCCGTAGTGAATCTCGCCGACGTGAGTGTTTCCGCAGGAATGTACAAGGAAGCTCTTGATTTTCTTCACAATATCGAACCAGAAAAAATTCCGGCGAACATCCGCTCCTTATATTACGGTCTTTTGGGGCGCTGCTACAGTGAGATGGCCGAATACAGCAACCTGCCTTATTTTTCTTCGGAATACAATGAGCTTGCTTCCAATTACCGGCAGTCGGCGCTTGATCTTACTGAAGAAGGCACTTTCTTTCATTCCTTTCTGAAGGCCTTTATCGAATACCGCGAAGGCAGGGTAGAAAAGGCAATAGCAGATTTCAACAAGCTTCTGCAACAACAGCTCGGCCTGCGGGAAGAGGCATTGGTTCATTATATTCTTGGAGATCTCTATGATGAAATTGGACAAAAGGACGAGGCGCTTGAACATTTTGCGAAAGCTTCCATTGCTGACGTGAAAACTTCCACAAAGGAGACGCTGGCGATCATCAGACTCTCAGAACTGCTTTTTGAGAAAGGTGAGACCAAATTTGCTTCGGCCTTTATTCAGAAAGCGAACCAAGATGCCGCATTTTACGGAGCGCAGCACAGGAAAATACAGGTGGGAGCAATCCTTCCTCTCATCGAGGAGAAGGTCGTACAGAAAATTGAAAAGCAACGGCAGCGCCTTTATTGGCAGGCCATCATCCTGAGTCTGCTTTTACTATTCGTGCTGGGATTGGCCGTGGTCATCTATTTGCAGGTACGGCGGCTGAAGAGGGCGCGAAGAATCATTCTACAGGCGCACCATAATCTTCAGGATTTCAACGAACAGTTAACGGCGGTGAATGAGGAAATAAAGAATAAAAACCTTCAGCTTAATCAGGTGAACAATCAGCTGTTAGAGGCCAACACGATCAAGGAGGAGTACATTGGCTTCTTTTTCACACACGATGCCGATATTTTTGAAAAATTCAGGGAATTCAAGAACAAGATTCAGAAAGATATCGATTCCGGAGACCTGGAAAAGGCAAGGTACAGGCTGGGCAATTATGACCTGAAAAAGGAAAAGGAAAAATTACTTCGGAATTTCGATGAAGCCTTCATAAGGCTTTTTCCAAATTTCATAGAAGAATTTAACTCTCTTCTGAAAGAGGAGGAGCAGATTAAACTTAAAAAGAACCAGATCCTCAACAAAGAACTGCGGATCTTCGCGCTCATCAGGTTAGGCATCCGCCACAATGAAATCATTGCTCAAATCCTGGGATATTCTGTCAATTCGATTTATGCCTATAAATCGAAGATTCGTAAAATGTCCCGTCTCGACAAGAAGGATTTCGATCAAAAACTGATAGAAAATACGACCCTAAAGCTGTAAATCACTTTTTTCGCCCTTCTTTTTTCTATATGTTTTAGCAAGGTGATTATCCCTTATTGTGCTTTAAATCAATAAATAACAATTTATAAAGGCTTGATTTTTTCTATATGAAATTTTCAAGCTGTTATACGAAGCTCCATTTTTTACAACTTTGGGTGTTCGCTAAAAGAGCGATCCTATTTATGTACAGTTTTAATTGTTCATCAAAAATTCAATAAATGCATAACAAAACAACAACGTATGCTTTTAAAGGAGTAAAAGCAGGTTTCCTGTTGCTGATTTTTTTCAGCTT
>JBAWAB010000394.1:0-3343 GCA_049589035.1 Salegentibacter sp.
GCAGGAACTCAGGCCTTTATGAATAGTACTGATGTGGAATGGGGAGAGAAGGAAAAAGAAGAACAGCAAATTGTTACCGATTTCATCCTTGACAGTCTGAAGGAAGTCGGGATAGAGCAGGTGGAGACTGCCGGACCGTACACTGCCCGCGCCGGAAATCTGCTGCATCTAAGGACCAATATCATCGGAAGCCTGGGACCTTCAAGAGGGGCAGAACATCAACGATCTGAAAGTTCGAATCTTAAACAAATAGTCAAAGCACTTCATCCAACCCCGGCGGTTTGCGGGCTTCCGCGGGAGGCGGCCAAAAAATTCATTCTCGAAAATGAGAATTATGACCGGGAATTCTATACGGGATTTTTAGGCGAACTAAATCTGAAAACAGAGATCAAAAGAAACAGTAATCGGCGAAACCAGGAGAATCAGGCCTATGCCAGTATTCTGAATCAGACTTCGTTATACGTGAATCTGCGCTGCCTGAAACTGGATGGTGGGATCGCTAATATTTATGTGGGCGGCGGAATTACCAAAGATTCGAAACCTTCTCAGGAATGGGAAGAGACCGAAAATAAATCCCAGACCATGAAATCGGTGTTGGTCAAATAAAAATTATTGAAGCTCTTGCTGAATTCGTAAATTTGGAGGAACCAAACAAGACCTCACAGGTCTCGGAGACCTATGAGGTCTACCCCATTCTTCGAACGGAAAAATTATATTAGTGAAATACTCCAAAATTCCTGTAGCGCGCTCCATTGTCGCGCTTTGCGTTGCAAAAAATATAAAACATGTGGTGATTTCTCCCGGATCGAGAAATGCTCCTCTCACCATCGGATTTACTCATCATCCCGACATAAAACCTTTCAGCATTGTTGATGAACGCTGTGCGGCCTTTTTTGCCCTGGGCATGGCCCAGCAGTTGCAGGAGCCGGTGGCCCTGGTCTGTTCTTCAGGTTCTGCTTTGCTGAATTATTATCCGGCTATTTCTGAAGCCTTTTACAGCGATATTCCGCTGGTGGTGATCTCTGCCGACAGGCCTGTGGAGCGTATAGACATTGGCGACGGACAAACTATCCGGCAGAAGAACGTGTTTGAGAATCATATTCTGTATTCGGCGAATTTGTATTCGGAATTGGTGCTGGAAATGGCCGCCACCGACAAGAAACTTCAGCAGAAACAATTTGAGGCCCGGAAGCATAACGAGCGGGAAGTGAACCTGGCACTCAATAAAGCTATTGAAGAAAAGGGGCCGGTGCACATTAATGTTCCCTTCTACGAACCGCTTTACGACCTGGTGGAGAACGTGGAGGTGAATCCGCTGCAGATCCTTCCCGAAATCGAGGAAAAGCATTATTCTGCAAAGCAGTTGCAGGCTTATGCTGAACTTTGGAATAAAGCCAAAAGAAAATTGGTCATTGTTGGAGTGGCGCAGCCAAATGTGGTGGAACAGAAATTTCTCGATCTTCTGGCCGCGGACGATTCGGTGATCGTTTTTACCGAAACCACGTCGAATTTACATCAGCAGGAGTTTTTCACCAGAATCGATACTATTATAGGTCCCATAGAAAAGGACGAAAAGCGCGAAGAGCTTTTTGAGGCCCTTCAGCCGGATATTCTGCTCACCTTCGGCGGAATGATCGTTTCAAAGAAAATTAAAGCGTTTTTGCGGGATTATAATCCGAAGCAACACTGGCATGTCGATCCCAAGAAAGCCTATAACACATTCTTCTGCCTGAACAAGCATTTTGAAACCAATGTAAATTCCTTTTTTGAAGCCTTTTTTCCGCTTACGGAAAAGGTGGAAAGTGATTATGGCCAATTCTGGAAAGATATCCGGAAGAAACGGCAGGTGCGACATGAAGAATATATGGATGAAATTCCCTATTCCGATCTGAAGGCAATGCAGTTGATACTGCCCAAAGTGCCGGAAAACAACATTCTGCAGCTCGGGAATAGTTCCACGATTCGCTATGCCCAGCTTTTTAAATGGAAGGAAAGCCTGAAGATCTATTGTAACCGCGGCACCTCAGGTATTGACGGCAGCGTATCTACAGCAGTGGGAGCAGCTTGTGCGCAGAACCAGCCTACGCTTATGATCGTAGGCGATTTGAGCTTCTTTTACGACAGCAATGCGCTCTGGAACAATTATATCCCTTCGAATTTCCGCATCATCGTACTGAACAATAATGGCGGTGGGATTTTTAGAATTTTGCCCGGAAATAAAGACAGCGAAAATTTCGATACCTACTTCGAAACTGTTCATAACCTGAGTTCAAAATCTCTTTGCGAAATGTACAATTTCGAATACCGTGCGGCAGCATCTTCGGAAGAGGTTTCAGCGGGATTGGAAGATTTCTTTGAAGCTTCAGAGCGGCCACGGCTGCTGGAGATCTTTACTCCGAGGAAGGTGAATGATGAGGTGCTGCTGAATTATTTCAGTTTTATGCGGTAAAATTCCGCAGAAATAGAATTCATTCGCAAACCGGGAAATATAAAGTACCTTTGCAGCCTAAATTGAGAATATGCTTAGAATTGGCGAATATCACAAGTTGATCATAGATCGGGAGACCGATCCGGGACTGTTTTTGCGGGATGACCAAGGGAATGAAGTTTTGCTTCCGAATAAATACATTCCGAAAAACTTCGAACTTGAAGATGAAATTGAAGTTTTTGTGTACCTGGACCATGAGGAGCGGCCCGTGGCAACTACGCTTGAGCCCCTGGTGAAACTGGATGAATTTGCTTACTTGAAATGCGTGGAAACCACCGAATTTGGAGCTTTCCTTGATTGGGGGCTTGAAAAACACCTTTTTGTACCTTTCAAGGAGCAGGCATACCCTATGAAAAAGGGCAGCTGGTACCTGATTTTCTGTTATCTTGATCTCGAGACCGAACGTCTCGTTGCTTCAAGTAAAGTGCACGCCTTTCTCGATAATTCTGAACTAACCATCGAACCTTTTGAGGAAGTTGATCTAATCATCAGCAATAAAAGCGATTTGGGCTATAATGTGATCATCAATGAACTGCACCTCGGCCTGATTTATCACGACGACATTTTTCAGCCGATCAATGTGGGCGATGAAATGAAAGGCTTCATTAAAAAGACGCGTCCCGACGGTAAGATCGATGTGACTTTGCAGCGGCCGGGTTATCGCAGTATTGAACCGAATGCACAGACTATTCTCGACGAGCTTACCCGCCACGGAGGTTCTTTAAAAGTCACCGATAAATCTGCTCCGGAAAAAATTCAGCAGCTGTTGAAAATGAGCAAAAAGAGCTTTAAGCGTGCTGCGGGAAATCTTTACAAACAAAGACTGATTGATATTCGTGAAGACGGAATTTACCT
>JBAWAB010000395.1:0-7738 GCA_049589035.1 Salegentibacter sp.
CATGTAGATCAAGTCGGGCGGTTCCAGAATTCAGAGATATACCATTCAGGGGAAGAACAATTGGCAGTCGTTACCCAATCTGGAGGTGGACAACATTCCTACATTGAACAACATGGAGATAATCCCGGTCAAAATGATGCGGTAAATAATGAAGCTTATGTAACCCAAAGCCAATATGCTCATCATTCTTACATTTATCAGAACGGTTCAGATAATATGAGCAGAACAGAGCAAGGCGGTAGGCAAAATAATTCAATTATTTACCAGGAAGGAAATATAAATGCCGCGGGAGTGATTCAGCAAGGAAATGATAATGATTCTTTTATTACTCAATACGGTCATGAAAATAACACTTTAGTGATCCAGTCGGGTTGGGAGCAATATTCTTTTGTACTTCAGAGTGGACATACAAACCATTCATCCATTGATCAATCTGGAGGCTTTAATGAATCTTATATAGATCAGGACGGTTCCTGGAACTCTGCCAATGTGAACCAGCATGGCTTTGGGGATCTTAACAATATTGAACAAGATGGCTACAGGAATGCTGCCATTGTTACGCAGGCTAGTTTCTGAAAAGACCCTTCTATAGGAAGCAGACCTTTTATTTATTATCCTCCATTTCGCTTGGTCAGCGTGGTATGCATTCTGGTTTCGGAGATAGGGGAATTTGATTCCTGAATTTATGAGAATTTAAGAATTATTATAAATTTTTTCAGAAAATTCCTACAATTATAATGATGTGAAGAGATAAAATCTGATTAGAAATCACTGGTTTTGTCCTCTTAACAAAGATTCTCACACTTGGTCGAAAAAGTTTTTAAAAAGGGGGGAAACCCCCTATATTAGCTTCAGATTTGATCCCCCCGATCTCACCATTATTTATTATTCCCTAAGAAGCTTTTAGCCCCCCGCTAAGTTAAACTTGGCACATCTATGTCTACCTACATAGTTATGTCTGAAGACAAATATTTTCTGCCCCAAACGGAAAAATGTTAACCAATTAATTTTTAACTATAAATACCTTTATTATGAAAAAAGCGATTCTTTGCGCTGCGGCGCTAACGTTTGGGGCAACCTCTTTTGCTCAATTCAATCAAAACGACAGTGAAATCACCCAGAATGGGGATGAAAATCAGGCTTTTGTAAGCCAGGTTGGGATTTCCGAAGATTACTCAATGGTCGACCAACGAGGAGAGGAAGGATTAGCCATTGTAAATCAAACCGGCTGGTACCAGGATTCTGAAATTACCCAACGGGGCCAAGAACAAAAAGCCGTGGTAAATCAGTCAGGTTTCGGACAGGACTCTTACATCGTACAAAAAGGAGAAAATCCTGGTGCGCATGATCCAGTGAACAATGAGGCTTATGTTGCTCAAAGCGGTTTTGATCATTATTCAACCATTGATCAAAATGGTTCTGACAACGTAGCAAGCGTTGCACAAACTGACCGTCAAAACGATTCCGACATCAATCAGGATGGTTCAGACAACCATACTGCAGTAAACCAATCAGACCGTTGGAACGATTCTTTTGTTACTCAGCAGGGACATGAAAACAATGCAAATGTAAATCAAAGCGGATGGGACAACTATTCTGATATCATGCAACATGGACATGCCAACATGGCTAATGTAGCACAATCTGGTGGATGGAATGATTCTAACATCGATCAGCGTGGAGCTGAAAACTCAGCTAATGTAAGTCAGTCAGGTTTTGGTGATCTTAGCAATATTGACCAACATGGTCACATGAATGCTGCTACTGTTTCTCAAAGTAGTTTCTAACTAACCAACATTTTTTAGAAAAGGGCAGCTAAGAATTATTGGCTGCCCTTCTCATTAATCTTTCTAAGATGAAAACTTTAATTTTATTTTTAGCTATCCTTATTGGCATCTCTTCCCATATGGGGGCGCAAGTTACTCAAGGTAAAGATTTGCCCATCAATCCAGATATGAAAGAACTGGTGCTATTCTCTGCCATGGATCAGGAATTTGCGATTATCAGTTCTGAGGCTCCGAACCAGGTCTTTATTAAACAGGTAGGGCAGCAGAACTTTTCTGATGTTAACGTAAAATCGGAAGAAAGCTCTTTGAATTTAAATCAGAATGGTAGCCAAAATTTTGTAAATTTATCATTGAATGTGCGAAAGGTTTATGGAAATGTTATTCAATCCGGGGATAATAATTTCTATACCGAAAGGACTTATGGACCCTCTCAACAGGTGACACTGAACCTGGAACAGAAGGGTAATAATCTATATCTGGAGCGATATGGATCCAATTCTATCGGGAATAAACTAAACCTGAAAATGACGGGTGATAATAAAACAATTATTGTAAGAAATTTTAAATGATGAAATTTCCAGGAATACCATATGCTGCTTTTTTTCTTGTGGTTGCCCTTTTTTTATATCCACAAAAGGCCTCATCCCAGCATTTTAACTCCAGGGTCGAAGCAAGCCTCAACGTAAATAATGCAAAAAATGATATTCTCGATGTTGTAGGCACAGCTAAAAATCTTACCGAAGGCAATTACAGCCTGCATTATGAACTTTCGGTAATTACTTCAGACCAGAGCCAGAATTCTTCGAAAAGTTCACAATCCGGACGCTTTACGCTTGAGCCATTTGAGACCAAAACCCTCTCCAAGACTTCTGTTAGTATTAATCCTCATTCCAGGACGATCTTACTGTTGCTTATCTACGACCAGGATGACAAGGTGATAGGCACGGCAAGAAAAGTATACAACGAGGCAAAAGAATCTGAGCCTGAACTATCCTACAAAAAACCTAACGAAGGAATTCAGCTCACCGGAATGGTTACTGAAAAGACCAAGACCAAACCGGGCAAGGATTTCTATGATTATTTCTACCAAAAGTATTCCTTAAGTCCCAATAAGCTGAATAAAATAATTGAGGTCGAAGAACAAATTAGCTTTGGCAGAACCACCCGTATTGCGGTAAAAGTACAGGATCAGGTGGTGTATCAGTTTTTTGTAAGGCCAAAATTGGACTATCTGGAAGATCAGGCCGACAAGGCTCTGAGGCAGGTCAACCGTTATTTTGAATACCTTAAAAACAGAAGTGAAACTACTACTCAGTATTAAATTAATCGCCTATGAAACCTCAAATTTTACTCTTCTTTTTTCTACTTATGGGATTTTCTGGTCAAGCACAAGACCTGGTTTATACTCCGAAAAACCCGGCCTTTGGTGGTAATCCTTACAATTCCCAATGGCTGCTTGCTTCGGCGCAGGCGCAGAATTCCTTTAAAGATCCAAATGCTTCAGATAGACAGCCTTTATCAGAGCTGGATCAATTCACTCAAAGCCTTAACTCCCAACTTTTGGGGCAGGTTAGCAGAAGGTTATTCACCGATCAGTTTGGAGAAACCGGTATTACTCCGGGTACCTATTCATTTGGTAGCCTGGCGGTAGATATCTATCCCTCTAACGAAGGTCTTGTGATTAATATTCTTGATACCAATACCGGAGAACAAACCCAAATCGTCATACCTAACTAACCTATTTATCTTCTATGAACTTATTAAAAATTAGCTGCATAGCTATTCTATTAGCTGTGTTTACTTCCTGCGGCACATATTTTAACCAGCCCGTAGATGTAAAAGAAGCTCGTATCGGGGAAACCTCCAGGGTGACCCAGGAATTACTTGATTTGCCTGAGCCAAAGGAGCAGGTCGTGGTGGGAGTGTATAATTTTAGAGACCTCACCGGCCAATACAAAGCTTCTGAAGTAGGAAGCACCTTCAGCACGGCAGTAACTCAGGGCGCCACTCCTGTACTAATAAAAGCTCTTGAAGATTCCGGATGGTTCACTGCCATTGAGCGCGAAAACATCGGAAACCTTTTAAATGAACGCAATATTATTCGTTCCACCCGGCAGGAATATAGCCGTTCCGGCACCAATCCCAACGAACCGCAACTCCCGCCATTGTTATATGCCGGTATTCTGTTGGAAGGAGGGATTGTTTCCTACGACACCAATATCATTACCGGCGGAATGGGAGCCAGGTATTTTGGTGTAGGCGGAAGCACCCAATACCGTGAAGACAGGATCACTATTTACCTAAGGGCAATTTCTACTTCCAGCGGAAAAATTCTGAAGAACATCTATGTCTCCAAAACTATTTTGTCCCAGGCCCTTGATGCGAGCTTGTTTAAATACGTCAATTTTCAAAGATTGCTGGAGGCTGAAGTTGGCTTTACAAGAAATGAACCTGTGCAGCTGGCGGTAAAAGAAGCTATTGAAAAAGCTGTGAAAGGATTAGTGGTAGAAGGCATTGAAGATGGGCTCTGGTCACCGAAGGAACCGAATGCTGCCGATAAGCTTGTTCAGGATTATAAAGACGAAAAAGAAGAAGCCGGGCTAACTAAATTGTATGACAGGAAATATGTGGAGAGGAATAAAAGTTCACTTTCTCTGGATCTCGGCGGAGCTCTCATAAGCGGAGACTATTCCAATTCGGAAGCGGGGGCGTTGGTACGGTTGGCGTATAATGCCGGTATCTCTCCTTCTTTTGCTTTGAATTTGGCTGTAAGCGGTTTTGAACTGAGAAATAAAAATTCCTTCTCTGAAAAATTTGCAAGCCTGGACGTGAACGGGAAATTTCTACTGCTTCCCAATGATAATTTTGGGCCCTACCTGTATGCTGGTCCGGGCGTTATGATGAATATTGATTCTGGCGAACTTCCGGAGGGTATCGGGAATACTCATTTTAAGCTACAGTATGGGCTTGGCCTGGAATACCTGATCTCCCCTAAGCTTGGATTGAAAGCCTTTGCTGAACATAATATTGCTCTTGATGATGAGCTGGATTATGTGATCAACGGGAAAAGAGATGACCATTTCTTCAATTTTGGCGTTGGGGTCAATTTCTATCTGGGAAAATCGAAACAGGAAAAAAACAAATAACCTAACAACTTAACCGATGAAAGCATATAAATTTTTATTTCTGTTCCTTTCGCTCCTCCTGTTAGGGGCTTGCAGTGAGGATACCATAGACAATATAGGAAGAGGAACCATAACCGGCCGGGTGGTGCACGAAGGTAGCAACCAACCTGTTGAGAATGTTAAAATCTCTACCAATCCAAATTCTTCCACTGTTTTTACTGATTCTGATGGGTACTTTGTCATAGAAAATGTCCCCGCTGATGATTATTCCGTTCAGGCTAAAAAAGATGGGCTCTTGACCAAATTTGAAGCCGCGACCGTTCTTTCCAATGCTGAAGTGAACGTGATCTTTGAAATGTCTCCGGAAAGCGCCAGTAACAAGGCGCCCAAAGCCCCCACGGGGATATATCCTGAAGACAACGCTCAAGATATTGATGTGACGGTTGATTTCGCCTGGCGTAGCAGTGATCCCGATCAGGATTCGCTGGCTTATGTTTTGGAGCTGCGAAATGACATGAACGATGACGTAATGCGATATTCCGGAATCCGAGATACTACCTATACCGTAGAAGGCCTGCAATATGGCTATAAATATTTCTGGCAGGTAAAGGTTTCCGATAGTATAAATGATCCCGTCTTGAGCCCGGTGTATTCCTTTGAAACCATTGAAGATGCAAGTAGAAGGTATCTTTTTGTCAAGAAGATCAACGGGAATAGTGTGATCTTTGCCGCAGGAGATGCAGGTGTGGAATACCAGCTAACTTCTTCAAATCAGAATAGCTTCAGACCCCGGCGAAATCCTGCTTCAAACAAGATCGCCTTCCTTAGGAACGTAGGCGGCCAAACGCAGCTCTTTACGATGGATCCGGACGGGTCTGGCCAGCAACAGATAACTTCAGCCATTCCGGTTAATGGCTTCAATCTTAATAAGATTGGCTTCTCATGGGCTCAGGATGGAGCGGCCCTGGTTTATCCTAATTTCAGTAAACTATATCAGGTCAACGTGACCGGTGGTGGAACCAAGCTGCTCTATCAAACCCCCGACGGAAAATTTATTACAGATGTTGATGTGAGTAAGGATGACAGTATGATTGCCCTATTAACCAATTCCTCCAATGGCTACAATGCTTCTATCTATACCATTGATTTCTCAGGAAAACGCCTGAAGACCATAATAGATAATGTGCAAGGTGCTTTGGGAGGTATCGATATTTCTGTCGATAAAAAACTGCTATTATACACCCGGGATGTTTCGGGCTATGAAAGCGAGGATTACAGGCAATTGAATACAAATATGTTTTTGTATGATTTTGCTACCGGCGAAAGTAGGAACGTGAGCTACGATAAAGACAATGGTACCAATGATCTCGATCCGCGGTTTTCACCCAATGAAGCTGATGTCATTTTTGTGAACACCTCGAATGACGGGGTTTCTCAAAAGAATATCCTTAAAAGCAGCCTTCAGGATCTTGCCGATGGAACTGTGGGAAGAACTGAACTATTTCAGGATGCACTGATGCCGGACTGGGAATAAACCTGAACGAATTTCTGCTGAAAAGCACTGCCTCCAAACTGGCAGTGCTTTTTTGCTTATAGAAGGTTTTAAGGGCCAGTCAAATCTCCTTATCTTTGAGGCCAACAAACACAACTCATGAGTAAGGAAGTCAGCAAACGTTACGCTCAACGCGGAGTATCGGCCGGAAAGGAAGATGTTCATAAAGCAATTAAAAATGTCGATAAAGGGCTTTTCCCTAAAGCCTTTTGTAAGATTGTTCCCGATTATCTCACTGGTGACGATGACTTCTGTTTGATCATGCACGCCGACGGGGCTGGTACAAAATCTTCCCTGGCTTATATGTACTGGAAAGAGACAGGTGATATTTCGGTGTGGAAAGGTATTGCCCAGGATGCTCTAATTATGAACGTCGATGATCTGCTGTGCGTGGGTGCTACCGATAAGATCCTGCTCTCTTCAACTATCGGAAGAAATAAGAATCTTATTCCCGGAGAAGTGATCTCGGCCATTATTAATGGCACTGAAGAATTGATCGCAGAATTGAAGAATTTCGGTGTAGAGATCCATTCTACCGGAGGAGAAACGGCCGATGTGGGCGACCTCGTGAGAACTATTATTGTCGATTCTACTGTCACCGCCCGAATGAAGCGAAGTGATGTCATTGATAATGCCAATATCGCACCCGGAAACGTGATTGTGGGACTTTCCTCTTTTGGACAGGCTTCCTATGAAAAAGAATACAACGGCGGAATGGGTAGCAACGGACTTACTTCTGCGCGCCACGATGTTTTCTCAAAACTTTTAGCTGAAAAATACCCGGAAAGTTTCGATAATGATATTCCTGAGGAACTGGTTTATTCAGGAACCAGGAATTTGACTGACGCAGTTGAAAATTCTCCGATTGATGCAGGAAAACTGGTGCTTTCCCCTACCAGAACCTATGCGCCAATTATTAAAAAGATTCTATCGAAATTCAGCAA
This sequence comes from Salegentibacter sp., assembly GCA_049589035.1. Lineage (GTDB taxonomy): Bacteria > Bacteroidota > Bacteroidia > Flavobacteriales > Flavobacteriaceae > Salegentibacter_A. The sequence goes on from JBAWAB010000395.1 coordinate 7,409, forward strand.
TAAAGAGATCAACGGCATGGTGCACTGCAGCGGCGGGGCACAAACAAAAATCTTACATTTTGTAGAAAACCTGCATATTATCAAAGATAATCTCTTCGAATTGCCACCGCTTTTCAAACTCATTCAGCAGGAAAGCAAAACCGACTGGAAAGAAATGTACCAGGTCTTCAATATGGGGCATCGCATGGAGCTTTATGTAGATGAAAGCATTGCCGGTGAAATTATCGAAATTTCAAAGTCTTTCAATGTGGATGCGAAGATTGTGGGCAGGGTAGAGGCTTCTGCGGAAGGAAAAAAACTGACTATAAAGAGCGAATTTGGGGAATTTGA
>JBAWAB010000396.1:0-1699 GCA_049589035.1 Salegentibacter sp.
CGGTAAAAGAAAATTTATAGAAATCAAGAATCTTAAAAACTAAATCGGCCAAATCCGTATATTAACTGCCACAACTGACGAATATACGTGACCGTTGTAAACAATGCAAAAAACTATGCTTTCCTGAAATAGGTTGACTAAAAATTAGACAACTTATTACAAACACTCATGAAAGAACAAAATCAACACTGTCGAAAAAATTCCTACAAAAAAGTAGGTTACGATCTTAAACTGATTATCATCGATCAGATCCAGAATGCACAGATTTCCATAAACCATGCTTCCGAAAAATATCAGGTTTCCAGGGCTTCTATTTATTACTGGTTAAAAAAATACAGTACTTTAGAACAAAAGAAACGTGGGATGAGCAAGAAAGACGAGATCAAAAAACTCAAAGAAAAGATCGAAGAACTCGAGTTTGTAAAAGACTTTCAACAAGACATTATTGCCGATATGGAACTCATTACCGGAGTGGATATGGCAAAAAAGTCATTGCCCAAAACATTAGCAGACGAGATCGAGAAAAAGAAACAAAACCGTTCAAAAGAAAATGGTTGATCCAATGTTTTGGGATTTCCAAACAAGCCTTCTACAAACGCTTGAAAGCTTATAACAATAAACAGCAGCAGGATAAGATCATCCTACAACTGGTGCGCTCCTATCGCGAAGAAGTAGGACAAAGAACTGGTGGAATAAAACTCTACAGCGAATTAAAATCTGAAATGGTAAACCTCGGAATTAAAATAGGAAGGGATAAATTCTTTCGTGTATTGCGAATCAACAACCTGCTAGTACCCAGAACCAGACGTTTTCATATCACCACCAACTCCAAACACCAGTTCTATAAATACAAAAACCTGGTGCAGGATAAAGTTCCTGACAGGCCAGAACAACTTTGGGTAAGTGATATTACCTATATCAAAACCCAGGGCGGCCATAACTACCTGGCCATCGTTACCGATGCCTATTCAAAGCAGGTTATGGGCTATAAATTGGCCAGCCATATGAAAACCTCACTGTGTCTGGATGCGCTCAAAATGGCCTTGAAAAACAGAAAATACAAAGATCAGAAACTTATCCACCACTCCGATCGGGGACTTCAGTATTGTAATCCCGAATACACCGGGTTTGCAGAGGATAACGGGCTTACGATGAGTATGACACAACAGTATGATCCTTATGAAAATCCTGTAGCAGAACGAATTAATCAAACCCTCAAATATGAATATGCACTCAGACAAACCATAAAAAATACTACTTTAGCAAAGAAAATGGTTAAAAGGGCGGTGGACATTTACAATAACAAACGTCCACATTTAAGCCTTAAAATGAAAACCCCAAATTTCGTTCATTTAAATAAAAATGTACCCTATCGTTCCTACAAAAGGAACCAACAAAATTTAGAAATATTGACAATTTAAAATTCTAAAAAGTGAACCAAAAAAGGTCAACCTATTTCAGTATAAGACACAGCCTAGGACGGCCTGCTGCATCAAGCAAACAGGAATGAAGCCAGAGGGTCAAAAAATCGGTGGATTAAAAATAAAAAGGATTTAAGAACTGCGAGTTTTAAAAACTCGCAGTGAAGTTCGACTAAAAAAGAAGCTTAAAAAATTGGGAATTCCACCTATTTTTAGTCATTCCACTGTTTGCTCCCCGTTCACAACGGCGTTTAACCCGAGGTTAAAAGCAATAATGA
>JBAWAB010000397.1:0-7393 GCA_049589035.1 Salegentibacter sp.
TCCTGAAACCGACATCGCGCCGAAAGTGTCGCCGTGAAATCCGTTCTCGAAGGCCAACATCACTTTGCGGTCATTTCCGAGGTTGTGATGATACTGCAGCGCCATCTTAATTCCCACCTCGGTAGCCGTGGAACCATTGTCGTTGAAGAACAGTTTTTGCTGATTTTGAGGCAGGAGCTTTATAAGAGCCTCAGAAAGCTGAATGGCAGGCTCATGAGTGAAGCCGCTAAAAACCACCTGGTCCAGCTGCTGCATCTGGGCGGCGACACGCTGTGTTATAAATTCGTTGCAATGCCCATAAACACAGGTGTACCAGGAAGCGATCCCGTCTATGTACTCTTTTCCCTGGTCATCATAAAGCTTCGCGCCTTTGGCTTTGGTGATGGCCAGCATATCTGAGGAGATCTTGTGCTGCGTAAGCGGATGCCACAAATGCGCTTTATCCCTTTCGGAAAGGCTTTTACCTTTTACATTCTGCTCAATCTGAGATTTGCTATCTTTTTTCTTCTGCATTATCTTCTCTCAATTTTTCCCTGAATTTATCGGCGTACTCAAGAACCACATTTTCATCAAAATACGGCTCCTGCTCTACCCTCCCCAGCACAGGAACTCCACTCATTTTCTCAATGATCTCTTCGGAAGAAGGCGTTTCATCTCCACTAAATATGATGCCATGGCATTTGAGTCCGCGACTTTTCAGGGCTTCAATGCTCAGCAAAGTGTGATTGATGCTACCCAGGTAATGCCTGGAAACCAGGATCACCTTATACTCCGGTTTTATGAGATCGGCGATGGTTTCGGTGTCACTAATGGGAACCAGCAATCCGCCTGCTCCCTCTATAACAAGATTATTTTCGGTTATGGGAATTTCCATTTTTTCCGCGGAAATCTCCACCCCGTCGATCTCTGCCGCGGCATGCGGACTCATGGGCGTCTTCAGGTTAAAGGCGCTTTGATGAAAAACAGTTTTCGAATTGGAAATTAGGCGTTTTACCTTGTGTGTATCAGAATTGTCGAGATCTCCCGCCTGAATCGGCTTCCAGTAATCGGCTTCAAGGGCTTCGGTGACGATGGCCGAGATCATGGTCTTTCCAACCTCGGTCCCAATCCCGGTAATAAAATAAGTTTCTGGCATTTTTCTTCTTCATTTAGCCTCCGGAAAAAATCTCCGGGTTCTTTAAGGCTGCACAAAGTTACCTAAGACTTTCAAAACCTCCGAAATTTCGGCGGCAGAATTGAAGCTATGAAGACAAAAACGCAGTCTTTCGCTGCCTTTAGGTACAGTGGGAGAAAGAATAGGCCGCACCTCGAAACCTTTTGTGCCCAAAAATGCCGCGAGCTCCTTCACCTTTTGATTGCCGGGAACAACACAGCAATGAATAGCCGATTCACTTTCAATGAATTTAGGCTGAAGCCCGTTTTGCCCAATCTCAGCCCTAAAATGGCCAATATTACGCTGAAGTTGGGTAATTTCAGAAGCACCTTCGGGCGTGTTCAAAAACTTCAGGGCAGCGAGAATTGTAGCCACCGAATGCGGCGGCAGGGCCGTGGTGTAAATAAAGCTTCTTGAAAAATTGATGAGAAAATCGTGCAATTCCGACGGACCCAAAATAGCCGCCCCATGACACCCAAGGCCTTTTCCGAAGGTATAGATACGGGCGAAAATCTGCTCTTCAATTCCCAATTCCTGCACAAGGCCTTGCCCGTGATGACCAAAAACACCGGTGGCATGGGCTTCATCAATAATAAGGAAGCACCCGGCTTCCGAGGAAAATTTTGCCAGCGATTTCAGATTGGGGCTATCGCCGTCCATTGAGAAAACCGACTCGGTAACTATAAAAACATCGGCTTCAGGGAACTTCTTTTGCTGAAGATCGATCTTCTTTTTCAGGTCTTCCAGATCGTTGTGGCGAAATTTAAAAGATTTGGCGTGGCTTAGAGAAATACCTTCCCTGATAGAGGCATGTGCCAGCTCATCGAAGAAGATAAGATCTCCCCTGCCCGGTACGCTCGAAAAAAAGCCCGTATTAGCATCAAAACCGGAATTGAAAATAAGCGCAGCATCAGAATTATAGAAATTGGCCAGGAAATCTTCGGCCGACTTGTATAATTTATGATTTCCGGAGAGCAAACGCGAACCTGTAGCGCCATTTCTGGAAAGGTCATTTTCCCTAAGGAGATCATTAGCACGTTCAAAGATTATAGCATTACGGGCAAAGCCCAGGTAATCGTTGGAAGAAAAATCAACTGCTCCCCCTGGAGGATTTAAACTCCGAAAAGCGTTCTCCTGCTTTCTATTCTGCAGGCTTTTCTCTAATTTTAGAGGAAGGTTTCGCATAGCGCAAAACTACAACTTTAACCGACTAAAATAATGGAACTGGGAGATTTCATCCTCAGAATTGGTGTTGCCTTATTCGCCGGCCTACTGATAGGCGTGGAACGCGAAATTAGGGGAAAACACGCCGGCCTTAAGACCAATGCACTGGTCTCGCTGGGAGCCTGTGTTTTTATCCTTCTCTCGCTTCAATTTCGGGGAGAAGCCTCGGTAGATATCACCCGGGTACTGGGACAAATCGTTACCGGAATCGGTTTTATAGGCGCAGGCGCTATTCTTCAGCACGGGAAAAGCATTACCGGCCTTACTACCGCAGCCACCATCTGGTGCAGTGCCGCAGCGGGTTGCCTGGCCGCTTTCGACATGTATAAACAAGTAGCGGTTCTCGCTGTAGTCATTCTCGTCACCAATCTCGGCTTCAGTTACCTGGAGCACCATCTAAAAAGGAAAAAGCTGATGGACGAAGATAAAGACCTGGATTAGGAATCTTCGCGGGTGTGATCAATATTATCCTCAGGAGTATCATCGGTTTCGCTCTTGAGCACGTGAGAATACTTCTGATATTTTCCGCGGAGATCATCCATCACAGAACCTTTCCAGAGCTTCACTCCAATAAAATAGGAGGCGCGGCCAATAAGGTGGGCACTAACCGGCGACGTAAGGAATATGAAGAGGATGATCACGATAACCCGTGAAGTTGTAGAAAGATTATTGAAATGCAGGGCGGTTGCCACAAGCAACAGGCCAATTCCCAGGGTAGCTGCTTTGGTGGTCACCGAGATGCGCAGATAAGTATCGGGCATACGCACAAGACCTATCGCCGCCAACAAAACGAAGATGGCGCCAAAAGTGGCCAATATTCCTATAAGAATTGTCATTTTCTTTTTCTTGTTCTTTGTTCAAGGTAATAGGAGAAAGCAACCGTGCTCAAGAAGGCAATCAACGCCAGGATCATGGCAGTGTCCAGTAAAGTAGACTTATCGCTCACAATACTGTAGATGCCTATTATTCCTATTCCGGTGGTAATAGTAAGGTCTACCGCGATGATCTTATCGGCAATGCTCGGCCCGATGAGGAACCGGTAAAATATAAGCAACATGGCAAGGGCCAATACCGGCAGGATCACGTAGTATAGATAATCATTCAGCGTCATGTCCATATCTCCAATATTCGTTTTTCGAATCCGTTCTTAATACTATTCACAAAATCTTCCCGGTTACTGATGTACATAGCATGTACAAAAAGCACTTTCCGGTCGTTTGAAACATCCAGGCTAAGGGTTCCGGGAGTAAGGGAAATCAGGTTGGCCAGCAGTGTTATTCCGGCATTCGATTTCACATCGAGGGGAATCTTCACAATGCCTGGTGACATCTTAAACTTGGGAGTGCTCACCTCATAGGCCACCTCAAGATTTGCCTTCACCAACTCATAAAGAAAGAAGAAAAAGAAGCTTATGATCTTTGGCAGAATAGTAAAATACTTTGAAGCACGCTCTCCCCTTGTTGCCACCCACAGCACATGAAAACTCAACACAAAGCCAAAGATATAATTCTCAAAGCTGAAGTCGCCGGTAAGAGCGACCCAGATGAAGGTAAGTAATAGGTTTGAAACGAACTTGCTTTTCATCAGTGCAATGTTTGGCTTTTATGTAAAACTGCATCTATATAAGGCTGCGGATTAATAAGCTCATGTGCTATTCGAGAAGAAAGCACCTGAATACTTTCAGCTCCAAAACCTATATAAAGCGACACCAGGCTAAGAAAAACTATAGGCCCCACAAAACCGATGCGGCGGATGCCTTTAATGTCTTTGAAATACTCAAAATGCTTTCGCACAGGCAGGTCGGCAGGATTCTTCCAAAACACCTCAGACCACAGCCTGGCTATGATCACCAAGGTAATAAAACTTGCAAATATAATAGCTCCCACCGTCCAGTAACTTCCGGTAGAAAAAGAAGCGCTTAGCAAAGAGATCTTTGGCCAGAAACCTGAAAGCGGCGGAATTCCCACCAGTGAAAAAAGCGGAATGAATATCAGCAGGCTCAGCTTGGGATACTGCCCGTACAACCCGCCAAGAGCTCTCATGCTATTAGTACCTTTGATGCGATAAACAAGACCGCTCAACATGAAGAGGTTTGTCTTCACTACAATATCGTGGATCAGATAAAAGATTGCCCCTGCAACGGCCACAGTGGTAAGCATCCCCAGCCCTGCGATCATATAACCAATATGGCAGATAATGAGATACGAAAACACTTTCCGGATATTATTCTGCACTAAGGCTCCTACTCCCCCGCTAAACAAGGTGAGGATAGCGATCACCATCAGCACCTGATCAAGGAACACATCTCCCACAAAAATAAGGGTAAACACCCTGATAAGCGCGTAAACCCCGACCTTGGTCAGTAAGCCTCCAAATATGGAGGATATCGCTGAGGGAGGGGTGTGATAGGAAGCCGGCAGCCAGAAATAAAGCGGGAACACCCCGGCTTTTATTCCGAAGCCTATCAGAAAGAGAATTGCCGAAACCTCGATAAGGCCGCGGTTAGGCGTTGCCGCCACTTTTGCCGCGAGATCGGCCATATTAAGACTTCCGGTCACCCCATAGAGCACAGCGATGGCGGTAAGGAAAATAATGGACGCCAGGATATTCAGCGTAAAATATTTGACCGCGCCGTCAAGTTGAGCTTTTTCACCCCCAATGGTGATCAATACGAAAGAACTTATAATGATGATCTCGAACCATACGTAAAGGTTGAAAATATCTCCAGTAAGAAAGGCTCCGTTAAGGCCCAACAACAGAAAATGAAAGATGGGAAAATAGCCAAATCTTAACCGGTCAGGAATCACCGAAACAGCTGAAAAACAGGAAACAGCCAGTCCTGAAACAGCGGTAAGCAACACCAAAGTTGCCGACAAAGTATCGGCTGCAAAAGTGATCCCGAAAGGCGCCTGCCAGCTTCCCGCCTGGACGGTCTGAACGCCATTATTCCAGATAAAGTAGAAAACCCATATAGCCACAGCCAGCACGACGGTGCTGCCAACCACACTTATGCCCCGCTGCCAGTCTATTCTTCTCCAGAAAAACATCAGGAGAATACTGATAAACAGTTGCAGGAGTAACGGGTATATAATTAATTGTTGTGTCATGAATCTTCGTCGGTTGCGTTCATTTCATCCAGATCATCGGTCTTCACCACCTTATGCGCTCTTTTTACAAGTATGATCGCGAAAGATTGTAAGCCAAAACTGATCACGATTGCTGTCAATATCAAAGCCTGCGGAACCGGATCGGCATAGGCTTCAAGAAAAACTTCAGAATTTCCGGGAATTATAGGTGGCGCTCCCCCGGTGATCCTTCCGAGGAGAAAAATAAGAAGGTTGGCGCCATTGCCCAAAAGAATGATCCCAATGATAAGTTTTACCAGGCTGCGGCGAAGAATCATATAGATTCCCGCTGCATAAAGTATTCCTACCATGATCGCTAAAAGAATTTCCATATTCTAAGCCGATTCTGAAATTGTAAAAATTATGGTCAGCGTCACGCCGACTACCACCAGGTAAACGCCCATATCAAAGGTCATGGCGGTGCTGATTTTTCCCAGCACAGGCAAAGGATCATGCATCCAGATGTGGGTCATAAAAGGATTCCCCTTAAAAACCACCGGCGAGAGGCCGCTCAGGAAGGCCATAGCCAGCCCGGTAGGCATCAAGAATCCAGGATGTATCTTAATGAGATCTTTAGTGTTTTTGAGGCCGTTCGCAAAGGAATGCAGCACAAAGGCTATGGAGGCAATAAGACCACCCACAAATCCTCCTCCTGGCAGGTAGTGCCCCCGCAAAAGGATAAAGACGGAAAACACCAATAACACCGGTAAAAGGTAGTCCGAAGCTGTTTTTAATATTACTGTTCTCATTTATATTTTCATTAGCTTAAAAAGCTGAGCTTTCAATTATTTGGTCCTGTCTGAACTTTTCAGTCTTAACTTCAGCAATCCAAAGACGCCAATCGCAGCAATCGCCAGCACCGAAATCTCGACCATGGTATCAGCCCCCCTGAAATCGACCAATACCACATTAACGACATTCTTTCCATGGGCCATAAGATAGGCATTCCTCGCGTAGAAATCGCCAATTTCGCTATGCACAGGTTCCGAAAGCACTTCCAGCGCCAGCAGTGTGATCAATGCCCCAAATGCTCCGGAAAGAACGCCATCCTTAATTCTCATTTTGTAGTCGGAAAGCCTTAGGTATTTTGGAAGCCTATACAGCACCAGCACAAACAGGATCACCGTTAAGGTGTCAATAGAGAATTGTGTCATTGCCAGGTCTGGGGCACTGTAAAAAACAAAAATAGCGCAAATTGCCAGGCCTATCACGCCCATTGCCGCTACCGCAGCGAGCCGTGAGGTAGTAAAGACGGTATACAGAATAGCCAGAACCATAATGAGCATGATCACTATCTCGTAGGCAGTAACTTCAGCAAGTGCAGCGTAATCTATCAGGTAATCGCTGGTCGTGAGCAGCGTATAGCCTACGAGCACCACCAGGAAGAAAATGATCGTCGAAACATAATTCCGCAGATAACCATTTTGGAATATCTTAGTCCAGATAGCGGAAAGCTCCAGAAAGAGGTGATTGAACTTCTTCATAATGCTTTCCGGAGAAATAAATTCAAATTTCGCGATGGCCGACTCAAGCTTATTTGAAGGACTTAAGATGAAATAGAGGCCTGTTCCCACTCCAATAGTAATTAGACTGAGGACAAACACCATGTTGAAGCCGTGCCAAAGGGCCAGGTGCAGGTCTGCCACATCACCACCCATCGCATGCACGACCGGTTTCACAATAGAGTCCTGGATGAGTGCCGGAAAAGCTCCAAAAGCGATGCCCAGAATGGCCAAAAGCACCGGTGGGACCCACATGATCGCTGGAGGCATTTTTACTTCGGAAAATTTTTCAGGCAGTTTTCCGGTAAAAGGTTTTATACCCGCCACAAAACCGGCGTGCAACAGAAATATTTTTGTAAGAACGATGACGACCACCAATAAGATCATCA
>JBAWAB010000398.1:0-8160 GCA_049589035.1 Salegentibacter sp.
ACCGGAAAGAAAATGGACTTGTTGCTGGATTTCCCAACCATTGGAGAGCCGCACTACGCTGCCGGTATTCCTGCTGATCTGCTTGCAAAGAATTCCAAAAAGATCTACAAGCTTAGTGAAAATGAGCATAAATATGCCATTAAAGATAACTCCAATGCACGCGTGGAACGCAAAGGAAATGAAGTTCATGTGTACATGAGCATGATCCGAAGCCACTTTACACCAGATAATATTGAAGGCATTAAGGTTGGTGACAAAGTTTATTTCCACGTAACCAATTTTGAACAGGATTATGATGTGCCTCACGGTTTTGCAGTAATAGGAAGTCATAACCCTGAGCTTCTTATCATGCCGGGACAAACTGAAACCCTGGTATGGGAACCCAAAAAAGTTGGAGTATGGCCTTTCTATTGTACCGACTTCTGTTCTGCACTGCACCAGGAAATGCAGGGCTATGTGAGAGTTTCCCCTAAGGATTCAAACGTAGAATTAACCTCATCTCTAGGTGAAGATTAACATTTGATTACAGCGAACACTTCGGTGTTCCAATAAAAAAGGCGGGGGTTGGTAAAGGCTCCCGCCTTGTCTTTAAAACCTACAAACATGAAAAAAGCTGGAATTATAATGATCATTGGCTCCCTCCTGTTGCTGGGGCTGTTCAAATTCCCATTATGGAACATAATGCTGGGCGCACCTCAATATCCCGATCCGCTTGGGATGAATATCTACATCAGTGGAATCCAGGGCGTAAAGGAATTCGATATCCAGAATATTGACGGCCTCAACCACTACATAGGAATGCAGACAATTCCCAAGCCTGAAGACATGTGGGAATTTCAGGTATTCCCAATGGTAATAGGCGGGATGGCCTTCTTGGGAGTTATCCTCGGTTTCCTTGGCGTCTTCGGAAAAATAAAACCTTACTGGTTTATAGGCTGGTTTGCACTAATGTCAGTTTTAGGAGTTCTGGGAATGTACGATTTTAACCAGTGGCTCCTGGAATACGGTACAAACCTGAACCCCCATGCAATCATTAAACTGACCAATCCCGATGGCAGTCTCATGACCTACAAACCACCATTGTTTGGCTATCAGCGACTGTTGAATTTCGATGTGAATTCCTATCCACATACCGGTGCCTATATGCTTTTCGCCGGAATGCTGCTCACCCTTCTCGCCTACTTTGTAGGAAGAAGGGAATGGCAGAAAAAACATGCTTAAAAAAAACTTGCTATGAAAACTATAATTTCTTCAATTTTCGTCCTGCTGCTCTTCACCTCCTGCCAGGTTGGGCCCGAGCCGGTGAATTACGGCAGCGATCACTGCCAGTACTGCTCCATGACCATTGTAGACAAACAATATGCTTCAGAGATAGTCACTAAAAAAGGCAAAGTCTATAAATTTGATGCTATAGAATGCATGATCAATTACCACAAAGAACACCCAGATCAGGAGGTGGCCATGTTCCTGGTGAGTGATTTTAAAGATCCCGGAAAACTCATTTCTGCACCGCCGGCCACTTTTCTGCTCAGCGATAATATTGCCAGCCCGATGGCCGCCAATATTGCCGGTTTTAGTTCTGAAGAAGCTGCCAGAAAAACCCAAACCGAATTCGGTGGCGAGCTCTTCTCCTGGGATTCTCTCTTAATATATTTAAACAACCAATAGCGATGTACACAGTAAAGAACACTATCAAAGAACAACCCATAAAAGGGCTGAAAATCGAGAAACTTCACCTGGAGTCCCAGCCTGAAATTCTTTCTATCAGTCTTGAGAAAGGAAGCGTTTTTCCAGAACATACCTCTCCTCGTAATGCCAGCCTAATCGTGTTACAGGGAGAATTGATCTTCCACATTAAGAACGAAGAATACAAACTCTCTTCCCAGCAACTCTTTCAATTCGAAAAAGAAGAGCCGCATTGGGTTGAAGCTCTGCAGGATTCTAAATTCCTGATCATACGTTAAGTAAAACCCTTCAACTTACAGGAATATCAAACTAAACAATAGTGAAAAAGTTCGTCTACCTGATATTAGCCTCTTTTCAACTGCTTTTCAGCAATACCCTTTTTGCGCATCAAATCAAGGTTTGCAAAAACTGTGACTACAGCTCGCTGAAGGAAGCAGTGGACAATGCGGCCGACTACGATACGATTTATGTAAAAGAAGGTGTTTACCGGGAGTATAATATTGGAATTACCAAACCGCTCACTATTATTGGAGAGAAAGATGCGGTGATAGATGGCGAAGACAAGGGCGAGATCATTACCATTGAGTCCGATGACGTGACCATTGACGGCCTTACGATCATCAATGTCGGCACTAGCTACACCACCGATTTCGCTGCGGTACGCGTGGTAAAGAGCGAAAACTTTCTGCTTCAAAATCTAAAACTGGAAAGGCTTTTCTTCGGAATTTATCTCGAAAAAGCCAAAAACGGCAAAGTGCTGAACAATACCATCACCGGCGATGCGGTAGAGGAATTCAATTCGGGCAATGGAATTCATATGTGGTACTGCCGCAAAGTGGAGGTTTCGGGAAACCGGGTGAGACACGTGCGCGACGGGATTTATCTGGAGTTTTGCGACGATATCAATATTCACGATAATTTCAGCAAGAACAATGTTCGCTATGGGCTGCATTTCATGTTTTCCAACAACGACGTCTATCGGAATAACCTGTTTGAGAATAACGGAGCAGGCGTTGCCGTGATGTTCTCGAAATTCATTGAAATGACAGGTAATATCTTCAGAGATAACTGGGGTACTGCGTCCTTTGGACTGCTGCTAAAGGAAATTAACGATGCCGAGATCAGCGGCAATACCTTCGAAGAAAATACCATCGGTATCAATATTGAAGGCTCGAACCGCATTACCTATAAAGACAATGATTTCAGAAACAACGGATGGGCCATAAAGGTGCGTGGCGCTTGCTATACCAATATTTTTACTCAGAATAACTTTCTGTACAATTCCTTCGATATTTCTTACAACAGTAAGCTTAATGACAACGATTTTACAGGAAATTTCTGGAGTAACTATACAGGCTATGACCTTGATAAAGACGGTACCGGCGATGTGCCTTACCGCCCCGTCAAACTGTTCTCCTACATTGTGAACCGCACGCCCGAAACTATTGTTTTGCTTCGCAGCCTGTTTATTGATATTATAGACTTTTCAGAAAAAGTCTCGCCGGTTTTTACCCCAGACAATCTGAAAGATGAAAAACCCCGAATGAAAGTAATTGACCATGATAGAAATTAAGGATCTACAAAAGCGGTTTGCAAAGAACCACGTGCTAAAGGGAACCGATCTCGAGATTCGTGAAGGAGGAATCTTTGCCGTATTGGGCCCCAATGGCAGCGGCAAAACCACCCTCATCAAATGTATCCTGGGAATGGTGAAACCCGACAAAGGCAGCATAAAGTTGAACGGAAAATCTATAAAAGACCAATGGGAATATCGAAATGAAATCGATTATCTGCCGCAGATCGCCAATTTTCCGAGCAACCTCACCGTGAAAGAACTCATTGGGATGATCAAAGATCTGCGTTCTTTTAAAAGCACCGAAGACCAAAGACTAATCGAACTCTTCAAGTTGCAGCCCTTTATGGATAAGAAGCTGGGAAACCTCTCGGGAGGAACCAAGCAAAAGGTGAACCTGGTGCTCACGTTTATGTTCGACAGCCCGATCATAATTCTCGATGAGCCCACTACCGGCCTTGATCCTATCTCACACCTCCGTCTTAAAGAACTCATCAAAGCTGAAAAGCTAAAAGGAAAGACCATTCTCATTACTTCGCACATCATGAATTTTGTGGAAGAGATCTCTGATGAGATCGTTTTTCTACTCGAAGGCCAAATCTATTTTAAGGGAAGTATTGCTGAACTTAAAACCAAGACCGGCCAACCTGATTTTGAACACGCCATTGCCTCCATCCTATCCTCAAGTTATGCTTAAAATATTAAAATATAGTTTTTCCGATCTCATGCGCAGCCGCTGGAGCTACGTGTATTTCATCTTTTATTTGCTCCTGGGACTCGTGCTGTTATTCCTGAACAACGACCTCTCCAAAGCCGTAATTACGCTTATGAACGTCATCATTATCCTGGTGCCGCTAATAGGCACCATCTTCGGGGTCATGTACTACTATAATTCCAAAGAATTCACCGAACTCCTCCTGGCCCAACCGGTAAAGCGCAGTTCCATATTTTTAGGGCAATACCTGGGCGTAGCTCTCTCCCTCTCAATGAGTCTCATCATTGGGCTTGGTTTGCCCTTTATTTTCTATGGGCTTTTCCAATCGGCTGCGATCTGGAATTTCGTGCTACTGCTCATCACCGGGGCCTTTCTCACCTTCATTTTCACTGCTCTGGCTTTCAATATTGCCCTTTACAATGAAAATAAGATAAAAGGTTTCAGCTACGCAATTTTGCTCTGGTTGTTCCTCGCAGTAGTGTACGACGGAATTTTTCTGCTGTCCCTGGTATTTTTTGAGGATTATCCGTTAGACAAATTTTCCCTGGTCATGACCATGTTCAACCCCATTGACCTGTCGCGAATCCTGATATTGCTGAAATTGGACATTTCTGCCTTGATGGGTTATACCGGAGCGGTTTATCAAAAGTTCTTCGGAACCAATCTCGGCCTGATCGTTTCCCTCATCGTGCTGAGCTTTTGGGTCATTTTACCTGTTTTTAACCTGAACAGAAAATCGAACAAAAAAGATTTTTAAGGCTGCGGAGTTTTCCTTGAACTGAAATTGTTTCCTAAACCTGTTTGTTGTAGCAAATAACGAATCGGTCATTAGGTTTCAAAAGAAAACGCCAATCTTTAGTTCTATGAAGATACAGGACAGCATACAGGCAAAATGGCCGATTGCATCGCCTTATGTAAATCGTATAAGGTGATAAATCTATATGTCTTTGGTTCTGCTACTACAGCTCAATTCGATGAAGATACGAGTGATGTGGATCTACTTATCGAAATTGATGAGAAAGATCCCTTAGAAAGAGGAGAAAAGCTTTTAGCTATCTGGGATAAGCTAGAAGAGTTTTTCCAGAGAAAAGTAGATCTATTAACTCCTTCTTCTCTTAGAAATCCCGTATTGAGGAAAAAAATTGAGGCTACAAAAGTGTTGATCTATGACGGAAAAAGGCAGGAAATATCTCTCTGATATACTCATGGCTATCAGTCTTATAGAAAATTTTATAGCTGCCACCCCAGATTTTGACTCATGTCATAAAGATTTAAAAACGCAAAGTGCTGTTGAAAGACAATTAGCAATAACGGGGGAAGCTCTGAACAAGTTAAAACAGGTGGAAGCCGGAATAACCATACAAAAAGATAAACAGATCATCGCCTTCAGAAATCGCCTGGTTCACGCCTATGATAAGATTGATAATGCTATTATCTGAGTCATTATAAGGAAATATTTGCCGGAATTAGAGAAAGAAATTCAGAAGCTTGAGGATTAATACAGCAGAGTATTAATCTAATAAAAAACCCATATTTCAGAACTTGCCGAAATATGGGTTTTGTATTATCTGTTTTTTTATTCTTTACACGTTGAACCTAAAGTGCATTACATCGCCGTCTTTTACCACGTATTCCTTTCCTTCTACCCTCATTTTTCCGGCTTCCTTCACTTTGGTTTCACTTCCGTAGCTTACATAATCATCATAAGCAATTACTTCGGCACGAATAAACCCTTTTTCAAAATCGGTATGGATCACTCCTGCCGCCTGGGGAGCTGTGGCGCCAACAGGAATCGTCCACGCCCTAACTTCCTTAACTCCTGCTGTAAAGTATGTTTGCAGGTCCAGTAATTTATAAGCCCCGCGGATCAATTTTGCTGAACCCGCTTCATCCAGCCCAATATCCTGAAGAAACATCTGTCTTTCTTCAAAATCATCCAGCTCGGTGATATCAGCTTCGGTTCCCACGGCAAGTACCAACACTTCGGCATTTTCCTCTTTCACGGCCTCTTTCACCTCGTCTACATATTTATTCCCGCTAACGGCCGAGCCTTCATCAACATTGCACACATACATCACCGGCTTATCGGTAATGAACTGTAGTGGTTTTATGAATTCTGTGCGCTCGTCTTCGGTAAGATCGATAGCGCGAACCGATTTTCCCGATTCCAGACCCTGCTTTACCTTGAGCAAAGCTGCTTCTTCTTTTTGAGCCTCTTTATTTCCCGTCTTGGCGGCGCGTTTTACTTTTTCCAGCTTTTTATCGGCGGTTTCAAGATCTTTCAACTGTAGTTCCATGTCGATAGTTTCTTTATCCCTTATGGGATTGATGGAGCCGTCAACATGCACAATATTATCATTTTCAAAACAGCGCAATACGTGAAGAATGGCGTCTGTTTCCCTGATATTTCCAAGGAATTGATTTCCCAATCCTTCTCCCTTACTGGCTCCTTTTACCAGCCCGGCAATATCGACGATTTCCACGGTGGCAGGCATCACCCTCTCAGGATTCACAAGCTCTTCCAGTTTTTCCAGCCTTCGGTCAGGAACGTTTACCACGCCAATATTAGGTTCAATGGTACAGAACGGGAAATTTGCGCTCTGTGCCTTGGCATTGGACAAGCAGTTAAAAAGTGTTGATTTTCCTACGTTTGGTAATCCTACGATTCCGGCTTTCATATATAAATAATTTGAGCTTTGTTTTTGCGGCTGCAAAGATAGGTTTTAATCCTGTAAGAATGAAAGAAGTATTCCCTTCCTCTCTTCGGAAAAAACTATAAGCTGCAAAAATTATCTGCGGAAGGAGTTCCGCAGTAAAAGAAAGTACGCTACAAAATAAGGTAAGCCTTTCCCTCCTTCACCTTCTGGGCAAAACTGGCGATGGAATTTTCCCGAAGTTCTTTCATGAACTTTAACCTGAAGGGTTGAATGGAAAAGTGAACAGGACAGGGTTTTTCCGCATTACAGGCCGTAAGACCGAGGACGCAATTGTTGAGTTTTTCAAGGCCATCTATCTCCTTTACCACCTCCAGAAGCGGGGTCTCCAGGTTTTCGGCAGTCATATAAAAACCACCTGTAGGACCCTTAATCGATGAAATAATCTCCTTTTTTGAAAGAGGCTGCAGAATTTTAGCAAGAAAAGGAGACGGAATGTCAATGGCTTCCGCGATTTCTTTTGCACGTATCTTTTTTGTTTCACTGGAATGTACCGCCAGGTACAAAACAGCTTTGACCCCATACTTGCTAGAATTGGATAACATAGTAATTCTTTTATTTCAAATCTAAGCATAATTTTCTTTATGCCGGAGCTATCAATGCCAGCAGGGCAAATTCCGGCAATTGCTGATTTTAGTCAGATTTCACAGCATTTTAACCTTGTGCCTCCCCCCGTGTTTGTTATTCATCTTAATTTTGTACCACAATTTAACAACTATGAACAAAGGAATTTATGTTGCTACCCTGGAGCCGCACAGCGGTAAATCCATGATCTCACTGGGCTTGATGCGAACCCTGTTGGGAAAAACAGCAAAAGTAGGCTATTTCAGGCCTGTCATCAATGATGTTGAGAAAGAAGAAAAAGATAATCACATTGACACCATCCTGAGCTATTTCGATGTAAAACTTCCTTACGAAGAAGCTTTTGCCTTCACCAGAAATGAGGTGATCCAAAAGCGAAATGAGGGAAAATCGGGAGAAGTTATAGACACCATCATCCGGAAATACAAGAAGCTCGAAGAAGAGTTTGATTTTGTACTGGTTGAAGGAAGCGATTTTTCAGGCGAAGGCAGTGTTTTCGAATTCGACGTGAATGTGGTGATCGCCAAAAACCTCGGAATCCCGGTGATCATTATCGCCAGCGGGCAAAACAAAACCTGGGAAGAACACCTGGGGAGCCTGCAAATGGCGTATCACGCTTTTGATGAGAAGGATGTAGATGTTATTGCAATGGTAAGCAATAAGATCCAGGAAGAGAACCAGGAAGCGGCAAAAGAATACATGCGGAATTTCCTTCCGGAGAACATCGATGTGTTCGCTATTCCTCTCATAGATACCTTGGACAATCCTACCTTAAAAGAAATTGTGACTGCCCTTGAAGGAAAGATCCTCTTTGGCGAGGAATTTCTGGATAACCAAACCGGGAATTTCGGAGTTGGCGCCATGCAGTTGCGCAATTACCTTACAACCCT
>JBAWAB010000399.1:0-9679 GCA_049589035.1 Salegentibacter sp.
TCTTCGAGAACAAAGTGAGCATGGGTTTCAAATCCCAGAAGCCTCGCGCGAGTATGGCGCAATTTGGCGATTTTCAGCACGTTCTCCTGGTTGTCAAATTCGTCGTTATGGAAGGCTTTTGAGCCGAAGGCCAAAGCCATTTTCCTGCGTAAGTCCCGATTGTCGGCATATTTCATAAAAGGCAGGTAACTGGGATATTCCAGCGTAAAGATCCAGCCTTCTTTATTTTTGCTTTCGGCAACTGAATGAGCCTCCTCCTTAAAACTTGCCGGAAGCCCCGCTAGGTCCTGCTCATTGGTAAGATGCAGCTCAAAATTGTTGGTTTCGGCGAGTACATTTTCCCCGAATTTCAGACTTAGGGAAGAGAGTTCCTTGTCGATCTCCCTTAAAGCTTGCTGTTTTTCTTCCGGCAGGTTAGCGCCATTCCGGGAGAAAGCTTTGTATTTTTTATCCAGAAGCGTGCTCTGCTCGGTGTTGAGATCCAGGCTCTCCCTTTGCTCGTAAACAGCCTTTATTCTTCGGAAGAGGTCTTTGTTTAGAATAATATCATTTCTGAATTCCGAGAGCAGGGGAGAAACCTCCTGCGCGATCTTCTGGATCTCCGGATTTGTTTCTGCGGAATTGAGATTGAAGAAAATACTCGTTACCCGGTCCAGCTTTTCACCTGAAAATTCCAGGGCTTCAATAGTGTTCTCAAAAGTTGGTTCTTCCGAAGATGAAGTGATAGTATTTATTTCTTCTCTGGCCATTTCAATAGCCTTGACAATGGCAGGTTTGAAATGCTCGTTTTTTAATTCAGAAAAGGGGGCATATTGAAATTCCTTGAGTAAAGGATTGGATGAATTCATAATCTTAGAAATTGTTAATTAACGTTTTTAAGAATTTTTTTAACCTAAATGAGTGAATTTTTGGGAAAAATTGTATCTTTCGGGTCTATTCGCGAAAATACATTAAACGTAATGTAGTGACTTTTTTAAGTTTTTCTGGGTTAATATTTAGAATGGTTAATAAATTGTAATTCGCAGATTTAAGTAAAGTTTACTACTAGAAAGCCACGCAATAGCGTGGCTTTTATTTTTTAACCGATTTAGCTCCTTCGATCACTTTTTGCTTCAGCCCTTCTTTATAAACCAGAACTTTGTCCAGCGTACATTTGTCTGAAGCACCAATGATCTGGGCTGCCAGGATTCCTGCGTTTTTTGCACCGTCAAGCGCTACCGTGGCAACCGGAACGCCACCTGGCATCTGCAAAATAGACAATACTGAATCCCAGCCATCAATGGAGTTGCTTGACTTTACCGGAACACCAATTACCGGAAGTGGCGAGAGCGAAGCAATCATCCCCGGAAGATGGGCCGCTCCGCCTGCTCCCGCGATAATGACCTGGATGCCGCGGGTGTGGGCATTTTTTCCGTAGTCAAAAAGTTTTTCGGGGGTGCGGTGTGCTGAGACAATGTCTACTTCCACCTCAATATCAAAACCTTTGAGAATGTCGATGGCATCCTGCATTACCGGAAGATCGCTGGTGCTTCCCATTATTACTGCTACTTTGGCCATATTTTCAGGATTTGCTGATTACTTTAATGCTGTTCTTTACTTTCTCGGCGATTTTGCGTGCCTCTCCAAGATCTTTGTTCACGATGGTGACATGTCCCATTTTCCGGAAAGGCCGGGTGATCTTTTTTCCGTAGATGTGTGGCGTGACGCCTTCCAATTTCAGGATCTCTTCAATATTTTCATAGACCACTTCTCCTTCATGGCCTTCAGCGCCCACGAGATTCACCATAATGCCGCCCACTTTACTGTCGGTGTTTCCGAGGGGCAAATTCAGAATAGCACGCAAATGCTGCTCAAATTGATTTGTGAAACTGGCTTCAATGCTATAGTGGCCGCTGTTGTGCGGGCGTGGAGCAACTTCATTAACCAGGATCTCGTCATCCCGGGTCTGGAACATTTCCACTGCAAGAAGACCTACATGCTGAAAAGCTTCGGAAACCTTCTTTGCTGTTTTTCGTGCTTTATCGGCAACATCAGGGGCTATCCTCGCGGGGCAGATCACATACTCCACCTGGTTGGCGGTAGGATGAAATTCCATCTCGACCACCGGATAGGTGCGAAGCTCTCCTGAAGGGTTTCGAGCTACGATCACCGCGAGTTCGTTTTTGAAAGGGATCAGGTCTTCGGTGATGCATTCCCCGTCGCTGATCTGTTCCAGGTCGGCTTCCGATTTTATAACTGCCACGCCCTTGCCGTCATAACCGCCGGTGGCGCTTTTCCATACAAACGGGAAACTTATATTTTTTTCATGGATCGCTTCCAGAAGTTCAGCTCTGTCTTCGAAGATTCGAAAAGCCGCCGTAGGAATGTCATTTTCAAGATAGAATTTCTTCTGGATGGCTTTATTCTGAATATTGTCCAGCGTATGGGCAGAAGGGTAAACCTTCACGCCTTCCTGGGCAAGCTTCTTCAGGGCTTCTACATTCACTCCTTCAATTTCAAAAGTAAGCACATCTACCTGTTTTCCGAAGTTATAGACCGTATCAAAATCCATGAGATCGCCCTGTTCAAAATAATCACAGGAGATTCGGCAGGGAGCCTCTGCGCTGGGATCCAAAACATGAGTCTGGATGTCGAATTTCCTGGTTTCGTAAAGCAGCATTTTGCCAAGTTGCCCTCCACCAAGAATACCCAGTTTAAAATCGGAAGAAAAATAGTTTACCATAAAGCAAGCACTTTACGCAAAAATAAATTTTTAAGCTGTATCACCCTATTATTCTTGTAGAATTCTGAAGCTTTGAGTAAATGAGAATCCTTATCTTTGCGTCTTTAAATTCCGAAGTTTTGATCAAATTACACGATTTACATTTTGAGCCTTTTCTTTCCGAAGAACAAATCAACGCGGCCATAGAGGAGGTTGCCGGTAAACTGAACCACGACTATAAAGATGAAAATCCCGTTTTTCTTGGGGTTTTGAATGGTGCCTTTATGTTTGCTTCTGAAATTATTAAACGCTTTAAGGGCGATTGTGAGGTGAGTTTTGTGAAATTAGGATCTTATCGGGGAACGGAGTCTACGGGAGATGTCCAAACTTTATTGGGATTGAACCATTCCCTGAAGGGCCGCAAGGTGGTACTTATCGAAGATATCGTTGATACCGGGAATACTTTGGAAGCACTCAATCATATTTTGCAGGCCGAGGGGGTAGCCAATTACGAGGTGGCCACTTTGTTCTACAAACCTGAAGCTTATAAAAAACCTTTCAAAATAGAATACGTGGGAATGGAAATTCCCAACAAATTTATTGTGGGATACGGACTTGATTATGATGGTCTTGGGCGAAATCTCACGCAGGTGTATAAACGCAAAGAAAACAACATGACAAATTTGGTGCTTTTCGGCCCTCCCGGCGCCGGAAAAGGAACGCAGGCAACGGTTCTAAAGGACAAATATCAATTGGTGCATATCTCTACCGGAGATGTGTTCAGATATAATATTAAAAACCAGACAGAACTTGGGCTCAGTGCCAAGTCGTATATCGACAAAGGTCAATTGGTGCCCGATGCGGTGACTATTGAAATGTTGAAGGCTGAAGTTGAGCAGAATCCGGAAGCAAAGGGTTTTATCTTTGATGGTTTCCCGAGAACCGAAGCTCAGGCTGACGCCCTTAAGGAGCTTCTAGATTCAAAGGGAACTGAAGTGCATGCCATGATTGCATTGGAAGTTGAAGACGAGATCCTTGTGCAGCGTTTGCTGGAAAGAGGAAAGATTTCAGGCCGTCCCGATGATGCCAACGAAGAGGTGATCAGGAAACGCATCAGGGTTTACTATGAGGAAACCGCGATCCTAAAAGAATATTACCAAAAACAAGATAAGTATTACGGCGTTGACGGGGTGGGATCAATTAATGAAATCACCGACCGACTTAGCGCAGTGATCGACGGATTGCTCGAAAAGCAGCAATAGAACCGGCCTGAGAAGGACGTTGGAATTTATAAAATATTGATATGACTGAAGGGAATTTTGTTGATTATGTGAAAATTCACATAGCTTCCGGAAAAGGAGGAAAGGGTTCTGCCCACCTGCACCGGGAGAAATACATAACCAAGGGTGGACCTGATGGTGGAGATGGAGGTCGTGGCGGTCACGTGGTCGTGAAGGGCAACAAAAATCTCTGGACGCTTTTCCATCTTAAATTCAAAAGGCATATCAAAGCCGAGCACGGCGGAAATGGGGGGAAACAACGAAGTTCAGGCGCCGATGGGGCCGATGAATATATCGAGGTGCCGTTGGGTACTGTGATTCGCGATACCGAAACTCAGGAGATTCTTTTTGAAGTCACTGAAGACGGGCAGGAAATCATTGTCGCCGAAGGCGGAATGGGCGGTCGTGGCAACTGGCATTTCAGAAGCTCTACCAATCAGACACCGCGTTATGCGCAGCCCGGGATTGATGGAAAGGAGATAGATATTACCCTTGAATTGAAGATTCTGGCTGATGTTGGGCTGGTAGGATTTCCCAATGCAGGAAAATCTACCCTGCTCTCGGTAATCACTGCGGCCAAACCAAAGATCGCTGATTATGAATTTACTACTCTGAAGCCCAACCTTGGAATTGTCGAATACCGGGATTTCAAAACTTTCGTAGTCGCCGATATTCCCGGGATCATTGAAGGAGCTGCTGAAGGTAAGGGGATAGGCCATCGCTTTTTGAGACATATTGAGCGAAATTCGACCTTATTATTCCTTGTTCCTGCAGATGCCGAAGATATTTCAAAGCAGTATGAGATCCTGCTGGATGAGCTTAGACGATATAATCCTGAAATGCTGGACAAGGACAGACTTGTCGCCATTTCCAAGAGCGATATGCTCGACGCCGAACTGAAAGCCGAACTAAAGGCTGAATTGGATAAAAATCTTGGAGCTCCATACTTGTTTATTTCTTCCGTGGCTCAACAGGGGCTTACCGAACTTAAAGACAGGCTATGGGAAATGCTCAATAAGGAGCCTGTTTAAATCTTGTTAATCTACCCTTAAAAGGGATAGTTTTATTGTAAATTTAAGGTGGACCTTTTGGGTCTGCCTTTTTTATTTTCGGGCAATTGGCCCTTAAAAACTATCCTTATGAAGATCCTCAGAACTCTTTTTATTCTGTTTTTTATTACTTCCTGCAATACCCCAAGAGCTATTTACGATTACGACCAGGAAGTAGATTTCAGCAAGTATTCAACTTATGCCATTTTTCCTGATTTCCGGTCGGGATTGAGTCAGCTTGATGAAGGCCGGCTTTTGAAGAGCCTTGATAGCGCGATGAAGAAAAAGGGGTTTTCTAATGCTCCCGAAGATGCAGGTCTTTATGTCAACGTCTATACGGAACAATTCAGGGAAGAAAATCCCAGCCGCCTGGGCGTTGGAGTAGGTGGGGGTGGAAGAAATGTAGGAGTTGGTGTTTCCGGAGGAATTCCATTGGGCGGAACCGATCAGTTTCTTCGGATCACTTTTGACTTCATTGATGCTGAAAAAGATTCGCTGGTGTGGAAAGCCATTGTAGAGACGCCTTTTGATCTAAACGCGAGTCCTGAGCAACGGCAGGCAATATTTGATAAAGTGGTTCAGAAGGCTTTGGAAGGCTATCCTCCGAAGAAATAGTTCCACTTCGGAAGTAGCTGTTGTCTGGTTGAAGGAAAACTTGACTACTTGAGGATATTTCCGCAGAAAGGCTGCCGCAGAAAAGAAGAGTTGCCTCGATCTAAATCACCTTTAAAAATCTCCAATATCAAACCGGAATATAAAGCTGGCTGAAAAGCCCCAATTTGGGCTTTTACAAAAAGATTCTTCAGATCTCTGAAATAAAAAAGCTCCGGATTTCTCCGGAGCTTTTTCTTTGATTGGTTAGTTAGTCAGAAATTAGTTCTGATCATCGTTTTCCATAGAATCAGAATCCATCTCGGTATCCTTCATCTCGGTGTTGGTTTCAGTGAATTCACTACGACGGTTTTTCGCGTATTGTTCTTCTGTACACATATGTGGTTTGGTACAGTCGTTCAACGGCACTTCTTCGCCATAACCTTTAGCAGTCAAGCGGCTTCTGTCGATTCCATGGTTCACAATGTACTCGAGTGTAGACTCAGCACGTCTTTGTGAAAGAGCCATGTTGTACTTGTCTGTTCCGCGGGCATCGGCGTGAGATCCGATCTCGATGGTCAAGGTTGGGTACTTTTTCATGATCTCAACCACACGGTTAAGTGTAGGCTCAGACTCAGGCTTGATAGTCGCCTTGTCAAAATCGAAATAAATACGGCCAACATTGGCGATTTGTCTTCTTCCGGTTGCAGCGTTGATCTCACTTTCGTCGGTTGGAAGGACTGGTTTTTCATATTTTCTTCTGGTGAAGGTGTACAGGTTGTCTGAACCTCTTCGGTTAGAAGCGAAATATCCTTTCTCCTGACCTTCTTTAATTGCGAAAGCGAAGTCGTCGCTACCACTGTTAATGGTTGCTCCAAGGTTTTCAGCTTTAGAGAAGTCTCCTTCGCTGCTGTAGATGTCAAGGTTTCCGAAGCCCTGATGACCATCAGAAGTGAAATAAAGCACTCCGTCATCGCTGATGAAAGGGAACTGCTCGCGGTGAGGTGTATTGATCCCTGCTCCAAGGTTCTGAGGCTCTCCGTAAGTTCCGTCTTCATTTACATCAACAACATAAATGTCGAAAGATCCCATTGAGCCTGGCATATCGCTGGCAAAATAAAGTTTGCTGCCATCGGCGCTAAGGCTTGGATGCTCTACGGAATAATCTTCGCTTGAAAAAGGAACCTTCTCAATGTTAGTCCATTCTCCGTTCTGCATTTCAGCACGATAAATGCTGATATTGGCGACTTTTACGCCTTCTTCAGTCTTAACGCGATCTTCGTTGGTACGGTCAAAGTACATTACTTTCCCATCTTTGCTGAAGGTAGCTGAACTCTCGTGCTGATCGGTATTGATCTTGTCAGAGAAAAGCTTGATATCGCTCAATTCGCCATCATCAGAAATGCTGGCGCTGTAAAGGTCAAGCGTAGGTTTTTTGTCCCATGGATAAATAGGACGCTCCTGGTTTCTGGTAGAAGCAAAAGCGATCTTGTCACCAAAATAAGCGATTCCGAAGTCGGAAGCGGCGCTGTTGTTCATCACCTGGTTGGTGGTGTAAACAAAAGCATTGGTGGTATCCATCTTTTCCTTGAAATCTTCAAAATTGATGTCCTTTCCGGTGTACATGCCCATATATTTATCGGCATCGTCATTCTGTCCTACGGCTCTGAGAGCGTTGGCGAAACGAAACTGATATTCCGGCGCAACATTGCCTTCATTCCGAAGGAAGACCAGCCTGTAAGTTTCGGCTGCCTTGTCCATCTGATTGGTAAAGTAGTAAGCATCTCCGAGATTTTGAAGAACTTCCTTGTCTTTATCAACTACGTTTTCATAAGCGTCGGCTGCATCAATGTATGCCCTTTGGGTAAACAATTTGTTAGCCTTCTTAACCTGGGCACTCTGCCCAAACGCGGTAACGCTTATAAGAACTATTAAAAGTGTACTATATAAATTTCTCATATTATGCTGTTTTTAGAAGAATCGGGGTGATTTGTCATATCCTTTGGTAAGACCGAAGAGGTCGATATCCCAAAGTAGCATGATCTCGTGGGTTCCGTCATTGTAGTTACTAAGATTCGAGGTCGTGTAATCATAAGCATAACCCACGCGCAGTTGCGGAGTGATCTTAAAATTCACAAGACCTGTAACCGATTCGTCGAAACGGTATCCGATCCCGGCTTCAAGACGATTGTAAAGAAGCACGTTGGCAGTAACGTCTACCGACAATGGCGCACCTTCAACTCCTCTTGCCATAAAAGCGGGTTTCAGTTTCAGGTTGTCATTAAGATCGAAAACATAACCTCCTGTTAGGAAGTAGTGGATGTTTTCTTCTCCCAAAGCCTGAATCCCCTGAGAATTCTCGATGTGCTTTGAAGTGAACAGGTTTGGAGCAGAAAGGCCCAGGTAGTAATTGTCGCTGAACCAGAAGGCACCCACCCCGAATACCGGGAATACCTCATTCACATTTTCAAAAGCAGGATCACTGGGATCATTTACAACAATTCCTGAAGCATTTGCATCAAAAGTGGATAATCCTCCCTTTACCCCGAAAGAGATTTTGGAAGTTTCCCCTGCAGGAATAACATAAGCGAAATCGGCGGTGATATTGTTCTGTTTAATAATATCTCCAATTTCGTCATGAACTACGGTGAGTCCCAACTCTACTCGTTCACTTACAGGCGTGTGGGCGAAGAAATTCGCGGTGCGTGGTGCACCTTCCATTCCTACCCATTGTGCCCTGTAGATGCCACCCAGGTTAAGGATACCTGGGTCATCTGTGGCATATCCGGGGTTCACTACGCTCATGTTGTACATGTACTGCGTGAACATTGGATCTTGTTGAGACATCGCCTTGAGTGAGAAAAGGATAATGCCTGTAAATATTAGATATTTTGTGATTGTTTTTTTCATTTCTTTCTAGTGTTTATCCTTTTGATTATCTACTTAAGTAAATTTTACCTTGTTTGGCAGGAGTCTCTCCGTCGTTGAATTCAACAACGTAGAAGTAGATTCCAACAGGCAGAATGTCATTACCTAAGGTTCCGGATTGGTTGGAGCTACCGTCCCACTCGGGAGTAGAGGCATTTCCTTTGTAAACCATATTACCCCAACGGTTGTAGATCTCAATCGTATAGTTCGGATATTTCTCTCCGATCTTTTTGATCACGAATTCGTCGTTACGTCCGTCATTATTTGGTGAGATACCTTCAGGGAAAACAAGGTCACATTCCTTCAGATGAACAGTATAAGCAAGCCTTCTTGCGCTCTCACATCCGGTTCCTGAATCTCTAAGAGTAGCATAATAAGTTACTCCATCTTCAAGAACGGTAGCGGTGCTGAGGGCAGTAGTGCCATCTTCGGAAGCATACCAGGTGATCTCAGCATTCTCATTGATTGCTGCATTAAGATCGGCGATGGTATTGTCTTCGAATTCACAAAGATCAAGAGCATTTTCGTCGATGCTCGGTGCATCAGGATCGTTGATAGTCACGTTGATCATAGTAGCGTCAGACTCACAATCTCCATTAGTCGAGGTAACATAGTAGTCACCGTTTTCAAGAGCATCGTCAGCAGCTACCATATTCTCAAGAGCTGCATCACTATACCAGGTAAATCCTTCTCCGGAAGGAGTAAGATCGGCTCCGGTTGGTGCATTCACTGCACAGAACTCAAGATCTGATGCATCTGGTGCGGTAGGAGCGTCATATACATGGATGGTTAAAGTTGCAGAGTCACTTCCACAATCATTTGCAGCTTCCACATTGTACTCAACTGTGTAATCATCGGCTGTTAAAGTAGCCGGATCAAGATTTCCACCAGCAATTACATTACCATCCATGGTGAATTCTCCGGTAGTATCTGCGTTAGCACTTAAATACTCAGAAAGATCAACAGTGCCCTGGTTGGTACACAGGTCAAATTCCATATCTTCTCCTGCGTTGGCAGAAGGGGTGATGGTAACAGTGATTATTGCAATATCATCTGGGCAACTTCCTTCTTCGCTAACTACACGGTAGGTGTATCTTCCGGCTGCATCTACGCCTGGATCGAACATTGTA
>JBAWAB010000400.1:0-4007 GCA_049589035.1 Salegentibacter sp.
CAGTGGTGGTAGGAACAGGAGATCACACCGCCATCGGAGAGATAAGTACTCTTACCCAGGAAGCCGAAAAAGAGACCACCCCTCTTGAAAGAAGGCTGGCGAAGCTTAGTCAGTGGCTTATCTGGCTAACTCTTGTCCTGGCATTGATCATCACTATAAGTGGTTATTTGCAGGGAAAGAAACTAATGCTGATGATCGAGACAGGAATTGCACTGGCGGTGGCTGCAATTCCGGAAGGATTGCCTATAGTTGCTACTATTGCCCTGGCGCGGGGAATGATGAAACTCTCGAAGCGCAAGGTGATCATCAAGAAACTGGAAGCCGTGCAAACCCTCGGGGAAACGGGAGTTATTTGTACGGATAAGACCGGAACGCTCACTGAAAATAAAATGTCGGTGCAGAGGCTGATTTTAGAACAACATGAGCTGAAGCCTGAAGATTGGCAGAACGGGGAGACACTTGAAAATCTTAAGAATGATCTGGCCTTTCAGAGAATGGCGCAGGTGGCATTGTTGTGTAATAATACTGCTCTCGAGGAAGAGGAACGAAACGGAGATGCCATAGAGGAGGCACTTACCCACTTTGCCGATGAGGTTGGTTACGATCTGCATGAAATGAGGCGGAAATTTCCTCGCTTGCATGAAGTTCCTTTTGATGCCGAGCACAAGCGGATGCTTACCTTGCATAAGAACGGAGGGAAATATCTCGTATGTGTGAAAGGGGCTTTGGAGAGCCTGCTGGATTGCTGCAACAGCATCCTTTCTGATGGTGAAATGAAGCCTTTTGAAGATAAGGAATTCTGGCATAAGAAAGCAGGGGAGATTGCGGCTGAAGGAATGAGAATCCTGGCCTATGCTGTGCGTGAGACTGATAGCGAGCCGAAAAAGGAAGAATTCTTCAGTCAGCTTTGCTTTCTTGGTATCACCGGTTTTCTCGATCCGCCCAGGAAAGACATCCGGCAGGCTATCGGGACCTACAAAGCTGCCGGCATCAAGGTGGTCATGATCACGGGAGATCATCCTGATACAGCCCGAAAAATAGGAGAAGAGATAGGATTATTAGATTCGGAAACTTCTCTGGATCAGGTGGTGCACGGGAGAGATCTGCTTGATTTGGATAAGCCAGATAAAGCGAGGGAGAAAAAGCTTTTGGATGCGAGAATCTTTGCGCGTATGGCACCCAGGCAGAAGCTGGATTTGGTCAATTTCTATCAGAAGCATCACATTATTGTAGGCATGCTGGGAGATGGAGTGAATGATGCTCCTGCATTAAAAAAGGCCGATATTGGTATTGCCATGGGAATAAGGGGGACCGAGGCTGCCAAAGAAGTGGCCGATGTTATTCTTATGGACGACAAGTTTACTTCCACCGAACTGGCCATCCGGCAGGGGCGGACCATCTTCAGCAATATTCGTCAATTTGTGGTGTATCTTCTGTCCTGCAATCTTGCCGAGATCATTTCAGTAGGTATTGCTTCCCTTACCAACCTGCCGCTTCCCCTGCTTCCGTTACAGATACTTTTTCTAAACCTCGTAACCGATGTTTTTCCCGCCCTCGCTTTGGGTTTTGGCCGTGGAAACAGCGATGTGATGAAAGAACCGCCCCGCAGTTCCAAAGAGCCAATTTTGACCCGCCGGCATTGGGGATCTACGCTCATCTACGGGCTCAGTATTACTGCGGCCGTGATAGGAGTTACGATTTATTCGTATTTCATCCTCGGGTTTCCTCCGCAGGAGGTAAATAATATGGCCTTCTATACCCTGATCCTCGCCCAGTTATTCAACGTATTTAACCTTCCGGGAAGGAAGGTCTCTTTTCTAAAAAACGAAGTTACCGTCAATCCGTGGATCTGGGCTGCATTGGTACTTTGCCTGCTCATCATGTTGGTGGTTTATGAGGTGCCTCTTTTTAGGGAGGTTCTGTCACTGGTTCACCTTTCTTTAAGTGAATTCGGCCTGGTCTTCCTGTTCGCGGCCGGATCGGTTTTACTCACTCAGGTCATCAAACGCCTTGGAGGAACACTTTAGCAGAGCTCATGAATCTCAAACACTGATCATTCCGCCGTCGATTACCTGAGTAGTGCCGGTGATATATTTACTTTCGTCGGAAGCCAGCCACAGGGCCAATTGACCAATTTCCCTGGATTCGGCATACCTGCTAAAAGGGATTACGGCTTCGAAACCTTTCTGAGCTTCAGCAGGGGTGTCGGGAGAGATCTCTTTTTCTATGGAACGCATCATCCGGTTGTTGACGGGGCCGGGATGAATACTGTTCACGCGTATTTTCCTGTCGGCAAATTCCAGGGCAGCCACACGCATAATACCTATAACCCCGTGTTTACTGGTGACATAAGCTCCAAGGCCTTTGAAGCCTTTGAGCCCGGCCACCGAGGAAGTGATGATCACACTACCGCCATCTTTCATCTTCGGAATCACTGCCTGGCAGCCCAACCAAACCCCTTTCAGATTAACGCTAATCACTTTGTCGAAGATATCTTCGGGATAATCTTTAAGGGGTTTGAAAGCGCCTTCTATACCGGCATTGTTAAAAAAGATGTCAATTTGCCCGAATTTGCCGAGAGCAGCTTTTGTGTAGGCTTCGCATTCTTCTTTCCTGGAAACATCGGCCACAAAATATGCCGTCTTTTCGCCCAGCTCCTGCACCGCTTTTTTCAGATCTTCTTCAGCTTTATCAACCAGCATCACTGCTGCTCCTTCTTTCAGAAATAATTCTGCTGTTGCCCTGCCTATACCGCCGGCCCCACCGGTGATGATAGCTACTTTGTCCTGTAATTTCATGATCTTTTTTTATTCGGTTATCCTTAATTGGTAAAGGAACTCTTGTAAAAATAAGTGATGAAAGGCAGAGAAAAAATGAGAAATATCAGTCTGTTTCACAGCATTTTAGGCTTTAAATCGCCCAATTTTTTCCCTGATAAAAATCATTGTTCAATTGGTTTTTGTAGTCTAATTTAGGTATGACAGCTTGATTTGAGCGCTGTCTTAAAAACAATTGAAGAACTAAAAACGAAGATTATGAAAAAATTGATTTTAGGTCTGTTTATTTTCGGGTTGACCAGCCCGCTCTTTGCACAGATAAATGATAATGTGCAGGAATTATCGGAAGTGACTGTAGTCGCTACCAATTACAAGTATCTTAGCCAGGCCAATTCGCGGGAAGCAGCTGTTCCTGTGAAAATGCTTCAGGAAAAAGTAGCTAATTTCGACCTTAAGAGTTCTCCTTATTACAGGGATGACTACGACTTTTATGATATTACTTTCTTCATTCCCGAAGGAAAAATCCTGGCAGCCTATGACCGCGACGGAAAAGTACTTCGAACTGTTGAAAGGTATGAAAACTCTGCACTTCCACGGGAAGTTATCACTGCCGTAACCAAACGTTTTCCAGGTTGGACCATCGCAAAAGATATATATCTGGTGAATTATCACGAAACCAAAGGGATGAAAAAAAGATATAAATTAAGACTTGAGAATGGGGATAAAACTATGTGGGTGAAAACCGACGAAAAGGGAAATTACATTTAGAAAAATAAACAAAGAGGGAGCAGTTTTAAAGCTATTCCCTCTTTATTTGGTTCTATTCCAGGTATGGAGTGGAGAGTGAAAAATTACAAAGGAGAAACATAAACCTTCCTACTATGGCAAAGACACATTATAATCCCGTAGGCTGGTTCGAAATTTATGTAGATGATATACGAAGAGCCAAAAAGTTCTATGAGGCCCTATTACAAATGAAATTGGAAGAACTGCCAACTCCTTCCGAAGACACCAGCTTTCATATGTACACATTTCCCTCTGATATGAACAACCCTGGCTCAGGTGGAGCTATTGTGAAGATGGAGGGAATCAAGGCAGGAAGTAACAGTACAATTGTATATTTTGTAAGTGAAGACTGTAGTATTGAAGAAAAAAGAATAGAAGCTGCCGGAGGAAAAATTTTTAAGTCGAAGATGTCGATTGGCGATTATGGATTTATCGTTCTTGCTA
>JBAWAB010000401.1:0-1501 GCA_049589035.1 Salegentibacter sp.
ATGTTCGCCCGCGGAATTGTACAGTCTGAAATTAAAGATGTGCAGAACGCTCTCAGCATCCCGCAATCTGCGGTCCTCTGGACGGGAAAAAGAGCGGTAGTTTATGTCAAAAAACAAGACACAGAAAAACCTGTTTTCGAATTCCGGGAGATCGATCTTGGTCCTGAAGCCGGAGATTATTACCTGGTGAATGATGGTTTACAGGAAGGGGATGAGATCGTGACCAACGGGACCTTCAAGGTGGATGCTGCTGCCCAGCTTCAGGGAAAAGCCAGCATGATGAATCCTGAGGTGAAGGAAGATGAACCGGTGATCATGAAAATGGTCTTACCCACCGATTTCCAGGAGGAATTTAAGGCGGTGCTCTCTGATTATTTTGAGGTGAAGGATGCATTGGTGAATTCCGATCCTTCGGCAGTTGCAAAAAGGGCAGAAGAAACGCTTGCGCAATTAAAGAAAACGGACAGGAAAAATCTAGGGAAAATGACCAAAGCTCATCTCAGCAAAATAACAGAGATGCTTTCAGTAATGGCCGAAACCACCGACCTCGAAAAGCAACGGGCACATTTCGTGATGCTTTCAGAAAATATGATCGCTATTGCCTCTAATCTGGATAATCTGGGGCAAAAGGTGTATCTGCAACATTGTCCTATGGCAGATAACAGCTATGGGGCGAATTGGCTCAGCAAGGAAGAGGATATACGCAATCCCTATTTTGGAGAGGTCATGCTCGATTGCGGCGAGGTGAAGAAAGAATTGCCATTACACGAAAGGATCATTAAGTAATATTTTTGTTGAATTACAGGCTAAAATCATAAATTGCAGTAAAATTAAATTTATAGCTATCCATGAAAATACTAAAGATTATAGGCTGGGGTCTGCTTTTTGCACTGATCATTATTCAGTTTTTCCCCATTGATAAGAACGTGGCTCAGGATCCCGATCCTTCCGACGACTTCGCAACTCTTTATGATGTGCCGCCGAATGTCCAGGAGACGCTGAAGGTTTCCTGCTACGACTGCCACAGCAACACCACGACCTATCTTTGGTACGACAAGATTCAGCCTGCAGCCTGGTATATCCAGAGTCATATTGATGAAGGAAAGGATGAGCTAAATTTTGACGAATTTGGAAAATATTCTGCGAAGCGCAAAAGCCATAAAATCGATAAGATCGCAGAAGAAGTGGAAGAAGGACAGATGCCGCTTTCTACCTATACTTTTATGCACACCGATTCCAGGCTTACAGATGCGCAACGCGAAGAACTGGTGAGCTGGTTCAAGGGACTGGCTGAACAGCAATAGTTAAATTCAACAAAGAGGAAAAATTCAAAAAACAGAAGCGATGAAAAAAAACATGAGAAACGCAGTAATACTGGGAGTTTTGGCGGGAATGCTGAGCCTGACTTCCTGCGGAGATAACAAAAAGGAAAAAGAAGACGTGGCTGAGCCTATGCAGAATGAGATGAAGGAGCAAACGAGGGCCAGCGCTATGACTGCCT
>JBAWAB010000402.1:0-2036 GCA_049589035.1 Salegentibacter sp.
GTGACGAGATGAAAGCAAATTCACATCCATTTATGGTTAGTCTCCATTCTCTGGAAACTAAGATAGATGAACTGAAAAGGGAGTTTAGGATCAGAGAAATTACGGATTCCGGATATGTTCTTTTGGATAATGCCGACTTCATTCAGTTATTCAAAATAAGCGCTAAAACGGCTCAACACTGGCGGGAGGAAGGCCTGATTGAATATTCTCAAATAAAAGGAAAGATATATTACAAACTACAGGATGTAAAGGCATTTATTGATCGAAATAGGCAAAGTAGAAAATGATCTTTAATAATGAGCCCGACAGTAAAAGTTCCCATACAGCTCTTTGTATATGCACAGCAGGAAGGCTTTGCAAAAAAGCTTCAGTTCTTTTTGGCCTTGAAGCTGCTCTACACGTGCGGTAAGACCAGGCTAGATGAAGGGGAACTCCTGTTTCTTGAATTGACCGAGGAAATAAGGTGCCGTAAAACAACTTTGAATTACATAAAATTTCTGGAGGAAAAGGGATGGTTGCATTACAACCCAAGAACCGGGTATTATATCCTCAAATCCTTTGACAGGATTCGAAGGGAGAACAACTGGAAAAGCAGGCTCTCTTTCCGGGTGGATTTTGATTCGTACAGGAATATCAAGGCAATAACAGGAGCGATTCTTTACGGATATCTTCATATGAATTTTTGGAGAAAAGTAAGGAGAAAGAAAAGCGTACAGATAAAAGGCAGTACCTATCATTTTCTCTCCCCTCACTTCAATTCTAAGGAAGCACCTGCGCCACTTTCTGTGTTGGGGATCTGTAATATCTTCAAAATTTCAACAGCTACTGCTTCACGGTTGAAAGCTTGCGCTGAGAAGCACAAGTTGCTGAGGGTCCAAAAGAACTATGGAGAAGTAACTCTGAACAAAAGAGCCATGAAGCTGTGCTTAAAGTACAATGATAAGAGGAACAATGTTGTTTTTCATCAGGGGAATTACCGTTTTCAGTTAATTGACACTATTTTACCTCTTTTTCTTTTCGAAAAGCGGCAAAAACTGAAAACATAAAGGAAAGGCTTATAGAAGAAAACATTTAAAACTTAAAAAACTCTCTGGCCAGGTTGTTTTTTGAAAAAAAAACCATGTTCAAAAATGTTTAGGCGAGACAGCGTGTTTATTGATTTTCACGAAGAACCATTCCAGAGCTATCCTAAAGCTGGTTCATAGCTCATTTACAGCTGATCCAGAGATTGTTTACAGCTAATTCACTGCAGGTTTCATACTAATCCATTTTTTGGACTAGCTGAAGAATACTTTATGTGGCCATTGCTTTCATGAGGAAAGGATACGGGATCATTACTTTCTCTAATGTCATTTAGAATTTATAATAACAACATTCCCCCTTTTGTGCCCTTTTTCAATATATCGATGGGCATCTGGAAGTTGTTCCAGTGGAAATATACGGTCGATCACCGTTTGAAGTTTTCCCGCTTTGTAGATGCCAACCAGTTCCTTTAATAGCTCCCGAAGATTATCATCACTCTTCGTTCCCGTCGCTTGAAAAATCGCTTTTTTCTTTTGGAATAAAGCGGTCTTCAACATATCTCCCAGAAGAGATATTGTTAAGACCGGGGACATATAGATCCCTTTTTCAGAAAGGATCTTTTTGCAGTTTTTAAAAGATGTTTTTCCAACCGTATCAAAAATTATATCATAAGTTTCACCGGATTTGGTGAAGTCTTCCTGGTTATAATCTATGAGCTTTTCAGCCCCGAGGGATTTTACCAACGTGAAATTTTTAGCACTGCATACTGCCGAGACAGGGCAATCCATGTACCTGGCGATTTGGACTGCGGAAGTGCCGAGTGCTCCTGAAGCTCCATTGATCAAGATCCTTTGACCAGGTTCTGTTTTCGCAATCTCTTGAAGAAAATTCAAAGAAGTAAGATGACCATCCCCGAAACTCGCTGCTTCTGTGAAATCCATAGAATCGGGCATCTTTAAAATTACTGCGTTTTCAGAAATAGCCAGATATTCGGCATTAGCGCCAAATCCTAA
>JBAWAB010000403.1:0-7107 GCA_049589035.1 Salegentibacter sp.
GTTGAAATTCCTCTTGAAAGCATGAAATATAGGCCGCTTTTAGTCCATATAGTTTTGTTCTCTTACTCCAACCTGTTTTCCCAGGTGGAGGAAAAGGAGAGGTTAGAATCTGTCCCAGACACTATTCCAAGCGTTATTGACAGCCTTTACCGGGAAGATCAGTTCTATGTGGGGCTCAGCTTTAACCTGCTTACTAATAAGCCTTCTGCGGTGTCGCAATCGGGATTCTCTGGCGGGCTTCATCTTGGGATGATCAGGGATTTCCCGTTGAATAAACAGAGGAACATAGCTATTGGCGCAGGAGTGGGTTGGTCCATAAATTCTTACGGGCAGAATCTTTTTATTGGGGAAGATATGCAGGGAGAAACTATCTTCAGAAGCCTGGATGGCATCGACTATAACAATAACCGTTTTACCACGCAGCTGGTGGAAGTTCCAATCCAATTCCGGTGGCGTACTTCTTCGCCTCTAACGTACAAGTTTTGGCGAATTTATACCGGGGTGCGGCTGGGTTATGTCTACTACTTCAGGTCCCACTTTTATCAAACCGGTAACCGCGTTGTTCAAACCCAGGTGCCGGAGCTTGATCGGTTTAGGCTTGGAACCACCTTCACTTTTGGATATAATACCTTTAATTTTCAGTTTTATTACAGTCTGAATCCCTTATTCAGCAGCGGAAAAGTTGAAGGGGAAGACATTGGCCTTTCAGCTTTAAAGATCGGCCTGATGTTCTATATTCTATAGCCAGAATTTTATCACAAGCACTTGCGGTAAAAGTCCTACGACCAATCCCAGGATGAGTTCCCAGCCATCATGTGCCTTGTAAAACAGCCTTGAAGAAGCGGTTAATCCCATGGAGAGCACCAGGAAGGAAATACTGTAAATAAGATTGAGATGATAAAAGCTGCTCAAGCTTATGATGAACATGGTAAAACCGGCCAATCCCACCATGTGTAGACTGATCTTGAACTTAAAGAGGCTGAGTATATAGCATACGAAAGTTGACACCAGGATCCCTGCAAAATAGTAGTAAAGAGCAGGGTAGTTGTAAACATTCAGGATCTGGTTCAGGACCATCAGCAGTAGCAGGATGAAAAAGAACAGAGGCCATTTGCGTTCCTTTACATCGTATAGGAACATATTATGTGCTTTCCCCAGGTTTTTCAGCAGAAAGTAGAACACCACCGGAATGAATAGGGTGAGGATAGCAATGGCCAGTAACTTTGCTTTTATGACCCCTGTGGGGAAATAGCGCGGGCTCAGCAGAAAGTAAATCAAACTTCCGGCAAAGGGCATCCAGAGCGGGTGAAAAACGTAAGAGGCGCTTTTAAGGAGGAATTTCATTAAATTTCTTTGCGTAATCTTGCCACCGGAATGTCCAATTGTTCCCGGTATTTCGCCACAGTTCTCCGCGCAATGGGATATCCTTTTTCCTTCAGCACCTTGGCAAGTTTTTCGTCAGTAAGTGGTTTTCGTTTATTTTCTTCTTCGATTGACATTTCCAGGATCTTCTTAATCTCACGGGTAGAAACATCTTCTCCCTGGTCGTTTTTCATCGATTCTGAAAAGAATTCTTTGATGAGCTTCGTGCCGTAAGGAGTATCAACATATTTGCTGTTCGCGACCCTGGAAACGGTCGAAACATCCATTTCAATTTCATCGGCAATATCTTTTAGAATCATTGGCCGCAGGTTTCGTTCGTCCCCGGTAAGAAAATATTCCTTTTGGTAATTCATGATGGCACTCATGGTCACCATCAGGGTTTGTTGGCGTTGCTTGATGGCTTCAATAAACCATTTCGCCGCGTCCAGCTTCTGTTTTATGAACATTACGGCATCTTTCTGTGCCTTGGTCTTTTCCTTCGACTCTTTATAGCCTTTCAGCATATTGCTGTAATCGCGGGAAACGTGCATCACAGGAGCATTGCGGCCATTCAGGCTAAGCTCGAGTTCAGTATCCACAATCTTCATCGTGAAATCTGGGATTACATGCTCTACCATTCGGGTATTGCCGGAGTAAGCACCACCGGGCTTCGGATTCAAATGCTCGATCACTTCGATCGCCTCCCGCAGCTCGTCTTCTGAAATATCGTGCTTGGAGAGCAGTTTTTTGTAGTGTTTCTTGCTGAACTGGTCAAAGGATTTCTCTATGATGTCTGCGGCCAGAGAAACAGGCTTGGTAGCCTCTTTTCTGTTGAGCTGTATAAGAAGACATTCCTGAAGAGAACGCGCACCTACGCCTGCAGGATCGAGTTCCTGCACCTTCTTCAGTACATTTTCTACGCTTTCTTCGTCCGTATATACATTTTGGGTAAAGGCGAGATCGTCTACCACATCCTGGATGGATCTGCGCAGGTAACCGCTTTCATCTACACTACCCACCAGAAATTCGGCAATTTCATGCTCGGTTTCAGTGAACCTTAGCGTGCTTAGTTGGGTCTGTAAATGCTGGGTAAATGAAGTTCCGGCGGCGTATGGCACCCTTTTTTCGTCATCGTCAGGACTATAATTGTTGGCCTGGAGCCGGTAATTTGGTATTTCGTCATCACTCAGGTATTCGTCAACATCAATTTCAGTCTCGATGGTCTCATTGCCGTAGTCCTCCTCTTCATTTTCATTGCTCGAATAATCCTCCTCATACTCATCTCTCTCCTCTGTTCTTCCATCTTCCAGGGCAGGGTTTTCCTCCAATTCCTGCTTCACCCGCTGCTCGAAAGCTTGTGTGGGAAGCTGGATCAGTTTCATCAGCTGTATTTGCTGAGGAGAAAGCTTCTGGGAGAGTTTGAGATTTAATTGCTGTTTAAGCATAGGCTTGAATTCCTTTCTTACAAAAATAAGGAAAACAACGCTACACATGCTTTGGCACAGTAGATGATTGTGGTAAAATTTTGTTAATGCTCAGCCGTCCAATCCTTAATTTTTCTGAATCTCTTCGGAAGCGGAAGCTGTAGTTCGATCCTTTTTTTTGTGACCGGATGTTCAAAATTCAGCCCCGTGGCCAGCAGGAATAAAATCTTATTCTGAAAAAATTCCGAAGCCTTGCCGTAAAGCTCATCCTGCACTATCGGAGTGCCCGCTGATGCCAGGTGAATTCGTAGCTGATGGGTTCGGCCCGTTTCCGGAAACAATTTTACCAGGCTGTAATGGTCATTTTTAATCTTGTAAAATTCGAGCCTGGCCATCCTTGTTTTCGCCTCTTTTCCCTGGACCGGATCATCAAAAACAGCCTTTTCCGGAGTTATTCCATGTACCAGTGCTGTATATTCCTTTTCAATTTCTTTTTTATCAAAGGCCAGGTGGAGGGCAGAAAGACTGTTGCGCGTCTTTGCGCAGATCAGCAGTCCGGCCGTTGGGTTGTCAAGCCGATGGGCGGGCAGGGGTGACGGTAGTGCATCTAATTCTCCCGAAATCTTGAGGTTAAGGGGCAAGGCATTTTCAATGGTTTTGAAATAATTCCCGCTGGTGGGAAATCCCGCCGGTTTGTTGATCACGGCTATAAATTCATCTTCAAAGATCACTGGTAGCCGCAGTTTAAAGAATTCCCGCGTAGATAATTCGGGCTTTAGTAATTCCAGCTTTTGGCCTTCCTGAATCCAGTCTGAAGTTTTAGCCGGGCGGCCATTCAGGAGGAGTTCTCCTCTTTTGATGGCTTTTTTAATACCGCTGCGGGTGGGAATGCTGTTAAAGATAGAAACTGCATATTCCTGAAGCCTGATCTTCTCATCCACTTTCGGAACAATATGGGTCTCCAGGATCGTCATTTTATAACTATTCGTTTAGTTTCCCATGAAATGAAAAAGGGCTTTCTAAAAGTCTATTTTCGTCACTCCCGAACTGGATTCAGGGTCTTTTAATTCTGATGATTAAGAATATAAGATTCTGAAATAAATTCAGAAGGACGTCTATTACTTTTAGAAAGCCTCTTGTGCTTTTTAAAATTCAGCGTTTTGAGGGGTCCTTGGGAACGGGATCACATCGCGGATGTTGCTCATCCCGGTCACGAACTGAACCAGGCGCTCAAAACCTAATCCGAAGCCGCTGTGTACACAGGTTCCGAATTTTCGGGTGTCCAGGTACCACCAAAGTTCTTTTTCGTCAATTCCAAGCTCCTCCATTTTTTTCTGAAGTACATCGAGACGTTCCTCCCGCTGAGAACCTCCTACAATTTCCCCAATTCCGGGGAAAAGGATATCCATGGCCCGCACGGTTTTCCCGTCTTCGTTCAGGCGCATATAGAAGGCCTTAATGTTTGCCGGGTAATCGAACAGGATCACGGGAGACTTGAAATGCTTCTCCACAAGGAAACGCTCGTGCTCACTCTGCAGGTCGGCGCCCCATTCCTCAATGATATAGTTGAATTTCTTCTTTTTATTAGGTTTTGAATTCTTAAGAATATCGATGGCCTCGGTATAGCTTACGCGCTTAAAGTTATTATCGAGCACAAAATTCAGCTTTTCCAGCAGCCCCATTTCGCTGCGCTCTGCCTTCGGCTTTACCTTTTCTTCATTTTCCAGACGTTGAGACAGGAAGTCAAGATCATCCTTGCAGTTGTCGAGCACATATTTTACCACATATTTGATGAAATCTTCAGCAAGGTCCATATTGCCGTCAAGATCGCAAAAAGCAACTTCAGGCTCTATCATCCAGAATTCCGCAAGGTGTCGGGAAGTGTTGGAATTTTCCGCTCTAAAGGTCGGGCCAAAAGTATAAACCTGCCCTAAGCCAAGAGCAAAGGTTTCGGCTTCCAGCTGGCCGGAAACCGTGAGATTGGTTTCTTTTCCGAAGAAATCATTTTTATAGTCGATCTCACCGTCTTCATTTTTAGGCGGATTCTTCAGGTCGAAATTGGTCACTTTAAACATCTCTCCGGCTCCTTCAGCATCACTTCCGGTAATGATGGGGGTATTTACGTAGTGGAAATTGTTCTGCTGAAAATAGCTGTGTACGGCGAAAGCCAGCTTCGACCTCAGGCGCATCACAGCACCGAATGTGTTGGTGCGTACTCTTAAATGTGCCTGCTCCCGCAGTTTTTCTAGGCTGTGTCGCTTGGGAGACAGAATTGTAAGCTTCACTTCTTCGGGATTGGCATCCCCCAGGATGGTGATCTCTTTTACCTCGATCTCAACCCGCTGCTGACTCCCCTGGCTCTCCTTCAAGGTGCCTTTTACGGCGATGGCAGCACCAACAGTGATCCTTTTCAAAATCTCCTCGTCAGTTTTTTCAAAATCTATAACACACTGAAGGTTATGGATCGTGGAACCATCGTTAAGCGCGATAAACCTGTTGCTCCTGAAGGAGCGCACCCAACCTTTAACCTCAAACTCCTGTAAGAACTGATTGCTGACCAGTATTTCAGCAATTTTTGCTTTTATCATTGATTTAGATTTAGAAAGGAACAAAGATAATTTTTCCCGTTTAGCCTACAAAGCTTTGATTTTCGTTTTATGATTTTCTGGAATTCGGCTTATCCTCCTCATCTTCATCATCGAGAATTTCTTCATCTTCTTCGCTCTCGATGATATTCATGGCCGGCTCCTTAAGGACTTTTTTATTGGCGATATTTCGTTCCAGTGATAACAATAACGACGGAAGCAATAACAGGTTCGATAGCATCGCAAACAGCAATGTAGCTGAAACCAGACCACCAAGAGCCACGGTTCCGCCGAAGCTGCTGATCATGAATACCGAAAATCCGAAGAAAAGCACGATGGAGGTATAGAACATACTCACGCCGGTTTCGCGCAGCGCTGCGTAAACAGAGCGTTTGATCTTCCAGTTGTTCACCTTGAGCTCCTGCCGGTATTTTGCCAGGAAGTGTATGGTATCATCCACCGATATTCCGAAGGCGATACTAAAAACAAGGATTGTTGACGGTTTTATTGGTACGCCCAGGAAGCCCATCATCCCGGCGGTTACCACAAGTGGCAGCAGGTTAGGAACCAGGGAAACCAGGATCATCCTGAAAGAACGGAACATCCAGGCCATGAGCAGCGCGATGAGCAGAATGGCCAGCGAAAGCGAAACTATCAGGTTGTTTACAAGGTAACTCGTTCCTTTTTGAAAGATCAATGCTTTTCCGGTCATAGTAACGTCGTAGCGGTCTGCAGGGAATATCTTGTGGATTTGCGGCCAAAGGTGGTCCTCGATCTTTGCCATTTTATCGGTGCCAATATCTTTCATGAAAGCCGTAATCCTGGCATAGCGCCCGGTCGAATCAACATAGGACGTCAGCATGTTCTGCTTTTCACCTGTAGTCAGACTTTTGGCGTAAGGCATGATGAAATTCTGCTCCTGGGACGAAGGCAGCTGGTAATATTTCGGATTGTTATTATAATAAGCCTGTTTAGAATATTTCACCAGTCGCACTACCGAAATTGGCTGCGAAAGTTCAGGCACGTCAGCGATAAGTTCTTCCAGCTTGTCCATACGCTTCAGTGTAGAAAGCTTCAGTACGCCTTTGGGGCGCTTGGTGTCAACCAGGATTTCCAGCGGCATTATTCCGTCGAACTCCTTCTCAAAAAACTTTACATCCTGGAAAAAAGGCGCGTCTTGTGGCATATCCTCGAGCAAGCTTCCGGAGATGCGGATGGTGTAAATTCCAATGATGCTTACCACCACAAGAGACATGGCGATAATATAAATGGTGATACGGTGATGACGCACTACCTTTTCTGTCCAGGCCACAAAGGTGCCAATCCAGCGCTTGTTAAGGTGCTTGAGGTGCTTTTCTTTGGGCACTCTCATGTAGCTGTAGATCACCGGAATGATGAGCAGGGAAAGTGCAAAGATCGCCAGGATATTGATGGAAGCCACAATCCCGAATTCCTTCAGCAGTTTGCTGTCGGTGAGGATAAAAGTGGCGAATCCGCAGGCAGTGGTAATATTGGTCATTAAAGTGGCATTTCCCACCTTGGCGATCACCCGCTGCAGTGATTTCGCCTGATTCCCATGTTTCTGAATTTCCTGCTGATATTTATTGATAAGGAAGATGCAGTTGGGGATGCCAATCACGATAATGAGCGGCGGAATAAGGGCCGTTAAAACCGTAATTTCGTAGTGCAGCAGGCCAATGACTCCAAAAGCCCACATCACGCCGATGCATACGGTG
>JBAWAB010000404.1:0-5892 GCA_049589035.1 Salegentibacter sp.
AATTCAAAGAAGTAAGATGACCATCCCCGAAACTCGCTGCTTCTGTGAAATCCATAGAATCGGGCATCTTTAAAATTACTGCGTTTTCAGAAATAGCCAGATATTCGGCATTAGCGCCAAATCCTAATGTAGTTTCCCCAAATACACGTTCCCCGGCGCTGAACTTTGTTACTTTCGAACCAACCTGCTCCACGGTGCCACTAAAGCCAGTGCCGGGAATGGGATGTTTTGGCTTCCTCAATCCCAGGAATAACCGGCCAAAATAAGGCTTTCCCTGGCGCATTAAAGTGTCTGCAGTTGTGGCCGACGAATTTTTTATTTTAACCAGCACTTCATCCGGTTTAGCTTTCGGCTTCTTCACCTCTTGCAGTTGAAGCACATCTGGTGAGCCATATGTCCTGACAATAATTGCTTTCATTTTTCTATCAATCATGAATTCCTGTTCTAGGTCAAGGGAATGGAAGGGCTCAATTGGGGACCTGTAATTACAGATTCAAACTTGCAAAATATACCAGCTTCTGAAGAAATAACAGCATTAAAAGCATGTTCGCTTTATTCTTAAGCCTTAATTTGCCTTCTCAGAATTTTTACGATCCTACTATAAAAGACCTCAGACAGATTCCAGTTGTATCCATTAAAATTGGTAGTGTTCGTAAATTGAATGACCACTGTATCGATATCCTTATGGTATTTGGCGATACTCTGGTAGCCGGGAAGTAATCCTGTATGTTGGTATTTGTATATGGAGGAATAAATTTCCTGCTCCTTTTTAGTTAATAAAGAACCATCATTTAAAGCTCTTAGAAATATGCCCACGTCTTCTGCTGTCGCCACCATAGAACCATAATCGGTAGTTTTAATATCTTCCTCTACACCCACGTAATAGCCGCTCATTAGCTCGTCCATATCTATATCATGAATGGAACCGAAGGTGTTTTTTAGACCCAGAGGCTTTAGAATTTTCTTTTCCATGTATTGAAATTTGTTACCCGTCACCTTCTCGATAAGTTCGGAGATCAATAAGTAATTGGTATTTGAATATTCATAATCTTCACCTGGTTCAAAATCAGCCGGTAAGTCAAGCACACGTTCGAGTGCTTCTTTGCTGTTTTTTGGCGGGTCGATCCAAAAATTCGGGGTGTCTGTTAGGTTAGGAATACCGCTTCGGTGCTGCACCATCATCCTTAAAGTGATCTTATCAGCATTTTCAATTCTCCCCTTAAGTTCCGGAAAGTAATCTGCAAGCGTTTTATCTAAAGAGAGACGGTTTTCACTTACCAGTTTGGTAATTGCAACGGCATGGTATAATTTTCCAATACTGGCTATTTTGAATAGCGAATGAGGATCGGCAGGTATTTTGTTTTCCCTGTTTTTCCAGCCCGCGGCATAAAAAGCAGGCTCTTTTCCTCCCTGATCTACGTAAACGATAATCCCGTCAAATCCATAATCCAATGCCTCATTTACTTGCTCCTGAACGGTATCCGGGAGCGGCATTATCCATGCCTTAACAACTATCCATGGTACAAAGTATAAAGAGCCTATGCTGGCAAGAATAAATATTATTCTGAGTATCCGTTTTATTTTTTGCTTTTTCATCTTGTTGTAATGGTCTCCTGTGAAGCGTCCTTTGAATGGCTTAATTTCCTGACGGCTTTTAAAAGTATAATAGTTGTAATTATCATTCCTATTCCTAAACCAATAAGAGTTCCAGACCAGATTTCATTGAATAATATACCAAGTCCAAGCCCCAATAAAGTACAACCAATTGTACTAGTGACTATTGTTATATAAATTAATCCATTTTTATTCATTTTGTTGTTATTTAATTGAAATTTAATTATTTACGGTTATTTTTGGCCGTTTCCGGATGTGTCACTACAACATCCACGGTATCTTATGCTAATTCCTCTTTTTCGCTAAGATTATTTAATTCTGAATTTTGTTTATCTACTACCTTGAATTTCCATTTAAGACCAAATAGCGGCCTCAAGATGCTTATCCTCCTGATAATAAATTCATAGATCAGAAAACACCCGATACCGGTAAAGATAACAATAGCCACAAATTTTAGGAAGACCGGTATTTCCAAAGGCAAGATAACTATTGCTCCCGCATACAATACGAACATATGAATGATATACACCGGATAGGCAGCCTGACTTAAATATGTCAATGTGCTGCTCGGTTTGTTCAGAAATTTGTATCCAAGCCCGAAGATGGTCAATATCCAGCAATTAGACTCGAAGGCCATAAGATATCCGGGAGTTTCTAAATTGAACATTATCAGGCGAATTATATAAAGGGTCAGGGCTAATCCCAGGTAAAGCCACCTCCATTTCCGAATGGTTTGCCAGAAGGTCTTTCCACTGTACACAAAAAGAAAACCGAAGAAGAAGGCTAGCATCCCAAGGAAAAAGCCGTGCCAGGTCTCCGCATACATTTCGAAGACCTGTGGTCTTACCAATATGGCTTCCAAGGCAAAAAAGATGGATACAGAAAGTGGGCCTAATGGATGTCCCATCAAAGAAGAAACTCCTTTCATAAGCCTGCTGTTCCTTATTTTCTTCAGGTAAATGAAGATCGGAAGCAAAATCAACACATAAGCGAAAATGTTCCCGAGGAACCATAAATGTCCCTGGTGCGCATAATATTCAAAAGGAAGGTGATAATACTTCTGAAAAAGGAGAAAATGTAATGGCACAATAGCAATAATCCCGAAAATATAGGGT
Organism: Salegentibacter sp.; assembly: GCA_049589035.1. GTDB lineage: Bacteria > Bacteroidota > Bacteroidia > Flavobacteriales > Flavobacteriaceae > Salegentibacter_A. The sequence goes on from JBAWAB010000404.1 coordinate 2,730, forward strand.
AGGAGAATTCGTTTACTGCGCTCCAGCAGCAGTTCTTTCCAGGTGCGTTTTTGGATGGCAAAATACACGCCCATACCTGAAACATAGAAAAGTAACGGAATACGCCATACGTTGAGCATGCTCATAGGTTTCCACAAACCTTCCATCAGCTCATCGCTTCTAATGAAACCAATAAACATGGCCCAGGGTTGAAAGATGATGGCGATATGGTAGATCAAAAGCAGTCCTATCGCAATCACCCTCAGCCAATCTATATCATATCTTCTTTGTGTTTTCATAATAAAGGATTTGGCAATATTACTGAAGCATCATGGCGATGACAGGGCGGTTTTTCTGAAGTTGCGCCATGTCCAGTTGAAGGCCTAAAGGTGCCAACTGCTGTTGCATCATTTCATAAACCGGTTTCATTTCTGAAAAAGGCGCCATAACGGTTTCTCTTGGAGTCGCCCCGAATTTATTCCGAAGCGTCTTGTCGGCTTTGGCATCTATCAGCAATTGAACGATTTCCACCCGACCAAAGAAGGCAGCAGTATGCAGGGGAGTTGAGCCGTCATTGTTTTCGATGGAAAGATCTGCACCCGCATCTATAAGTTCTTTCGCAATTTTTGTTTTACCAAATACTGCTGCCGTATTCAAAGGTGTGGAGCCGCTAAACTGGTCCTTAGTATTGATGTCAGTTCCTGCTTCAATATGTTGTCTCACCACTTCAAGGTTGTCGGACATTACCGCAGTGTGTATGTCCATTTTAGGTTTTTCGGCTAAAGTTTGATTACCGGCCTTCTTACTGTTTTGGCTGCAGGCAGGAAATAAAAAGCTTACCATGACCATGCTCAGTAGAATTTTTACTGAATTAATTTTAAGTGTTTTCATAATTTTGATTTTTATGTTTTGCTTGATACAAAGATGAAACACGGAGGGGGGTAAGGCGTACAAGGCATGCCGCCAAAAGAATAAAGTTTGGAACAGGGATATAAATTATGACGCAGCCATATAAATTATGGCGCAAATCCCATTTATTTTGCTGATATTGAAGATAATAAGTCGGCGTGGAGTTTGTTTAAAAATTTGTTAAATTCACCGCGATAAACATTCTGATGCAAGATCATATAAACAGAGGGGATTTTCTTAATCAGGCAACTGCCATTATTGTGGAAAATGCTTCGAACGACCGGTTTGGAGTATCTGAATTGGCCGAAGAATTGAACATGAGCCGGTCAAATCTCCTTAGAAAGATAAAAAAGGCTACCAGTCTTTCAGCTAGTCAGTTCATCCGGCAGGTTCGACTGGAAATTGCTATGGATATGCTTAGAGATACCTCTCTTAGCGTTTCAGAGATTTCCTATAAAGTGGGTTTTGGAAGTTCATCTTATTTCATCAAATGCTTCAGGGAGCAATATGGCTATCCACCCGGGGAAGTAGGAAAACAAGAAGCGGAAAAGTTGCAGCCGGAATCTACAAAGGCTGAAATAATGGAAATTTTCGAAGAAAAGACAAAGCGCAAATTTCCATCACGCATGCTCCTTGGAGCAATATCGGTAGTGCTTGTTTCCGCTACAATATTCCTGATCTTTTATAAAAGAGCTGAAAGGAATATCATAGGAGAGCAGCCGGAAAAATCGATAGCCGTTTTGCCTTTCAAAAATGAAAGCAATGATTCCACAAATCTGTATTTCATCAATGGCCTCATGGAATCTACTCTGAATAATCTTCAGAAAATTAAGGATCTGCGGGTGATCAGCCGGTCTTCGGTAGAGAAATACAGAAACACCAATAAAAGCATTCCGGAAATAGCTGAAGAACTTAATGTTAGCTATTTTGTCGAAGGTAGTGGTCAGAAGGTAGGAGATCAGGTCATGCTCAACATCCAGCTGATAGAAGCATCAGATGACCGTCACCTCTGGGCTGAACAGTATAAAAGGAAGGTTACAGATATTTTTACACTGCAGGATGAGGTGGCGACAAAAATTGCGAATTCTGTTGAAGCCATTGTCACTCCGGCCGAACTTCAGCAAATTCAGAAAAAACCTACGCAAAACCTGGTGGCGTATGATTATTATCTTCAGGGACTTGATCCATTTTTGTCAAGAACCATTGAAGGGCTGCAACAGGCCATTGTATCATTTAAGAAAGCTGTTGAAGAGGATCCGGAATTCTCACTCGCCTATGCAGATTTGGCGATTTCATACTACCTTCTGGAAATGTTTCAGGCTGAAAAACAGTACACGGAAAAAATTAATAGTTATTCAGATAAAGCCTTGCTGTATGATTCGAAATCGGCGGAAAGCCTTACTTCCAAAGCTTTTTATTATATCCAAACGAAGGAGTATTCGTTAGCGCTTCCGTATCTGAAAAAGGCGTTGGAGTATAACCCCAATTCCTCACTGGTCATTCAGACGCTGGCTGATTTCTATTTCCGTTTAGTACCCGATACCGAAAAATATCTGAAATTCGCCTTAAAAGGAGTTCAACGAAATGTTGCAGCTAATGATTCGGTTACCCAAAGCTATACTTATTTGCAATTAGCCAACGCCCTGGTTTCAGCCGGCTTTATTGATGAAGCTGAAAAATATATTGATTTGTCGCTTAACTACCATGCTGAAAATTATTATGCTCCACATTTAAAAGCTCTAATACTTTTTGCAAGAGATGGCAATGTGAAGCGCACCCGCAAGCTATTGATTAAGGAATGGAAGAAGGACACTACCAGATTGGATATTTTGCAGGACATTGCAAAAATGTATTATGTAGACGAAGAATATGATACGGCTTATTTTTATTTTAAAAAATTTGTAGAAGCCAGGGAGAAAAGGGGGCTGGATATTTACGCTGCAGAAAATGCGAAGATCGCGCTGGTCTACGAAAAGGTAGGCTTAGATGAAGAAGCAAAGAAATTCTATAAATCTTATTCTGACTACTGCGAAAAAGACCAGTCAATTTACAGAAGTGTGAATCTCGCAATAAAATACGCATATGAAGGAAAGAATGAGAGAGCTATGGAGCAACTCAAGCTTTTTTCAAATGAAAACAATTATCCATACTGGTTTTTATTGATCGAGGGAGACCCAATATTGAAGCCTTTAAAAAATCATCCTGATTTTGAAAAGACCATGCAAAAGATCAAAGACCGGTTCTGGAAAAAACATGACAAAATGAAGGCCTCGTT
>JBAWAB010000405.1:0-4243 GCA_049589035.1 Salegentibacter sp.
TCATTTGCCACATCAATAGAATTGAAGGTAACCGAGTTGTCGGTAACATCCTGATCTGTCACATCAAAAGAAGGGGCATACACCGTAATGGTTTCGGAAACCGGGTTGCCGGAGTTGTCCTGAATCATACTGTCAATCCCGTCGGCAGTGGCGTAATCAAAGCTGCCCTGGGTTCCATCGGTCTGATCATCTACGTGCAACATCAAGGTAATGTCATTCCCGTTGGCATCGCCGGTAAGGTTGGCAGAATTTTTCAGCGGAAGCTCAATACTATCGGTAGTTCCGGCAGAAAGCATCACCGGATCTGAAACTATTCCAGCCATGTCTTCTTCTCCTGCATTTCGTGCCACCAGCCAGCTATCCTGGCCTACCGTTACGCTTTGTACCATAATCGTATTCTGTGAAATGGTCTGGTCATTGGCGGTAATAGAACCTGTTGGATTTTGAGGTTGCATGTTTCCGTTGTCATCATCGTCATTACAACTGGCGGTTATTCCTGCTACCAGGAACAGCACAAGAAAGTACCTCAGATACTTTCTGTAGTTTTTCTGAATTCTTCTCATAGGTTTACTTTTTAGGTTAACAAATTGTAGCAAAAGGTGAAGAATTTCACCCTTAATCGGAAATTTTGGCCGTTGTTTAGTCTGAATTTAACGGCTTTCTTAAAGCAGTTAAAAAATTCGAGGGATAAGGGTGTAAAACTGTGAAAAACAGTTAATTGGGTGTTTAACCCCAATTTTGTGATGCAATGAATATAATGGGAGGTAATTGCGGAAAATTCAGAAGAATTAGAGGGAAAATTTCAGAACTACGGGCAAAAAAAAGAGGCTGTCTTTTAAGACGGCCTCTGGTATAATTAATTCTGAAAAATTCTATTCTTCAAACCATTGCTGAACTTCTTCTAATTGAAGGGCAGCAACAGGTAATTTGTGTTTTTTGCGTACGCCATTTAGTTTTTGATGAACCTGCGTGGCTTTGAATTCCTTTAATTTGGAAACGTTCGCATATTCATGCATTACCGTATCTACCCATTCCTGAGGGACCCCGATTTTGAGGAAATCCTCGGGTTTTGGGGTGGGCGCTTTTCTCTCAGGTTTCATCTGAGGGAAGAAAAGCACCTCCTGGATAGACTGCTTATTGGTAAGGAACATGATAAGCCTGTCCATTCCTATTCCCAGTCCTGAAGTTGGTGGCATTCCGTATTCCAGTGCCCGAAGGAAATCATTGTCGATAAACATCGCTTCATCATCTCCTTTTTCCGATAATTTCAGCTGTTCTTCGAAACGCTCGCGCTGGTCAATAGGGTCATTCAGCTCAGAATAGGCATTGGCAATCTCTTTTCCGCAGACCATCAGTTCGAAACGTTCAGTTAGTTCAGGATTTTCGCGGTGAACTTTACAAAGCGGACTCATCGCCTTCGGATAGTCGGTTATGAAAGTCGGCTGGATGAAATTGCCTTCACATTTCTCGCCGAAGATCTCGTCTATCAGTTTGCCTTTACCCATAGTGTCGTCTACCTCGATATCCATTCCTTTCGCGGCCTCGTAAAGTTCTTTTTCAGATTTTCCAGTGATATCGAAGCCGGTGAATTGTTTGATGGCTTCGGTCATGGTGAGTCGCTTATAAGGCGCTTTAAAATCTACTTTATGTTCGCCAAAGGTGGCTTCGGTAGTGCCATTAACCGCAAGCGCGCAATGTTCCAAAAGGTTTTCAGTGAACTCCATCATCCAGTTGTAGTCTTTGTAGGCTACGTAGATTTCCATCGCGGTAAACTCCGGATTATGAGTCCTGTCCATTCCTTCATTCCTGAAGTTCTTCGAAAATTCATATACGCCGTCGAAACCACCTACGATGAGTCTTTTCAGATAAAGTTCGTTGGCAATACGCAGGTAAAGCGGGATATCAAGTGCATTGTGATGCGTGATGAAAGGCCTTGCTGCTGCACCTCCCGGAATGGATTGCAGAATGGGCGTTTCCACCTCAAAGTAACCTTTGTCATTGAAGAAGTTCCGCATGGCATTGAAAAGCTTCGTACGTTTTACAAAGATCTCCTTTACCTTCGGATTCACGGCCAGGTCGGCGTATCGTTGACGATAACGTTGTTCAGGATCGTTGAATTCATCAAAGGTTTTCCCTTCCTTATCGGTCTTCGGAAGCGGCAATGGGCGTAAAGATTTGCTCAAAAGTGTATAATCTTTCACCATCACGGTCATTTCGCCCACCTTGGTCTTGAAGAGTTCACCTTCAATTCCGATGAAATCACCTATATCGAGAAGTTTCTTGTAAACATCATTGTACTTGCTCTTGTCTTCGCCGGGACAGATCTCGTCACGGTTAAAATAAACCTGGATCTTTCCTTTCGAATCCTGGAGTTCGGCAAAAGAAGCCTTTCCCTGGATACGGCGGGACATCAGCCTACCGGCCAGAACAACCTTCTTCCCCTCTTCAAAATTTCCTTTGATATCGGCAGTCGTGTGATCAACGGGGAAAAGATCGGCCGGATATGGATTTATACCTGATTTTCTTAAGGCAGAAAGTTTCTCCCTTCGTACAATTTCCTGTTCAGATAGATGCATGCTAATTTTTTGAAAATTATCCTTCGGCATTTGCCCAAGGCGGATGCAAATATAGTGACTATCACGCTATCAACCAACGCGGCGGCAGGCCGAAATTTTAGTGTTATCTTTGTGTTCTGAAATTTAAAAAGAGACAAAAGATGAGCGTTTGGCGGGTGATCCTGTCGATCCTGTTTCCGCCCCTGGCGGTGTATGATCGCGGCTGTGGTTCAATTTTAATCGTGTTGCTGTTAACCTTACTGGGATGGGTGCCCGGAGTGATCGCGGCGCTCATAATTTTGAACAATCCAAACCGATAAGCAGATGAATAAACGTGTAGAAGTTCAGGACCTGGGACTAAAAGATTATAAGGAAACCTGGGATTACCAGGAAGAACTGTTTAAGAAGACCCTCGATCTTAAAATAAAAAACAGGCGGGAAAAGGCTAACCTTGAAACTCCTAACTATCTGCTACTGGTGGAGCATCCGCATGTGTACACTTTGGGAAAAAGTGGTGATATTAAGAATTTGCTGATTTCTGAAGAGGAGCTCCAGGCAAGGAATGCAACTTTTTACAAGATCAACCGCGGCGGCGATATTACCTACCACGGACCGGGACAACTGGTGGCTTACCCCATTCTGGACCTTGACAATTTCTTTACCGATATTCATAAATACCTGCGTTTTCTTGAGGAAGCTGTGATCCAGACCCTTGCTGAATACGGATTAAAGGCTGAAAGGAGCAAAGGCGAAACCGGCGTTTGGCTGGATGTGGGAACTCCTTTTGCGCGCAAGATCTGCGCGATGGGCGTGCGTGCCAGCCGGTGGGTTACAATGCACGGGCTGGCTCTGAATGTGAATGCCGATCTTGGTTATTTTGACAATATTATTCCCTGCGGAATTCAGGGGAAAGCGGTGACTTCCCTGAACGTGGAATTGGGCAAAAAATCGGTTGATCTTGACGAAGTAGAAGAAAAACTGCTGAAGCATTTCGCAGAACTCTTTGAAGCGGAATTGCTCTGATCTTCCTATAATTTATAAAGCAGGATCTCATTTTCGTCGCCGCGTACTACAAATTCATTGCGGTTGTCAATATCCACGTTTCCGAAGTCAATTTTAGAGGTGCCGTAAACCGGAAAGCCCGGTAACAATTCAGCTTTTTCGTTGAAAATATAAACCCTTTGCGCCTGCAGATCGGTCACAGTGATAAAGTGCTCACCATGGGTGGTGAAAATCTGTGGCTGTGTATAAAGGCCAAAGTCCAGCTCGGCTTTCTCCTTGTTGATCTTCAGGATATTTTCGTTCAGGCTAACTAATAGGTCTGGAGTCGCATTAATTTTATGATTTTCTGCCAATTTCAGGTCCTCACGGACAATATTTCCATTTTGGTCAATTTTGACAAGACTTCCGGCAGTATCGGAGGAAAGAAATAAGCCTTTATTCTCATACCATTCATTTTCAGAAAAATTGATCTTATTTCTCAAAGAGATTCGGGAATTTCCACGGCGGCTGAGAATATTGAGTTTTCCTGAAGCTTCGGGCACAAGAATGTAATCCTTGTTATGAAGGCGGATATGTTTCGGCAGCTGTACAATTTCAGATTTTGTTTTGGCAAAATCGAAACCTTTGACACTTTTTCCGTCGCCATTGATCATAAAAAGCTCATTATTCTGCGTGACTACAAACCG
>JBAWAB010000406.1:0-5267 GCA_049589035.1 Salegentibacter sp.
TACAACCTTTTTTTCGACTTCCGCAAAACTTTTTTTGAAAAATTTTTTAGGCAATCTCTTCAGAAAATAACTCCCTCCAAAATCATCGAAAACCAGGTTTTTTAAAGAACGCCGCTTAGCTTATTTCAAGGTGACCCTCGTTGCTTAAGCGGCTGCAAATATACAGGGGTTTTTAGTTTAGGCAAGCTTAAATTTAAAGTTTTTGAGGCATTTTTGAAAATACTTTTACAACTAATTGAAGTAACGCCACTTAGCTTCCAAACTTTTTTTGCGTTAGGGACAGCAGCGGCATCCCTTTGGTGGGCAGAATCAAAAACTCCTTGAAATTTGAGGAATTTCAACCTTCTTCCTCTCTCCTTATATACACGAATCGAATTACGCCCGGCAAAGGATACAGCGAACGGCCCGGCCGAGCGCCTTTGCGCGAAGAAACGCCCTTATACATAATATTAGAGAAGGCGTATTGCGCAACCAATTCCAACACCTTATCTTTGCCGTTCAAATAAACTGAAACAAAAACATGATCAAGGTAACCTTGCCCGACGGCAGTATCAAGGAATTTGAAAAGGGAACTACTCCCATGGACGTTGCCAGAAGCATTAGCGAAGGACTGGCACGAAATGTAATTTCGGCAAAATTCAACGACAGCGTGGTTGAAACTACGACCCCACTTACCACCGACGGCAGCCTTACCTTATATACATGGAATGACGAGGAAGGAAAAAAGGCTTTCTGGCACTCGTCTTCTCACGTGATGGCCCAGGCGATCCAGGACCTGTATCCCGGAGCTAAATTGACTATAGGCCCTGCGATAGAGAACGGCTTCTATTATGACGTGGATTTCGGTGAGCACAAGATCTCTGAACACGATTTTAAAAAGATCGAAGACCGCATGCTGGAAATTGCGCGCGGAAAGCACGACTTCAATATGCGCTCTGTCCCAAAAGAGGACGCCCTGGGATATTATTCACGAGAAAAGAACCCGTATAAGGTAGAGCTGATCGAAAACCTGGAAGACGGAACTATTACTTTTTGTGACCATGACAACTTTACCGATTTGTGCCGTGGAGGACATCTTCCTAACACAGGCTTCATCAAGGCGGTGAAACTGATGAGCGTTGCCGGGGCTTACTGGAGAGGTAACGAAAATAATCCACAACTAACAAGGGTCTACGGAATTTCATTCCCAAAACAAAAGGACCTGAAAGAATACCTGGCGCTTCTGGAAGAGGCAAAGAAAAGAGATCACCGAAAGCTCGGAAAGGAACTGGATCTTTTCACTTTTTCACAGAAGGTGGGCCAGGGACTTCCTTTGTGGCTTCCAAAAGGAGCTGCATTGCGCGAGCGTCTTGAGAATTTCCTGAGAAAAGCTCAGAAAAAGGCCGGATATGAGATGGTGGTAACCCCTCATATTGGTCAGAAAGAATTATATGTGACTTCGGGTCACTATGCGAAGTATGGAGAAGACAGTTTTCAGCCTATTCACACTCCCAACGAAGGAGAGGAATTTTTACTAAAACCGATGAACTGTCCGCACCACTGCGAAATTTACAACTCCAAAAGCTGGAGTTATAGAGATCTTCCGAAGCGTTTTGCAGAATTCGGAACGGTTTACCGCTATGAACAAAGCGGGGAGTTACACGGCTTAACCCGCGTAAGAGGCTTTACCCAGGACGATGCCCATATCTTCTGTACGCCAGATCAACTAGACGAAGAATTCAAAAAGGTGATCGATCTTACATTATATGTATTCAACTCCCTTGGCTTTTAAAACTTCACCGCCCACGTCTCCCTGAGAGATCCTGAAAACAAGGAGAAATATATAGGTAAAGACGAAGTCTGGGATAAAGCTGAGAACGCTATTATTAGCGCAGCTAAAGAAAAAGGCTTAAATTACGTGGTAGAGACAGGCGAAGCGGCCTTCTACGGACCAAAACTTGACTTTATGGTCAAGGATGCTTTAGGACGCAGCTGGCAACTTGGCACCATACAGGTGGATTACAATCTACCGGAGCGTTTCGACCTTACCTATAAAGGAAGCGACAACGAAACTCACCGCCCGGTCATGATCCACCGCGCGCCTTTTGGCAGTATGGAACGCTTCGTGGCAATCCTGCTGGAGCATACAGGAGGAAATTTCCCCTTGTGGCTAATGCCTGAGCAGGCTATCTTACTATCTCTCAGCGAGAAGTATGAAGATTACGCGAAAAAAGTTTTAACTTTGCTGGAAAATAGCGAAATTCGCGCCCAGGTAGATAACCGAAATGAAACCATCGGCAAGAAGATTCGCGAAGCCGAAGTTCAAAAATTCCCCTATATGCTTATCGTAGGTGAGCAGGAGGAAAAAGATGGAACGGTTTCTGTACGTAAACACGGGGAAGGTGACATTGGAACAATGCCGGTGGAAGCTTTTGCCGAAATTGTAAATAAAGAAATAGAAAAGACGTTAAAGACGTTTGAAGTTTAACCAAAAAATAGAGAGCCATAGCAATACGTAGAAAAAAATCAAAGCGACCGCTTAGAGCGATTAAAGAAGACCAACACCGCATTAACCATAAAATCAGGGTAGATGAAGTTCGCCTGGTAGGGGATAATGTTGAAATGGGTGTTTATCCAACCAAAAAAGCCCTAGCAATTGCCGAAGAATTGGGATTAGATCTGGTAGAGATCTCTCCCAACGCAAAACCGCCCGTGGTAAAGGCAATGGACTACAAAAAGTTTCTTTACGAACAGAAGAAACGGGAAAAGGCGATGAAAGCCAAAGCCACCAAAGTTGTAGTCAAAGAAATTCGTTTTGGACCCAATACCGACGATCACGATTACGAATTCAAGAAGAGAAATGCCGAAAAGTTCCTGAAAGAGGGAGCCAAGCTAAAAGCATTTGTTTTCTTTAAAGGTAGATCGATCGTTTTCAAGGACAAAGGGGAAATACTTTTGCTAAGACTAGCCCAGGATCTTGAAGAGTTTGGAAAGGTTGAGCAAATGCCAAAACTTGAAGGGAAGCGTATGACTATGTTCATGGCCCCCAAGAAGACAAAATAAAGTTTTCTCCCAGAACTGCTTATGCAGTTTTGACCTCTCCAAAGGAGAGGTATGGAATTTTAAAGATATTTAAGAAGTAAGAGAGTTAATTACAAAAGAAGACAGCATGCCTAAAATGAAGACGAAATCCAGTGCCAAGAAGCGTTTCAAGCTAACCGGTACCGGTAAAATTAAAAGAAAGCACGCGTTTAAAAGTCACATCTTAACAAAGAAGTCTAAAAAACGTAAGCTCGCCTTAACTCACAGTACTTTGGTACATGATGCAGATAAGGACAATGTTAAACTTCAGTTGCGTTTAAAGTAAACTGAAGCTCTTAACGGTTTAAACAATTTAATAACCCTGGAGTTGGGCAACACTTCGACTGCGCTTAGTGTGATAGAAAAAAGTGTTAAAAGTGTGCGCATGAGGCGCACCGCCTGCTACAAAAAAATGTAAAGAAATGCCAAGATCAGTAAACTCAGTTGCGAAGAGAGCCAGAAGAAAAAAGGTTCTTAAGCAAGCAAAAGGCTACTTCGGACGTCGTAAAAACGTTTGGACAGTAGCGAAAAACGCGGTTGACAAAGCTATGCTTTATGCATACAGAGACCGCAAAGTTAAAAAGCGTAATTTCCGTTCATTATGGATTATGCGTATTAATGCTGCAGCCCGTGTAAACGGGATGTCTTATTCTCAATTTATGGGAGGTGTTAAAGCCGCCGGAATCGAACTTAACCGTAAGGTTTTGGCCGATTTGGCGATGAACCACCCAGAGGCTTTCAAAGCAATTGTAGAAAAAGTAAAATAAGTAAAAACTAATTACACTCTCTTATAGAAATCCGGTTCTGCAAAGGACCGGATTTTTTTATTCCCTATTTTCCGAAAGCCGTGAGCACAAGTTTTCTTGGGCCCCCGTGATCGCGATGTTCACAGAGATAAATTCCCTGCCATGTGCCCAGGTTTAATTTTCCGTTCGTAACAGGAATTTGCACCGAAGTTCCCATTAAAGCAGCCTTAATATGTGCCGGCATATCGTCGGGACCTTCCAGCGTGTGTTTGTAGTACGGCTGATTCTCAGGCACCATTCTATTCATATGGCTCTCAAAGTCGTCCCGCACCGTGGGATCGGCATTTTCATTGATGGTGAGGGAGGCTGAAGTATGTTTGATAAACACCTGCAGCATTCCGGCTTTTATGTCCTTTAATTCTGAAAAATTCTGAAGTATTTCGCCGGTAACGAGATGAAAGCCTCTGCTTTTGGCTTTCAGGCTTATCTCTTTCTGAAAAATCTTATCCATAGCTGAAGTTATCGGGATTAGAATCAAAAATTACGAAACTCAGCATTAACATTGGAAAATGCTGTTTCAAATCTTTCTTAAAACTACAAGGAAAACAGGTTCAAATTCTATAAAACCGCGCTGCGTTTCCTCCAAAGATCTTATTCTTGTCCTCTTCGGAAAAGCTTCGGAAGTAATCTTCCTGGATCTCTACCACTTCTTCATAAGAAGCAGCCGCCAGGCAAACCGGCCAGTCAGAACCAAACATGAGCCTGTCTGCACCGAAGGCTGAAACTACTATTTCCAGATATGCTCTGAAGTCTGAAGCTGCCCAATTAAAATCAGCGGTTTCGGTCACCAGTCCGGAGAGTTTACAGGAAACATTGCTGTTTTTGGCCAATCTCGCAATACTACTTATCCATTTCTTGGAAGGACCTTCAGCCGAAATTCGCGGCTTTCCCATATGATCCAACACAAAGCGCTGATCTGGAAATTCCTCAACCAGCTTGACTGCACCGGGCAACTGCTCCTCAAAAACAAGCAGATCATAAGCCAGGTTGAAATTGGACAATTTCGAGATGCCTTGCCGGAAATCTGATTCAGCCAGGAATTCTCCCTGCTGGTCCCAAACCGTATGGCGAACTCCTTTGAAATATGGATTGCTGCTGAAATAATTCAGCCTCTCCCCTACTTTATCAGAACTAAGATCCACCCAACCCACAACTCCTTTGACGAAAGAATGCTTTTCTGCCAAATTCAGCAGGAATTCTGTTTCCACTTCCGACTGGTCTGCCTGCACCAGGATGGAACCCTCAAAACCATTCTTCCGAAGAACCGGTTCCAAATCCATTGGCATAAAATCTTTCTGTATCGAAGCCATTGAATCATCGAGCCAGCTGTACTTCACGGGGTCGTAATGCCAGAAATGCTGATGTGAATCGAGGTTCATCATTCTTTTGTTTGAAGGCTTG
>JBAWAB010000407.1:0-3286 GCA_049589035.1 Salegentibacter sp.
CTGAACAATACGAAAGTGCAGTCAAGCTCACATACTCCTCTAGGGATGAAGAAGATCAATTCCCTTTACGGCCAATTTAGTTTTTCTTATGACGACATGATGTACCTTGATCTTACTGCAAGAAACGACTGGTCTTCTACATTGAGTCAAAACAACCGATCCTATTTCTATCCTTCTGTAAGTTATTCCTTGCTGGTGAATAGATTTTTAGATCCTAATAAAGAGGTTTTTGATATGCTTAAGTTAAGGGCTAGCTGGGCTGAAGTGGGTAACGATACTGATGTATACCAGTTGTATCAGACCTTTAGTGTTCCTCAGGAGGGATACCTTGGGCTAACTGTTTTGAATGGTCCAAGCGTTAAGCTTAATCCTGATTTGAAACCCGAAAGTGTAAAATCTACCGAACTCGGGATGGAATTCAATATGTTTAAAAACCGTATCTACGGAGATATGTCCGTATACAAGATCGTAACTAATGATATGATCTATAATGTACCGGTTCCTTTTTCTACAGGTTTTAGCTACTTCAAAGAAAATATTGGAGAAGTACAGAATAAAGGTATTGAGGTAATGTTGGGTGGTGTTCCTGTGAGAACAGAGAAATTTAAATGGGATGTTTCAGTGAACTTCTCAAAGAATAAGAATAAACTGGTGAGCCTTATTGACGGGCTGGATTACACTACTCTTAACTCCCTGCTTGGTCTATCTGTAAGAGCCAGTGTAGGTGGTGGAATTGGAGATATGTATGGTACTGTTTGGGCAACCGATGAGAACGGAAACAAGTTGGTAACTGTAGATGGTTACCCTGTAGCTTCAAGCGAGAAGGAATATCTCGGAAACGCTCAGCCAGATTGGATCGGAGGTCTTACCAATACCTTAACATACAATAACTGGAACCTACGTTTCTTGATCGATGCAAGATTCGGAGGGGAGATCTTCTCAGCAACCTCTTCTTACCTCGATGCTGCAGGAGTATCACAGAGAAGTCTTCAGTACCGTCAAGATGGAGTGGTGATAGATGCTGTTAATCAGGAAACAGGTGAACCTAATACTGAAGCGATTACTGCTCAACAATATTGGGGAAGCTATTCGGGTATAACTGAAAATTACATTTATGATCAGACAAATGTAAGATTGAGAGAATTTGCCCTTACCTATAGATTGCCTTCTGATATGATCAGTCATGTAGGTCTTAACTCTGCATCGGTAGGACTTGTTGGAAGGAACCTTTTCTTCTTGTATAAGGCAGCTGATGATATTGATCCTGATGCTTCAATAGGTACCGGTCTTTCCGGACAGGGTATTTCTCTGAACAACGCGCCGACTATTAGTAGTCTGGGCTTGAATGTGAATATTAAATTTTAATTAAAGACATTATGAAAGGAAGATTGAAAATATTTAGTGCGACTTTGTTGCTGTTGGTCTTTTCATTATCGGCTTGTTCAGATTTTGAAGAAATCAATACTAAACCCGATGCTTTCACCGCAAGTGAAGTGAGTGCAAAGTATTTCCTTACGGGGATACAAATCGAACTATTCGCTGAGAACCGCTATCCTTACTGGAGAGCGCAGTTGATTCATGGCGACCGCTATGCCGGGATGTTTACCTTTGGCTTTAACGGATGCTGGTGGTCCGATGGTCTCGGTTATAGTTATAGTGCAGGTTATACCGATGCCACATATGACTGGATGGCAAGCTACCTTAGTAAGCTTGCAGTTTATCAAAACTTTGTGCAGGAAGGAGGAGACCTTCAGAATGACCAATATTATGCGCTAGGTCTAATTATGAAGGGGCTTTACTATCAGCTCTACACCGATACCTTTGGAATGGTGCCTTATTCTGAGGCTCTCAATCCGGATATTATTACACCAAAACTTGATACTCAGGCAGAGATCTACAATGGGGTAATTAGCGAATTGGATGAGGCCATGAGCCTGATCGGAAGTAATACTACTGCTGGTGAAGGCGCAAATGCGCTGGCTGAAAATGACCTTTTCTTCAATGGAGACCTGCAAAAATGGAAAAAGCTCGCGAATACTCTAAAACTACGAATGGCTCTTCGAGCTCAAGGTGCGCCGGGTGCCGATTTTGCGAACACCGCGATAAATGAAGCTCTTCAAAATCCGTTGCTGAACACTTCTGAAGATAATGCATTACTTCCAAAGGATACAGAGATCGATCAGTTTGCCAATGCGGCCTACGGAGATGTCTGGCATAACTTCGGGGGAGTAGGTTCTCACTGGAATGTTGGAAAAACTCTTATTGACTATTTGCGTGACAATAATGATCCTCGTTTACCTCATTATGCCAAGCCAATTACAGGAGGAGAAGTGACTTTTACTAAGCCTTCCGAAGGTTCAGGAGTGGCTCTCTTTGATAAGTATGTGAATTTCATCCTGGAACAACTCGACAATGCCGGGGTTCCTTATACAAAAACTACCAATGGTAGTGACGTAGTGGTGACTGTACCTCAGGATGCAGATTATTACGTAGGGCAGCCTACAAGGCTGAATGGAGATATTTACCCGCATGTTAAAAATGAGCTATTTTCAGAGCCTGCAGATTGGGTGATTAATCCTAAGAACTCAGGAGAGCCTATTTTCCCTGAGATCGTAATGACTGCTGCGGAAGGAAACTTCCTTCAGGCTGAAACTATAGTAAAAGGCTTCTCCAGCGGGGATGCGCAAGCATATTACCAGGAAGGAATTCGTCAGGCCATGTTGATCTGGCAAGTGGATGAAGGTGAAATAGATAATTTCCTTGCTACTGAAGATATGGCGCTGCTTGACGGAACAGCCGAAGAGAATATCGAAAAAATCGCCATTCAGCGTTGGATTGCTTCCTACACGGACAGCTTTGAAGCCTGGGCGATTGTAAGGGATACAGGTTATCCTGCTGAATTAGCCAACGGTGTTTCTGATTATGATATCTATGCAGCGGGAACCCTTAACGGGAAATATCCACAGCGTATGAGGTACGGTAACCAGGAATACAACACCAATGGAGCTAACCTGCAGGCGGCACTTGAAATACAAGGTCCCGATGTTCAGGCTACTCAACTTTGGTGGGCAAAACATTAAAGAGGTTTGGTTTAGTTTGGATTATTAAAGTTGAATTAAAGGAGGGTTTGTCCCTCCTTTTTTCTTTTAAGGGAATCGAAGATTACAATTATTTCTCGGTTCGTTCTTGTGTTGAAGTGTGAAAAAAATATTCTTCTAAAATATTTTTAATGATTGACTTGAGGAGAAACTTTATTTACCCATTTCTTCCTTTACTACCTGAACAC
>JBAWAB010000408.1:0-7360 GCA_049589035.1 Salegentibacter sp.
GCGATCAGGTGAAATTTGTTCTGCACCAGATCGATGTAATTTTCGACAAATTCCTTGCTTGCCGTGGCATCAACAGCGATCAGGTTCTTCAGTCTTTTTTGAGAAACAAATTCCACAATATCTTCCACTTTGTAACTTTTGCCATTCTTGCCAAAATCCTCATTCCATTCTGCTGAAATTCCTTCCGCAGCAATTAAAGCGGTAGTGGAATTGGCGATCACAGGAATCCTCAGCTTTACGCCTTCGTTCTGCCACTGTTCTGTTGCTGCCAAAAGCTGGCCGATCAAGGTCTTGCCTACGTTACCTATTCCAAACAAGACGATGTTTACTTCTTTCATTTGTGTGTTGGTTGTTGTTAAAAATGGGGTTGAGGATCTTCTTAAGCTGGGCACTTTCAATTAGGAACGCGTCGTGCCCATGAATAGATTTGATCTCGTTGATGCTGATGTTATTTTTTAGCAGAGAAAGATTCACGTAGGTATCCCAGTTCTCTTCGGCCAGAAAAAACCAATCGGAGTTCACCGTAACTATGTGAATATTGCCTTCGATCCTTTTGGCGGCTTCCAGGTAATTGCCACTGCCACCGCTAATATCAATCGTGGTAAGCAGGTGATTCATCAGTTTATAAGAGGCCAGCAGGAAGCGTTTGTCCAGAGCATCTCCATGATGATCAAGCCAGTTTACGACCTTGTGATTGTTCGCTTCATCTTTGGTTCGGTTAAACTTTTGCGCCAGCGATTGTGGCGTACGATAAAAAGTCATCGCATGCATCCTGGCATCTTTCACCGGTTCGCTGCTGTTGTTCAGGATCTGGTCCTGCACGCGGCAGTTGGCCAGCACCCAGTCGGTAGCCTTATAATCGGTAGCGATGGGGATGATATTCTCAGCAATATCGGGCCGAAGTGCTGCTAGTTCCCAGGCCAGGGCTCCGCCTATACTTCCGCCTATCACGGCAAACAGTTTATGAATATGCAGTTGCTCCAGCACTTTTAGTTGAATTTTAGCAATATCGCGAAGCGTGAAATCTTTATAGTTGTGAATAAGATGTTCTTCTTTCCCGTTAAATCCGTTTCCCGGAATGTTGAGGGCCAGCACGCTGTAAAAATCTGTATCGATCACCTTACCCGGCCCGATGATCTTATTCCACCACCCGGTCTCGCCGGTCACCAAAGAATTTCCCGTAAGGGCGTGATTCACCAAAACCACCGGAGCCTCTTCGGGATCTTTTCCGAAGAACTGATAGCTCAGGTAAATATCGTCCACTCCTCCGGCGCTATTCCTGAAATTATTTATTGTTATCTCTTTCAGCATTTTCCTTTTTGTTTAGAAAGGCACACAGGGAAAAGCAGTTCCTGGAGGCTTCTCCCCTATGCCTTTCAACCAACAAATATTTTATACTAGTTCTTTTTTGGTGATCTTTGAGAAAGCTTCTTTCAGATCGGCCTTCAGATCATCCACATCTTCAAGCCCTACGGAAAGACGGATCAGGTCTTGTGTCACTCCCGTGGAAGCCTGCGCCTTTTCGTCCAACTGCTGATGCGTGGTGCTGGCAGGGTGAATGATGAGCGATTTGGTATCGCCGATATTGGCCAAAAGCGAGAACAATTTGGTTTCATCGGCCACCACTTTCGCCGATTCAAAGCCGCCCTTCACTCCAAAGGTTACTACGCCGCTCTGGCCTTCGGGAAGGTATTTTTTTGCAAGGTTATTGTACTTGCTGTTCTCCAGCCCCGGATAATTCACCCAGGTCACTTCTTCCTGTTCCTGCAGCCATTTCGCGATATCCAGGGCGCTTTCACTGTGTTGCTTGATTCGCACCTTCAGAGTTTCCAGCCCCTGGATGATCTGAAAAGCGTTGAACGGGCTCAATGCCGCGCCATGATCACGTAATCCTTCCACTCTCACCTTAGCGATAAAGGCAGCTTCTTTCAAAGCATCGTGATATACGAGTCCATGATAGCCGGGAGAAGGCTCGGTGAATTCAGGGAATTTGCCGTTTGCCCAGTCAAATTTCCCGGCATCAATGATCACTCCGCCAAGAGCCGTGCCGTTCCCATTGATATACTTGGTAAGGGAATGAATCACAATATCGGCCCCGTATTCGATCGGCTTCAAAAGATAGGGCGTGGCAACAGTATTATCAACGATAAAAGGAACCTTGAAAGCTTTAGCTTCCGCAGAGATCGCTTCCAGATCCAGCACGTCGAGCTTCGGATTTCCAAGAGATTCTACGAAAAAAGCGCGGGTATTCTCTTTTGCTGCTTTTTTGAAGTTCTCAGGATTGGAGGGATCTACAAAAGTAGTTGTAATTCCAAATCTTGGAAGCGTCACGCTTAAAAGGTTGTAAGTCCCGCCGTAAAGACTACTGGAAGCGACGATATGATCGCCGGCCTTCAGCAAAGTAAGCAAGGTGGTATTGATAGCCGCCGTTCCCGAAGCAGTCACCACCGCGGCAATCCCGCCTTCAAGGGCCGCGAGACGCTGCTCGAGAATGTCGTTAGTGGGATTGTTGAGTCGGGTGTAAATAAAACCGGGCTCGGCAAGGGAAAAAACAGCGGCTGCATGATCGGAATTCTTAAAGACGTAAGATGTGGTTTGGTAAATAGGCACCGCGCGGGTTCCTGCATTGGAAGTTACGTCGTGTCCTGCGTGTAACGCGTTGGTTGCAAATTTTTGAGTACTCATAATTGAAATATTTTTGAACTGTTATTTTAAAAATTCTATAAAAAAAGTCCCCTTAAGTAGCTATTACCAAGGGGACTTTTCGAATCGAACTCTAAACAAACTGTTCTAATTTCTCCAATTTCGGCAATAGCATTTCATGTGCTGCATACACATCATCATACACATGCACATTATTTTGTTGATTGCCTTAATTGATCTCATCGTTACTCTTATTTTGCCTTTCCAGGTCTTAATTTTTCTTTTTCTGAATTTCCCTTCTCCGGAAATTATTTTTTACACCATAAAAAAAGCCGCTGCGGTGGCAGCGGCTTTTTGCAAATATCGTTTCAGTATTATGCAATAGAGCGCGCTGCGGAAGCTTTCCACATCATGCGCATCATATTACAAATAAACTGGTACATTTTTCTCGTTTTGTTGTTTACAAAGATAAGGGCAGAAATTTTTAATATGCAAACTCGGGCTGCACTTTTATGGAAATTTCAGAATTTGATCTAAAAATCAGGAATTTCAGAAAATAATCCCGCTATAAATGATAATCATCAAAATTATTGGTTTTCAACTCTTTAAACCCTCTCCTTCCGAAGACATTTTTAAAAAGAAGTTAAAGGAGGTTTGCTTTTCAGCAAATTTTATACATTTGTAACCGAATTATTCACAGGGAAAGATTTGACTGATTGCAACCCTTAAAATGCTAAAGCAGTAATTGCACTTCTGTAGCCTTTCACGTCAAAAAATATCCCTTATTTTAAATAACTAAAATAAAGTTATGGCGTATTTATTTACTTCGGAAAGTGTTTCTGAAGGACACCCCGATAAGATCGCAGATCAGATAAGCGATACTCTACTTGATAACTTCCTTGCCTTTGATGAAAATTCCAAAGTAGCCTGTGAAACTCTTGTGACCACAGGTCAGGTGGTTCTCGCAGGAGAAGTGCGAAGTGATACCTACCTCGATGTACAAAACATCGCCCGTGAAGTGATAAACGACATTGGTTACACCCAGGGAGCCTATAAATTTAGCGGGGATTCCTGCGGGGTTATTTCTCTTATTCATGAGCAATCCCAGGATATTTACCAGGGAGTTGACCGCGGAAAGAAAGAAGAACAGGGTGCCGGTGACCAGGGAATGATGTTCGGCTATGCTACCAATGAAACCGAAAACTACATGCCACTGGCGTTGGACATTTCACACAAGATGCTGATAGAATTGGCTAAGTTAAGACGGGAACGAAAGGAAATCACCTATTTACGTCCCGATTCAAAAAGCCAGGTAACTATAGAATACAGCGACGATAATGTACCTCAGCGCATTGTGTCTATCGTTCTTTCCACACAGCATGACGAATTCGCCGGCAGCGATGACGAAATGCTGCAGATGATCAAAAAAGATGTAATTCAGATCCTTATTCCGAGGGTAAAAGAGCAGTTGCCGGAGTATGTTCAGCAATTGTTCAATGATGACATCACTTATCATATTAACCCGACAGGGAAATTTGTGATAGGAGGACCTCACGGCGATGCGGGCCTCACCGGCCGGAAGATCATCGTTGATACTTACGGTGGAAAAGGAGGCCACGGAGGGGGTGCTTTTTCGGGGAAAGATCCGAGTAAAGTAGATCGCTCGGCTGCCTATGCTTCGCGACATATTGCGAAGAATCTTGTGGCCGCGGGAGTTTCAGATGAAATCCTGGTTCAGGTTTCCTACGCTATTGGCGTGGTGGAGCCTACTTCCATCTTTGTAGATACTTACGGAAAATCGAAGGTGAATATGACCAACGGCGAAATTGCTAGAAAAGTAGCGGAAATCTTCGATATGAGACCTGCGGCTATTGAAGAACGACTTCAGCTACGCAATCCCATCTACAGGGAAACTGCGGCTTATGGCCACATGGGTAAAGAACCCAGAAAAGTGACAAAGATTTTTAAAAGTCCATATTCCGGAGAAGTAAAAAAAGAGGTGGAACTATTCACCTGGGAAAAACTGGACAAGGTAGACGAAGTGAAAAAAGCCTTTGGCCTGGAATAATTTTCTGTAAAAATACAACCTCAAATGCCGCTGAAAACAGCGGCATTTTTTTTTGGCTGTATCCCGGAAAAATCTGCTCTTTAGGCGCCGAACAACACACTGCTTTCTTTAGAAAATCCGGAATATTTTTGGGCATTTCTTCGCAAAGCTTTAACAACTACCGGCCTTTATAATTCCTAATTTTAGCTTTAATCAAACATCCCTCCTATGTCCATGTTCAAGAAGATCCGCAAAAATCTCAACCTCCTGAAGTCGATAGATCTGGATCAATTGGCGAGGATCAACGAAAAAATAGATCTGGTCGAAGCCATGAAAACTTTAGGAAAACTGGATGACCGGCAGCTTAAAGGTTTGATGAGTATGTTAAAGACCAAACGCCGTAAAGGTCAGAGTGATTTGCCCCCTATACACGGCGACTTTTATGATCTGGACCTGAAGTTGACAAAGGAACAAAGAGAACTTCAGCTAAAAGTGCGCAATTTCATGGAAGATGAAGTGCGGCCTTTGGCAAATGATTACTGGAACCACGCCAAGTTTCCTTTTGAGATCATTGAGAAATTCAGCGAACTCAACATTGCCGGGGTTCCCTACGAAGGCTATGGTTGCCCGAATCTTCCATTTCTAATGGAAGGAATTATCGCGCAGGAAATTGCCCGGGTAGATGTTTCGATCTCTACGTTCTTTGGCGTGCACAGCGGGCTTGCCATGGGTTCCATTTACCTGTGTGGCAGCGAAGAACAGAAGCAGGAATGGCTTCCGAAAATGCAGAAACTCGAAAAAATTGGCGCCTTTGGCCTTACAGAACCTAATGTTGGATCGGGAGTGGCGGGAGGAATGGAAACCACCTGCAAGTTTGACGGGGAACATTGGATTCTGAATGGCCAAAAGAAATGGATAGGCAACGCCACTTTTGCCGATGTGATCATCATTTGGGCCAGAGATGAAAAGACAAACCAGGTGAAGGGATTTCTCGTGCGCAAGGACAATCCCGGCTTTAAGGCTGAAAAAATGCAGGACAAAATGGCCTTACGGATCGTTCAGAACGCCTTAATCACCTTAACTGATTGCAAAATCCCTGAACAAGACAGGCTTCAGAAGGCGGAGTCATTTAAAGACACCGCCAGGGTTTTACGGATGACACGTGCGGGGGTGGCCTGGCAAGCGGTGGGTTGTGCGAGAGGAGCCTACGAAAGCGCGCTGAAATATACCCGGAAACGGGAACAATTCGGCAGGCCCATTGCTTCATTTCAGCTTATCCAGAATCACCTGGTCGAGATGCTTTCAAATCTCACTGCCATGCAAACCATGGTTTATCGGCTTTCTGAACTTCAGGACATGGGAGAGTTAAAAGACGAGCATGCCTCCCTCGCGAAAGTCTTCTGCAGTATGCGCACCCGCGATGTGGTGAGCCGCGCCCGTGAGGTAATGGGCGGGAATGGTATCCTACTGGAGCACGATGTGGCCCGCTTTGTGGCCGATGCCGAAGCTATTTACAGCTATGAAGGCACAAAAGAAATAAACTCCCTTATCGTTGGCCGTGCCATCACTGGCTACAGCGCATTTGTGAGTTAGCTATGAATCTAAAAAAAGAAAAAGAATGTCATTTTTAATTGTAAGTCCGGGGCATGACCCGAAACATTGGGTAGAAGTCCTAAAGAATCAGCATCCCGGGCTGAATATCTATGTGTATCCAGAGGAGCACGATAAAGAAGAAGTAGAATTTGCCCTTGCCTGGAACCATCCACGGGGTTTGTTCAAAAATTATCCGAATCTCAAGGTTGTAGCCTCGATGGGGGCCGGCGTCGATCATATTATCTGCGACTCTGCCATGCCCGAAGATATTAAGATCACCAGAGTGGTTGACAAAATGCTCACTTCAGATATGAGCGCTTTCGTTTTAGCCCTGGTCATGGACCATCTACGGAATCTTCCTTTTTACAGCCTTCAGCAGAAAAAAGCGGAATGGGAGCGCAAAGATTACCGAAGGATCGACAATGTGCAGATCGGCATTATGGGGCTTGGCGTACTCGGTACGGCGGTAGGCAAAAACCTCGTTGGGAACGGATTCAAAGTCGCGGGCTGGGCAAAAACACCGAAGGAGATTGAAGGTATCGAATCTTTTCACGGAGAAGAAGGCAAGGACGAATTCCTGGAACAGACCGAAGTTCTTATTTGTTTGCTCCCCCTTACTCCGGAAACCGAAAATATCCTCAATAAAGAACTTTTCGAAAAGCTGCCGGAAAACGCCTACGTCATCAATGTGGCCCGCGGGGAACATTTGGTAGAACACGACCTGCTGGAAATGATCGACAACGGCCATCTTGCAGGCGCGGCCCTGGATGTTTTCAGGGAAGAGCCCCTGCCGGAGGAACATCCGTTCTGGCAACACCCACAGATACAGGTGACGCCGCATGTAGCCAGCATCACCAGGCCAGAATCGGTAGTGCCCCAGATCGTGGAAAATTACGAACGCATGGTGGAAGGCGAACCTCTTCAAAACCTTGTGGAAAGGACGAAAGGATATTAATTCATTTTCAAAATCAGGATCATGACAAGCTTTGAGAATATTTTAGTTGCAGTCGATTTTAATGATACGGTAGGCGAACTTTTAAGCTACGCGGAAGGGATCGCCGAAAAATTCGATTCAAA
>JBAWAB010000409.1:0-1790 GCA_049589035.1 Salegentibacter sp.
GGAAAAGATTGAATGGAAACAAGATCGGCCTTTGACCTGGGTAGATTTCAAAGGGGAGGCGCCTGCGAACGATCCCTATGAAGCCAATACCAATTCCGGAATTTCCTATAGCTGGACCTACAGCACCAGTAGCGGCCGTCCCGATTTGAGATACGAGGTGCATACCTATTTTTATCCGGAGCTTTCCTGGTCGCGCGAACTGGAAGAGGAAGATTATATCCTGGCTCATGAACAGCTGCATTTCGATATTTCTGAACTCTATGCGCGTAAACTTCGGAAAGAGTTGGAAGAATATGAAATTGGCCGCAATATCAGGCGCGATCTGCGGAATATCTACAATAAGATCGAACAGGAGCGTGAAGCAATGGAGAAAGCTTACGACGCTGAAAGCAACCACAGCAAGAATCGCGAAGCCGAATTCCGCTGGAGAAAAATGATCGCCAAAAAACTTTCAGAATTACAGCAATACAGCAGCTAAAGCCTCGCAACCTGAACTTTGGCCTCTTCGAATTCGCTCATTATTTGCTTTACGATCTCGGCGGCAGGTTTTATTTCATGAATAAGCCCTGAAATTTGCCCAATTTCGAGTTCCCCTTCCTCAAGGTCACCTTCGAACATGCCTTTTTTTGCACGGGCTCTGCCCAGG
The DNA here is from genome assembly GCA_049589035.1 of Salegentibacter sp. GTDB lineage: Bacteria > Bacteroidota > Bacteroidia > Flavobacteriales > Flavobacteriaceae > Salegentibacter_A. The sequence continues at coordinate 647 of JBAWAB010000409.1, forward strand.
AGTTCTATAAGATCTTCCTTGGAATGAGGTTTCAGGTAAAGCTGCTCAATATCTTCGTAGAATTTGTTCTTCAGAAGCCTTACCGGTGCGAGCTCTTTCAGGGTGAGTTTTGTATCGCCTTCCTGCGCTTTCACTACCATCTCCTTAAACTTCTGGTGAGAGGAAGCTTCAGGACTTGCTACAAACCGGCTTCCCACCTGTACGGCATCGGCACCCAATACCATCGCGGCCAGCATGCCATGACCCGTGGCGATACCTCCGGCGGCTATCAGTGGAATTCGCAGTTTTTCCCGCACCATCGGGATGAGGGTGAAAGTGGTGGTTTCGTCGCGGCCATTGTGGCCTCCGGCTTCAAAACCTTCGGCAACCACGGCATCAACTCCGGCTTCTTCCGATTTTAGAGCGAATTTCACGCTGCTTACTACATGCACGACTTTAATTCCGTGATTCTGAAGATGTTTCGTCCAAACCTTCGGATTTCCGGCGGAAGTAAAAACGATTTTTACGCCTTCTTCGATGATGATCTGCATGATCTTTTCGATCTCGGGATAGAGCATAGGCACATTCACGGCAAAAGGCTTGCTAGTGGCTCGCTGACATTTCTGAATGTGTTCCCTGAGAATTTCAGGATACATAGAACCGGAACCAATGATGCCAAGTCCGCCGGCGTTGCTAACAGCACTGGCGAGTTTCCAGCCGCTGGCCCAGATCATGCCCGCCTGGATGAGGGGATATTCGATATTGAAAAGTTGGGTAATTCTGTTTTGGGACATTTCGGACTAAAATTTTCCCGAATTTAAGAAATAACTCCCGAACCCAGCAATTCTTCTCCATCATACCATGCCACAAACTGCCCTTCGGTAATCGAAGCCTGCGGTTCTTCGAAAACCACAAACATTCCCTGGGCTGTTTGATGAACCGTAGCTTCCTGCAACGGCTGCCTGTAGCGGATACGGGCTTTTACCTTTAATTCTTCGCCTTCTGAAAGCTCCAGGTCTTTTCTCACCCAATGTACTTCATCGTTCTTTACCAAAAGCGCGCTGCGGTAGATCCCGGGATGATTTTTACCCTGCCCGGTGTAGATCACGTTTTCCTCAACATCGGTATCTATCACGAAAAGAGGTTCCGGAGTCCCACCTACGGC
>JBAWAB010000410.1:0-6260 GCA_049589035.1 Salegentibacter sp.
CTACTCTGCCGTAATAATAGAAATCTTGCCCTTCTTTCTTATCGATCTCATTCAGATCGATCCCCAGGTCAAGAATATAATCCTTGCCGTTGAGTTCATAATGCACTCCTTTCAGCTTCAAGTCGAAGAGCATCCGGTCATTTTCAGGAATCTCCTCATAACCGGCAAGAGATTCGCTTTGGTAGCTGTCCGAAGCTATAGAATGTAAGGCAGAAAGAATAGCGATAAAATTGAGCTTTCTGATCTTCTGTTTTTCCCGGTCGCCCGGATAGCCACCCGACTCAATGAGCACAGTGCTCGTTCCCCATTTCTGAATATTATCACCGAAAGCTCTCGGCTCAAAATCGTCATTATACCGCCCCACCTGGCCCGGTGCAAATTGCTGTAGCACCTTGTTCATGTGAGCGATGAGTTTCATGGCAGCTCCCCGGCTTTCATTGACTTCTTTCTCATAGTTATAGGCAGGCGCCAGGAAAGAGATGGTAGCCGGCTTAGGTGTTCGCTCTGCATTGTAATAGCGGCTCTGGTCATGCAGATTAAAACCGAAATCGGCATCGAGACTGTCTCGCAGCCTTTTTAAAATTTGGCTTTCGGGAGACTGAAGGCGCACTGCATCGCGATTAATATCGACTCCCAGGGCATTTCTTCTCTGGAAGACCTCAGCGCCATCAGGATTCAGCATTGGAATAAAATGAATACTCAAGTTATTCAGCATCATCTGCTTTTCAGTTTCAAAATCGGAAGACTCGAAAAAATTAAGAATATCGAAAATGGCCATAGTGGCGGTCGATTCGTCCCCGTGCATTTGCGACCAAAGCAAAACCTGTGTTGGACCATGCCCGACGGAAATTAGGTCCAGTTCCCGACCTTCTATCGATTCTCCCACTTTCTTTACCTGAAATTGGGCTTTTTGCTGGGATTCTTTTATCAGAGGCTGAAGATCTTCCCGGGTAAACCTTCGCTGGTCAAGGGCTTTCTCTTTGTAGGCTGAATAAGAGTCCGCCAGTTTTTCAGGAAAAGAAGCCTGCGCCTGAAGTTTTCCAGAAAAGCCCAAACAGACCAGGCACATTACGACCCACTGAAATCTATTGATTACTTTCATTACCTGCATTTATAGGTTCTACTTGTGGAATGGTTTTAAAACCGAGATCCTTTACAGCTCTTCTCACCTTCGCCATGAATTCCCGCCCAGGATCGGTCTTGGCGGTGCGGTAATTCTTATCTTTTTCCAGCCAGAGATCGGAATTCTCAAAATTCTGATATTCATAATGCCCAATAAGATATTCAATATCATACTTCCCTTTCAGATATCTCACCAGCTCGATATTTGCTTTTAATTGCTCAGGAGTTAGTGGGGTGTCTTTGGTGCCGCCAACATTTTCAATCCCAATAGCGCTGTGATTGAGCCCAATCACGTGCCTCGCCATTGTAGTTTCCGGCATCAGCCGGTAAATAGTGCCGTCGCGGTCCACCAGGAATTGAGCAGAAACATTCAGGCTGCTTGCGCCGGCGATTTCGGTGCGAGAGCTAGGCAACAAAGGATCTTTAAAGGCATTGAAAGAAGCTTCAAAGGTTGGAATAGCGGTCCAGTGCAGGACGATCATTTTTGGATCTATGGTCGGCTCCTTTTGATCAAGACCATAGTGCTCTTTCATGTACTTCAAACTTAGCTCCTTTCTTTGTTCATTAAAGTTGATAGGCTTATCCACGATCTTTGGCGCGGAACAGGAAGTGATCACAAGAAGGATACTCAGATATATTATTGGTTTCATCTGCTCAAGATAAAGATTTTATAAAAAAGGCCGGCAATTGCCGGCCTTTGAAATTTTAGGTGATTTATTGATCCCAGAAAGGACCGTCAAGTAAAGTGACATCCGGAACGTTGCTTCCGTTTCGGCTCACTTCAGAATCGGGATACACAAGCCGCTGGATGAACTGGCCGTTCAGATCTGGATTCAGGTTCGCAGGCAAGTCGAAATCTTTATAATTATAGTTGAATCTTCTTGCATCTACCCATGCTTCGGGGTTCAGGAACATAGCCTTCCATTTTTCACGAAAGATATCCTGCAAAGTCAAAGCGTCTTCTCCTACCGAAACCTGAGGACTATTGATGTAGTCTTCTATGGCGGCTGCATTAACTCCTATTTTCGTCATATGCGCCCTGATCCCGTCAAGATATGCCTGGTAAGATCTGCTTTTATCAATAGTAAAAGCAGCTTCAGCTTCGATGAATTTCTGTTCAAAATAAGTCGCGATCAAGATTGGAGAGGTAGTGGAAGAATAATAATCACCGGTCTCGAGTACCGAACGCGCATATTGTTCAGGAGCATCCCCTCTTCCGGCGCCATTCTCAGTGCCAACATAAGGGCCATCGTTTTCTTTGCCCGTAGCACTTACCATATAAGGAAGTCTTGGATCAACCACTCCATAGGTTGTACCGTCCATGCCCTGAATGAACTGTTCTGAGATCCAGCCCCCAAGAACAAGATCGGCATTATTGATAGCCACGTTGGCCCAGGGATTATACTCTTCCTCAAAATATTCCACCTGCGCATCATCGTTATTGCTTTCAAGACCATTGTCTAATGCAGCAAGCACCGCAGCCGGATCGTACATGTCAGTTTCGCTATAGTGATTCAGGTATCGTGCCTTCAGCATATTACCGAACTTCATCCATTGATCAGCATCGCCCCCATAAATAAAATCATCATCTCCAATGGAAAATTCCGTAGCCTGAGAAAGGTTGGCGACACCTTCATCAAGTAAACTGAGAATCTTCTGGTACAATTCCGCATCATCATCATATGACGGAGTGATCGTTTGAAAATCGAGCCCTTCGCTGAAAGGAACACTTCCCCAGGCATCTACCGTCATTCCAAGGTTTAACGCCATGAGAATCTGAGCAGCGCCTTTGTAATGATTTGCTCCGCTACTTTCCGCTTTGGTAATAAGGTCATTCAGATCGGTCATGACATTATACATGGAAGACCAGGTTCCGCTGTAACTAACAGGATCCATCACGTCGGAAGCACTGGCCGCATTGGGAGAAGCCAGGTACTGCACATAATTGGAGGTAACGTCTCCAAGGCGGAAGGTGTTCTGCGCCGATTCGAAGGTAGAATTCACCATGAGGCCGGCAATTGGTGCCTCGGTTGGGTTGTTAGGGTCGTCATTAATATCCAGATAATTGCTACAGGAAGCGGCCAGGAACGTAAAGGCGACCACCATATACTTGTATTTATTTTTAAAGAATTTCATATTCAAGATGTTTTTTTATTAAAGACCAAGGTTTAATGTAAAGAAGAAACTGCTAACGCCGGGATAACCGAGTCCGGTAAAACCAACTGCATTTCCACCTGCGCCTGCACTGAAGGATTCAGGATCGAAGCCATCCCACGGGGTATACAGGATGATATTGTTTGCTGCAACCGATACTTTCGCCGAGGCGAATGGCAGATAATCCAAAACATTATCCTTGAAATTGTATGCCAGCGAAATATTCCTCAGCTTGATAAAAGAAGCATCATGCACAAAGTTCTCACTAACCGTCCTATAAGTGTTTCGGTAGAAACCGGCACCATAATCTCTTCCATCCGGCCCTTCTCCCTGTCCAAGCCAGACTTCCTGTGTGTTGGGAGTGCCATCGGCTAACACGCCGTCAAAGACTTTAGTCTCATTTCGATTCAGAGTATATTTTGCAATACCGAAGGCTGAGAAGAAGTTGTCATATTGGCTGTATTGATCAACTCCTGTCCTGAAATCAACCAGGAAGGAAAGATCAAAACCTTTATAGCTAAAGTCATTGCTTAACCCGCCAATCCATTTCGGAGTGGTATTTCCCAAAACCAACTGGTTTCCGTTCCTTACCGGAAAACCGTTGGAACCGATAATCACAGGAAGGTCTCCATTCAAATGAAGATTATTTGGATCTGCACCATAACGTGCATAGCTGCTTCCGAAGATATTACCGTAGGCTTCCCCTTCGATCAACTTCATGGTGACAGTACTTCCGGCATAACCGTACTGGCTACCTACCACGATCTCGTCTATGCCCTCACGGATATTTACCACCTCATTCTTATTGTAGGCCGCATTAAAAGAAACATCCCACCTGAAGTCTTCTGTTTTTACGGGAGTGCCACGAAGCACCAATTCCAATCCTCTATTCTCAATTTCCCCGGCATTGGTCACGAAAGTTGAGAATCCGGCAGTCTCAGAAACTGGAACCGGAATGATCTGATCTTTACTGTTCGATTTATACCAGGTAAGATCAAGCCCGAGGCGATTTCCGAAGAATCTGAGATCGGTACCAAATTCGATAGAAGTCGTTTGTTCAGGCTTAAGCTCTGGATCCCCATAACGGCTGTAACGGGTAAAGCCAACCTGTCCGCCTAGCGGATAGATACTTGGGGAAGTATAGGTTTGCCCTATCAAGTAAGGATCAGTGTCCTTACCAACCTGCGCCCAGGAAGCACGAAGTTTTCCGTAGCTAAAGAAATCAGGCAACTCATAGGCTTCACTAAATACGAAGCCTAGGTTTACAGAAGGATAGAAGAAAGAATTATTTCCTATCGGCAAGGTTGAGGTCCAGTCGTTTCTTGCGGTAACATTTAGGAAAAGTAAATCTTCATAGCTCATCATCAGATCACCGTAAAGCCCAACAAGCCTCCTTTTTCTCTTATCCTGAGAATTCGAGATCTGGCTGGCATAGCTAAGGTCGTAGAATTTTGGAATTACAAAATTCTCACCGGTGGCATCTACCCGGTCATAATTTCTTTCAAAAATATCGTTACCCACTCTCAATGTTGTCCCGAATTTATCGGTCCAGTCCTTTTTAAAGGTCAGGAAGAGGTTGGAGTTTATATCCCTGCTGTTTATGCGGGTTTCGGTAATATAACCGGAACTGCTCAGCGGCACTTCTCCGTCAATACCCAATGGCCCGGGAGTGATAGCGGTCCTGCTGTCACTATAGTAATCGGTACCGATCAGGTAAGTGACGTCAAGCCAATCGGCAGGACTATAAACGAAACGAAGGTTCCCGATGGTACGGTTCACCTCATCTTCGAAGGTACTGAAGCGGGCATCATAGATCGGGTTGGTATTCCCGTAAGTCTTCATGGTACCGTCAGGATTGATGTAGTCGGTGACATCATGATTGGGAGCCCAATACACCAGACGCTCCATAAAACGATCATGAGGCACGTGATTTCCTCCGGAAACGGTATAATTGATGTTTCCAGAGAATTTGAATTTATCACTGAATTTTACCTGACCACTGAGTTTAGCCGAAGTTCGGCCCCAGTCACTAAACGGCATGATTCCTTTATGATCAAGATTTCCGATTGAACCGTAAAAAGTAGCATTCTCACTTCCGCCAGAAATACTCAGGGTATTATCAATCTGCACCCCGGTTCTCATAGACTCTCTCCAGATATCGTGGAATTTCACATTTGGATCTATCTGGTTGATCTCTTCCATAGAAGGGCCCCAATTTGGCCAGAAAGAGGTTGCATCATATTCTCCTGCAAAGCCCTGCCCATACACTTCCTGAAATTCAGGATACTGATTGATCGATTCAAAACCTACAGAACTGCTCAGGTTAATTTTTACAGCTCCCGCCTGTCCTTTCTTGGTGGTAATGATCACGGCTCCGTTCGCGGCTCTTACTCCATAAAGGGCCGTGGCTGCTGCACCTTTAAGAATACTCAGAGATTCAATATCTTCTGGGTTAAGATCGGCCGCCCTGTTGGAAAGGGCCCTCGGAGTTTCCCCCGATTCGGTGGTAGAGTTATCGATTGGCACCCCATCTACAACAAAAAGAGGCTGGTTATCAGCATTCGGATCAAGAGAGTTAACACCCCTGATGATAATACGTGCGCTTTGTCCCGGTGCTCCACCCGAATTGGTGATTTGCACCCCTGCAGCTTTCCCCTGGAGGGCGCTTACCACGTTTTGCTGTTTGGTCTTTACCAGTTCATCTGAATTTATTTCCTGAACCGCATAGCCCAAAGATTTCTTTTCCTGTTCAATCCCGAAGGAAGTCACCACAACTTCATCCAGGCTTTCCAGGTCTTCCTTAAGCGCAACATTTATCTGCGATTGCCCATTTACTGCAACTTCCTGGGTTTGAAATCCAATTGAAGAAAACACCAAAGTTCCATCTCCAGATACCTCGAGAGAGTACTGTCCATCCATATCGGTCACGGCACCATTACTGGTTCCCTTCACGATCACATTAACGCCGGGCAATGTCATCCCGT
>JBAWAB010000411.1:0-2717 GCA_049589035.1 Salegentibacter sp.
ATTATACCTTCAACTATATAACCGAAGGGGCTTGTGCTACAGTCACCGCTGTACAGGTGAACATCAATGATGATTGTATCGTACTGCCATGTGGTATAGATGATATTAAGGCCGGTATTTCAAAAGTAGTGACTCCAAACGGAGACCAACACAATGATACGTTCAAGATCGACTTTGCGAACGAATGTGGATTCACCTTTGACCTCAAGATCTTTAACCGTTGGGGCGCTAAAGTATACGAAACTGAAAATTACCAGAATGACTGGGACGGATATTCCAGTGATTCATTTACCAGCTCTAATCAATTACCATCGGGCACCTACTATTATGTGATCGAGGTAAGGAACAGTGAATTCGAACCCATTCAAGGTTACATCTATTTAGGATCAAAATAAAAAAGGGAAACCATGAAAAAAAGATATCTATACATATTGATCGTACTTGTTGCTTCGTCGACTTACGGGCAGCAGCTCCCTCAGTTCACGCAATATATGTACAATACTATCTCGATTAATCCGGCCTATGCCGGTAGCAGGGACGGCTTTTCTCTCACCCTTTTGAACCGCAACCAGTGGGTGGGACTGGAAGGAGCTCCGGTCACCCAAACCTTATCGGTCAACTCTCCGCTGAGAAATGACAAGGTAGGCCTTGGATTATCGGTGATTAATGATAAAACCGGCTATGAAAAGTACACCTATTTATATGGAGACTTCTCGTACCGCATCGATTTTGATTATGATGTCTCCCTTGCCTTCGGATTGAAAGGAGGCTTCAGTTACTATAATCTTGATGAAGAACTTTTCAATGATCCGCAGGTACTCGACGATCCTTTCTTTGATGAGAAATTCAATAAATGGACGCCTAATTTCGGGGTTGGTTTCTACCTGTCTGCACAGAAATGGTATATCGGGCTCTCCGCACCAAAACTGATCAACAATAACAATAACGATTATAAGAATTATGTGGCGCTGGAACAGGTTCACTACTATTTGACGGGAGGTTATGTATTTGACCTTAGCGATAACCTGAAGTTACGGCCCACTGCTTTGCTGAAAGCCACCAAAGGAGCTCCCCTTTCCATAGATCTTTCGGCTACTGCCATCTTTAACGAAAAATTCTACCTGGGAGCAAACTACCGGATTGATGACGCCATTGGCGGTTTCCTTGATGTAGAAATCCTGAAAAATTTCCGAATTGGTTATGGGTATGAATATTCAATTTCAGACATCAGGCCTTATACTTCAGGATCCCATGAAGCGATCCTGATCTACGAATTCAGATTCAAGAATACCAGGTATAAATCCCCACGATTTTTCTAATATAAATCCTGCTTATTATGAAAAACTTCAACTATATAATATTGCTGCTTTTGCTTAGCTGTTTCAGCGCCAGCGCCCAGTACGGAAAGCAGAAAAAAGCAGATAAGCTTTTTGCGAATCTCGCTTACTATAAAGCCACCGATGTTTATAAGGAACTTATAGAGAACGACTATAATACTACTGAGAATAAGCTAAAGCTGGGGGATGCCTACATGAAGCTAAGAAGTCCCGAGAATGCCGTGCATTACTACGGAGATGTAATAGAAGATACCACGCTTTCCCCTGAATATTACTACAGGTATGCCCAGGCGTTGCGAGGAGTAAAAAGGTATGATGAAAGTAGGCAATGGCTGGAAAAATATCTTGCCAGCGGCGGAAAAATACAGGCGGCAGAAAAGATGCTGGAAAAGAACGATTATGGGGTTAAGACAGAATACACAATGGATACCACCAATTTTAACTCTGGCATGAGCGATTTTGGAGCTTTTAAGCAGGGAGACAAAATTTACTTTGTTTCTGCCCGCGCTGAAGGAACCCCCGAAAAAGAAAAAGTATATTCCTGGACCGGTCAGCCCTATCTTGATGTGTATGTGTACGATGTGAACAGCGGGAATGTAAGCCCCTTGCCCGGAGACGTGAACACTAAGCTCCACGACGGGCCGGTGACAATTTCACAGGATGGAAAGACCATGTATTTTACCAGGAATAATTACTATCATAACAGGGAAGGAAAAAGAGATAAGAATGCCACCAATCACCTGAAGATCTACAAGGCTAGCCTTGTGGGCGACAGTTGGGAAAATGTAAAGGAATTACCCATTAACCACAACGAGTACTCTGTGGGCCACCCTGCCCTTTCTCCTGACGGAAAATGGCTGTATTTTACTTCAGATATGCCCGGCGGCCAGGGCGGAACAGATATCTATCGGGCAGCCATCAACGGAGACACCTATGGTGAACCGGAAAATATTTCAGAAGTAAATACCGCGGGAGACGAAGCCTTTCCTTTTGTAGATACTGACGGAATATTATACTTTTCCTCAAACGGACTGGCAGGACTCGGATTGTATGACATCTTCAGGGTCGATTTAAACGCTACAGATAAAACGCCGCAGAACCTTGGCGAACCAGTGAACAGCAATATGGATGATTTTGCCTATTTTAAAGCTGCCGACAGCAACAAAGGTTATATCTCTTCCAATCGTTACAATGACGATGACAATATCTTCGGATTTAATCAACTGGATCCACTGGTACTGCAAGGACGAGTGACCGATGCGGTGAACGGCAAACCTGTGGCCGATGCTACGGTGCGCGTTTTCGATGAAGATCACAACCAGGTTGCTTTTCTTCAGACCGACGAAGAAGGGAAATATCAAACCCGGGTGCAGCGCAATC
>JBAWAB010000412.1:0-1809 GCA_049589035.1 Salegentibacter sp.
AAAAATTGTTTCCTAAAAAAGAAACTTTTACTTTTGAATAAAAGAAAGTGAATGAATCAAAAATTCAAAATTGAATTACTTGATGAAGTAGATCAGTTTTTAGGAAAACTTGATAAAAAAGCAAGGAATAAAATAATCTACAATTTGCGAAAAGCACAAGTAGTAAATGACAATGAGTTATTTAAAAAACTAAATGATAATGTTTGGGAATTTAGAACTCTTTATAATAAAACCTACTATAGATTATTTGCGTTTTGGGATAAAACTGATAAAAAAGAAACAATAGTGATTTCAACTCACGGAATAGAAAAGAAAACAGCAAAAACACCTGCAAAAGAAATTGCCAAAACGGAGCGAATTATGAAAGAATATTTTGCTTCAAAAAGATAGAAGTTATGGGAAATACAAAGATGAGAACAAAAAGTTTAGATGAAATAACCGATAAGTATATTGGAAAAGAAGGAACTCCTGAAAGAGAAGAATTTGAAAATGAACTACGTCTTGATTTAATTGGTCAAGCTATAAAGCAAGCTCGAAAAGAAAGAAAATTAACTCAAGAACAACTTGGAAAATTAGTTGGTGTACAAAAAGCTCAAATTTCAAAAATTGAGAATCATTTGACAGATGCTCGTTTTGATACAATTATCAAAGTATTCAAAGCTCTAAATGCGAAAATAAATTTTAAAGTCGAACTTCTCAATCAAAATCTCAATATCTCGTAAAAGCACTACACACAACACCGCTTCATCGCAAATAGCGGGTTTTATCGAAAAAGTGTAATTTTAGAAACTAAGAAAGAAAATGGTTAATCCGACAAGTCCTCGTCCCTACTCCCGCAACTTGCGATAAGCGAAACCGTTGTAGCGCATATTTCCACAGAGCTTTTCGCTTCAAATTTCAAAAACAAATTATGATAATTGTAACTTTTAAGTTACTTTTGTTTCAATGGAGAAAATCAGACAAGTAATTGGGTACAAAGATTATTTTCAAGATTTCTTGACTAAACAACCAAAGAAGGTTCAAGATAAAATCTTTAAAGTAATTGAGGCAATAGAAACCTTTGAAAGGATTCCTTCTAATTATTTAAAAGCTATAAAAGGAACAAACGGACTTTATGAAGCCAGAATAAAACTGGGATCAAATATTTGGAGAGTATTTTGCTTTTTTGATAAAGGCAAATTGGTAATTCTATTAAATGGATTTACAAAGAAGACACAGAAAACTCCTAAAAAAGAAATTGAGAAGGCATTAAAATTAATGGAATCCTATTATTCCGATAAAAACAAAAAATGATGGAAACAAAGAGCTGGAAAAATATCAAAGATGAAGTTTACGGTAAAAAAGGAACCGAAAGAAGAGACGAACTTGAAAGAGATTTTGAATCATTCAAAATTGGACTTTTACTTAGAAAAGCCAGAGAAGAAAAGAATCTAACTCAAGAACAGTTAGCAGAAATAATTGACAAAAAACGCACTTATATTTCTCGTGTTGAGAATAATGGAAGTAATTTGACTTTAAAAACTTTATACGATATTGTAGAAAAAGGATTGGGCGGAAAAGTGAAGATTTCTATTGAGATGTAGAGAAAAAATACGCGCAACAACATCGCATATTCGCAATTGCGGCTATTCAACTGAAAGTAAGTTTAATAGAAACCAGGAACTAAAATACTAAATCGGACAAATCCGTATCTTCACTACCACAACTGACGAATATACGTAACCGTTAAAGTGCAATAAATCCTGCCAGGCACTGCTCGGCATGAATCCGAAGAGCGGAACCAAACGGCTGGATTGGATGGGTCAGATG
>JBAWAB010000413.1:0-3334 GCA_049589035.1 Salegentibacter sp.
ACAAAGAAAGCCTGATCTAACATATCTTCTTCTTCATAACTCTTTTCCGGAAGCATATGTTCAAAATTCAACATATAGCACTGGCAGGAGGCGCACATGGCCATACCGCCACAAATCCCAATAGTTCCTTCCGGAGCTAATTCATAGGAGCGGATCACTTCCATCAGGTTCATATTCATATCGGTGGGTGCATCTACCTGGTGAGCTTCTCCTTCGCGGTCTATAATGGTTATCTTAATATCAGACATTTTCTTTTTTTCTTAATTATCGTCATTCTGAAGTAGATTCAGAATCTAAGAGAAGTTGAAACAAGTTCAGCTTGACGTCTATCTTAATTAATATTTATAAAAATACCCCACAGGCTTTGGAAACCTGTGAGGTCTTATTGTATTTCGATTAATTTATACTTTTTACTACTTCCCTTTTTGCCTCTTTTTTACTGCCATCGAAACCGCTCACGCCGCTCACGGTGGTATACTTCATTACATACTTCTTATCGGGAAAGATCTTTTGATACGCGCTCTGGCACATAATGGCCGCCTCGTGAAAACCGCAAAGAATAAGCTTCAGCTTACCGGGATAAGTATTTACATCGCCAATAGCGTAGATTCCGGGAATATTGGTCTCATAATCGTAGGCATTGTTGACCTTGATCGCGTTCTTCTCGATCTCCAGCCCCCAATCGGCAATAGGGCCAAGTTTAGGTGAAAGTCCGAAGAGCGGAATAAAGTGATCGGTTTCCTTCAGCTCTTCACCACGAGCTTCGTCTTTATGCCGTATCACCACAGCTTCGAGGTCGTTTTCTCCTTTCAGATCTACCACTTCAGCATCTGTAATAAGCTTGATTTTGCCCAATTTCGACAGCTCTTCCACTTTTTCTACGGAATCAAGTGCCCCGCGGAAATCTTTTCTGCGGTGTACCAGTGCAACTTCCGAAGCCACATCGGCCAGGAAAATAGACCAGTCCAGCGCCGAATCTCCACCGCCAGCAATCACCACCCGCTTGTTGCGGTAAGCTTCAGGATCGCGGATAATGTAGGACACGCCTCTATCTTCGTAATCTTTAATATTGGGAATTGGAGGTTTACGGGGTTCGAAGCTACCAAGGCCGCCAGCGATAACCACTACAGGAGCAGCATGTTTGGTACCGTTGCTGGTAGTAACCACAAAACTGCCGTCGTCAAGCTTATCAATTGTTTCAGCTCTTTCCCCAAGAGTGAATCCCGGTTCAAAAGGTTTGATCTGCTCCATCAGGTTATCCACGAGATCTCCCGCAAGTACTTCGGGGAAACCGGGAATATCATAAATAGGCTTCTTGGGATATATTTCTGAACACTGCCCTCCCGGTTGTGGCAAGGCATCAATGAGATGACATTTCAACTTTAATAATCCTGCTTCAAAAACCGCAAAAAGGCCGGTAGGCCCCGCGCCAATAATAAGTATATCGGTCTTAATCATTCTTTTTTCCTCATTTTGTCGTAAAGCAAAGCCCTACTTTTCAATATTCACCACCCGTTCTATCTGCGGTACATACTTTTTAATGGTCATTTCCACTCCAGACTTCAGCGTCATCTGGTTCACGGTACACCCTACACAGGCTCCTTCCAGCTGCACCCTCACGAGTTTGTCATCTTCTATGGAAACAAGTGAGATATTGCCGCCGTCACTCTCCAGAAAAGGGCGAATTTCGGCCAGGGCTTTCTCTACGTTCAACTTGATCTCTTCGCTTGTCATTTATTTCTTATTAACGGAACTGCACCCTGCCATCGTAGTGATTTTGATAGCCTCGGTTGGAGGTAAGCTCTCATTTCGGTTCACCGTCTCCTGCACCATATTCCTGGTGATATTTTCGAAAGCTTCTTCCATAGGCGTCGCCGTTTGCAAAGCTGCAGGCCGCCCTATATCGCCGGCCTCCCGAATACTTTGCACCAGCGGTACTTCGCCCAGGAACGGCGTATCGATGTCTTCAGCCAGATTTCTTGCACCCTGTTTTCCGAAGATATAATATTTGTTTTCAGGAAGCTCTTCGGGCGTAAAATAAGCCATGTTTTCAACGATTCCCAGAACCGGAACGTTGATACTTTCCTGACGGAACATCGCCACTCCTTTCTTGGCATCGGCCAACGCCACATTTTGAGGCGTACTCACCACCACTGCGCCGGTTATTGGCAGCGACTGCATGATGGAAAGGTGAATATCTCCTGTTCCCGGAGGTAGGTCGATCAAAAGAAAATCCAGTTCTCCCCAGGCGGCATCAAAGATCATCTGGTTAAGCGCCTTGGCGGCCATAGGACCTCTCCAAACCACTGCCTGGTTAGGCTGCGTAAAGAAGCCGATGGAAAGGACCTTTACGCCGTAGTTCTCTACAGGTTTCATTTTGGATTTTCCGTCGATATTTACAGAAAGAGGACGCTCTCTTTCCACATCAAACATGATCGGGATAGAAGGGCCGTAGATATCGGCATCCAAAACTCCCACTTTGAAGCCCATTTTCGAAAGAGTTACGGCAAGATTTGCAGTAACCGTAGATTTACCCACGCCACCTTTTCCAGAAGCCACGGCAATGATATTCGTGATGCCAGGAATAGGTTTTCCTTTAATTTCCGGCTTCTTATCGGGAGCATGCACTTTTATATTCACTTTCACCTTGGCCTTTTCATAGACCTCTTTGTGAATAGCTTTCATAATATCGACTTCAGCTCTTTTCTTAATATGAAGAGCGGGGGAATTGAGCACAAGATCAACTACCACCTCATCGCCGAAGGTCATCACATTCTGAACTGCGCCACTTTCGACCATATTTTTGCCTTCGCCGGCAACTGAAATGGTCTCCAGGGCTTTTATAATTTCTTTTCTATCTAGTTTCATAGGATTAAATAATCAAAGAAGTTGCTTATATAGACTGATTCTAAATGCAAATATAGGTGGAAAAGCTAAGAAAACGAAGCATTTGTCTATAATTGATTTATAGAGTTATAGCCCCGGGTTATACCCAAAAAAGATGCTGTGATTATTCGTTTGAAGGTTCCTCCTGCGGATCCCAGAAGAGGCTGTCAAAATCCACAATTTTATGATCCCTGACCTCTACTCCTTCAGCTTCCAGCAGCTGCTGCATGGCACTGCTTCCGCCAAAATGATGTTTACCTGTGAGAAGCCCCTGCCGGTTCACTACCCGGTGAGCAGGCACATCTTCCATATTGTGAGAGGCATTCATGGCCCAGCCCACCATTCTTGCGCTCTGCGGCGAACCAATGGCCCTGGCGATGGCACCATAGCTGGTAACCCTCCCGTGCGGAACCTGGCGCACCACTTCATATACCCTTTCAAAAAAACT
>JBAWAB010000414.1:0-10416 GCA_049589035.1 Salegentibacter sp.
GACTTCTTTTCTAAAAAGCTGATGAACGTACTTTCACTGTACCACCTGCTTTTCGCCGGACTCTACTATGCATATGCCCTTTTCAATCCTTCCGATTCGAAGGGCTATTTCAGGGTGGCAACCACTACCACGCATAACTGGTTCCATTTTTTCAGGACCGAAACTCCTTTCATTGATTTTCTCTCATATCCCTTCGTGAAATTCCTCAATTTCAACTATGAAATGATGATGTTAATGTTCGCTTGGCTGGGATTCCTGGGGTTTGTATATGCCTACGTCTTTTTCAAAGAAAATATTTCGGTTAAAATAAAGGTCTTTAAAAAGATCGATCTGCTGTTACTGATCCTTTTTCTTCCGAATATGCACTTCTGGACGGCCTCCCTTGGCAAGGGCGCCCCTATCTTTCTGGGTCTGATGTTATTCGCCTATGCGGTAAAAATCCCGGAAAAACGAATATTACCTCTTCTTATCGGTTCGCTACTGGTATTCGCTATACGCCCACACGTCTTTTTACTCATCGCTGTAGGCTCTGTCATAGGAATTATGCTTACGCGGAATAGCTTTAGCTGGAAGAAAAAGGCCATTTTCTCGGGTGCGGTTTTGGCCAGCCTGCTCCTGTTCCATGAACAGATCCTGGCTGTCGTGCACCTTAACAACTCTCAAAACCTCATCAGTGATTTCCTTGCTTTCACGAGAGATCGGGCTGCCTCTCTTGATAATTCCTCTTCGGGAGTAAACATGCTCCAGTATTCGCTGGATGAGCGGATATTCACCTTCTGGTTCAGACCATTATTCCTGGATGCACCGGGTTTCTTAGGCGTAGTCGTTTCTGTTGAAAACCTGATCTATCTTCTGCTGTTTCTGAAGATCTTCCGGCTAAGATTCCTAAAATTCCTAAGGTATGCTCCGGCACAGGTGAAGATCAGTCTTTCACTCTTCCTGCTTAGTTCTTTTGCAATGACCTTTGTAATGTCAAACCTGGGAATCATTATCAGGCAGAAATCCATGATCATGTATTTCATGTTCTTCGTGATCTACTATTTCCTGGCCCACGAAAAAGCGAAGACTATTTCCTTAAATTCAGAAAAACGGGAGCCTCAGCTTCCCATGGCAGCATAAGGGAATTGCGCGAGGCGGAAACTTACAGAGCGTTCAGCTTTTGTCTTAGCAGTGCGAGATTGCGCTGTTTCCCCTTTTCCAGCTCATTTTTGCCATAGTTGGTGAAATATTGCTGAGATTCGAGGAAAGTCACCGAGCTCTTCAGCCATTCCTCATGGCTGTAGGTGCGGTCAAGACATTCCGCCCATTCCTTTCGAAGAGCCTCGTTCTTTTCAGGAAAATTAACGTCGGCAAAATGGGCCAGATCGGCATCGCAAATGATCTTCTGTAACAAGGAAGCCGGGCGCTGCGGCATTTTGGTCGCTTCAATACATTACAACACTTTCTCCAGGCCAGAAGCAGGATAATTCTTTTTCCGCAGAAAATCTTCAGCTTTTTTTTTGCTGAATTCCTCATGACCCTGGTAAGCCTCAGCGTAACCCGTGTCATGAAAAAGGGCTGCAATATTGAGAATATCGGCATTTACTGCAGAAAGTCCTTCCTGTAGTGCAATTTTTCCGCAGAGATTGAATACCTCCAGGGTATGGCCAGAATTGTGGAACGCCAGAGAACTGCAACGGCTGTTCCTGAGCAGCGCAAAACAGTACAATTTCACTTCTTCCACAATTGTTCCCATGTGATCGGTAATTTCTATTTGTAGTGGCAACAGCCCTTCATATAAATCCAATATACTGCCTTCAACGCACTAATTATCTTAATCATAATGTAAAGTTGAAATCTAAAGCTAGTTTAAAGGCGGGACATTTGATCCTCTTCTGAAGGAAGTTATTTTGGATGCTGCTTTAAGGCCTCAAAGCCGGCTACTACATCAAAAAGTTCCTCATCAATAGTGCTCTGCCGAAGCCTGTGAAAAGTGTGATGAAGCTCATCGAGCAGTTCTTCTATATTTTTTTCGGCGCGCTGCATGGAATTAAGGCGGCTGGCATTCTCACTGGCTAAAGATTCGGCACAGGCCCGGAACAAAGAGACGAACAGGAACTCCCTGATGAGCGCCATCAGTACGGTTTCAATATTCCCCACCACCTGAGGCAGCTTGTTCGTAGGCCAATTGACGCCCTGGAACTCCTGTTGCCATTTCTTATCGAGAGGCAACAGTCGCTGTTTGACCGGGATAAATCCTGCAACTTTTTTCGGCTGATTGTGAAAAATATAAAAGCTTTTGATCTCACCCCGCTCAACGCTTTCCTGTACCTTCAGGAGAATCTCGCCTACGAGAGGTGTGATGGCATTTACCCCATTGGGAACCGAAAACAGGCGGGAACAATTAAAGCCCTCGTCTTGCATCAACAGGCTGATCCTTTCACCCACTGCCCATACTTCCTTCACCGGCGGAATCTGGTCCTGGCTTTGAGTAACAAATTCGGTAAGGGAATCGTTGAAGCGCCCCACCAGCCCCTGATCTGACCCAAAAACAATGATTCCTGCCGAATCCAGCTCTTTCTCTGTCCCTGCACTTCCCTGCCACTTTTGTGCGCGAAAATAGGCTACCAATCCCATAGTGATTGTCTGGTAATATTGGGTCAGGGCAGCAACCGACTGCTCATATTGGCCAATATTGGAAGCTGCCACTGCTTTCATCGTTCTTACCACCGAATCGATATCGGCAGCACTATCCAGTTTACCTCGAAGGCTTTCCAGGGTTTCCATTTGCTTCTGTTTTTGAATTTTGCTCAAAACCTGATAAAATCTCTTCTGAATGTTTCAGAATAGCTTCCTTGTCCTCATCTTTTAGGGACTCATCAGAAACTAATCTCTTCCTGAGCTCCTTTGGAAGGTCCTCCAGACTTTTCAGTAAAGCAACTTCAGCTTCCTTCATCCTGGCGATGGGAATAGCATCAAATTTTCCCCGGGTGAGCGCCAGTAATTCAATTATTTGTTCCTCTACCGAAAAAGGCTGAAGTTCTTTCTGTTTTAACCAGCTTCTAATGCGTTTGCCGTGTTCGATGGTCTGCCGGGTATGTTCGTCGAGCCGGGTACCAAAACGGGCGTAATTCTCCAGCTCCTCAAATTGGGAATAAGCCAGTTTCAAATTACCTATCACCGAGCGGTAGGTCGATAACTGCGCTTTTCCCCCTACCCGCGAAACCGATTTTCCTACATCGACCGCCGGCAGGATTCCGAGTTCGAATAATTTTGGGGAAAGGTAGATCTGTCCGTCGGTAATGGAGATTAGATTGGTGGGAATATAGGCGGAAATATTCTGCGCTTCAGTTTCAATAATGGGCAAGGCGGTCATTGAGCCTCCTCCCGAATCGGAATTCAGATGGGTCGCGCGTTCCAGAAGCCTGGAATGTATATAGAAAATATCTCCCGGAAATGCCTCCCGTCCCGGAGGCCTTCTAAGCAGAAGGGAAAGCTCGCGATAGGCCCTCGCATGATGGGTGAGATCGTCATAAACTATCAGGACGTCACGACCTTTTTCCATGAAAGCTTCGGCAATGCTGGTGGCTGCGTAGGGAGCTATATATTTGAGTCCGGGCGAATCATTGCCTTCGGTGACTATAACTACCGTATATTCCATCGCCCCTTTTTCCCGAAGCGTGGCCACAACTTTAGCCACCGAGGAAGCCCGTTGCCCGATTGCACAATACACGCAAAGTACATCCTTGCCCTTCTGATTAATGATCGTGTCTAAGGCAATAGCAGTCTTACCAGTTTGCCTGTCACCCAGGATGAGCTCTCTCTGGCCACGGCCAATAGGAATCAAAGCATCGATCACCTTGAGGCCTGTTTGCAGAGGCACCGAAACCGGATCGCGATCCATAATAGCCGGAGCAGGGCGTTCAATAGGAAAACGCTTTTCACTCGCAACCGCGCCCTTGCCGTCTACAGGCTCCCCTAAAGGATTCAACACCCTTCCCAAAAGATCTTCACCCACAGGAACATCCATTACACGACCGGTGCGTAGCACTTCATCTCCTGCATTCAGCAGCGAATCTTCTCCTAAAAGAATGGCTCCTATTTCATTTTCGTCAATATTATATGCTATTCCCGAAAGCCCGTTTGGGAATTTCAACAATTCCTCGAAGGCTGCGCCTGGTAAACCCTCCACTTTTATAACTCCTGAAGTGATGCTTGAGACATAGCCAACTTCCCTTGGGGCGAAGGGAAAGGAATACTGGCCCCGCACCTGCTCCATCTCGGCAAAAGTCTGCCCGGCAATATCATTCAGGTCCTTCGCTGCCATAATCTTCTTTTTGAGCTTCCGCTTTCTCCCCGGTGGAATTATTTTCGGGCTGCTCCCCAATTTCCTGTTCCGACTTTTCTTTCAAAGCTTCCGAGATTTTTTCTTCGAGAGCATCCAGGTAAGACGCGATGTTCCAGGAAAGTTTATACCCGTTCGCCACCAGCTCTATGCCTCCGGTTAGCTTCTCATCCTTTTCAAAACGATATTCGTTATTTTTATTCAGCAGTTGATCTACCGCATTTTTAATCCCGGTTTGCTGATCGGGATTCAATTCAAAGGCACTGCGTATCATTAAAGGTCCAGACATATTTTGATAGGCGGCGGAAAATTGTTGTTTCCCATTCTCGTCCATTCCTTTGAGTCGATCGGTAAAATGATTTACTACTTGCGCTTCCAGATCTGTGGAAGCAAGATCTGTTAAAACCTTTCTACTGATATCGATCACTTCATGGCTGGTCCTTTCCGCCAGCTCATTCTTCAGATTGCTCTCCATCTGCTGAAGACTTTTTTGCTGTTTTTCCCGGTAAGCAGCAGCATCTTTCCTGGCCTCCTGCATCATTTGGTCATTCTGCGCCTTCGTTTCAGCTACGGCTTTTTGCATCATCTGCCGTTTTTCTTCTTCGAAATTCTCATTTTTCTTCTGAAACTCATCCCGTTCCTTTTTGGCTTCCTCTTTTTTGGAACTGGCATCTTGCAGCCTCGAGACAATGCTTTTCTCCCGTTGATCGGTAGCCTTCAGAATAGGCTTGTACAGGAAGCGTTTCAGCAGCCATACAAGCACGAGAAAGTTTATTACCTGCGCTATTACCGTAAACCAGTTGATCTTCATTTCAGTTTATTTTGCGATGATGAAGTTCCAGAAAGGATTGGCAAAAATCAGGATCATAGAGACCACGAAACAATAGATCGCGGTCGATTCGATCATTGCCAGCCCCACAAACAACGTTCGTGTAATTGTAGAGGAAGCGTCTGGTTGTTGAGCCAGCGAACTCATGGCTGCGGCTATTGCTTTTCCTTCGCTTAGCGCCGGCAACATAGTACCGATAGCCGTGGTGATTCCGGCGGTTATGATAGACGCCATTCCGATGATTGTGATATTATCCATTTTTAAGCTGCTTTTGATTTTTATGTTTTTTTAGTTTCGATTTTCGCACCTGTACCGCTCCGGCGATATATACTGTGGCCAGCACACTGAAAATATAGGCCTGTACGATGCCCGTCAATAAACCCAACACATCCATAATCACCGGAAAGATGAAAGGCGCAATGCTGAGCAGAATCGCTACGATCATGCCGCCACTCATAATATTTCCGAAGAGCCGGACGGCGAGAGCGAGCGTGCGTGTGATCTCTCCAATTAGATTGAAAGGCAACATGAGCCAGGTGGGTTCCAGATATGTTTTAAGATAGCCTCTTAGCCCTCCTTCTTCAATTCCGAAGAAAGGAACCGCAAGAAAAACAGAGATCGCGAGGGCGGTTGTAGTTGAAAGTGAGCCAGTAGGCGGTTCATAACCCGGAAAAATGATGCACAAATTGGCAATACCTATAAAAAGAAATAAGGTTCCTATGAAGGGAATATATTTTCTTGGTTTATCCATCCCCACCTCCTCCACCTGGCTGCTGATGCTAAGCACGATCATTTCAAGGATGCATTGCCAGCGCGAGATCTTCAGGCCCGTTTGGAGCTTTCTCGTGATGAGCCAGGCACCAAGCACTATGACCGCCATGAGTACCCAGGTGGTAACAATGGTCAGGTTAATAGTAATAAACCCGTGTGACCAAAAGATAGTATCGTCAGGACTCAGTTTCATGATTCACTTTTTGTTCGGGCTGTTTGGCATCGATCGTTTTTGTTACGTAAATAACTGTAAAGCGGGCGGCCATAAAACCTACCAGGATCGCTAAAAATCTGCGCCAGTCGCCGGCCCCTGACAGGTAAAACACCAGGATTGTGACGCTCATCCTCACAAAAAAACTTCCGAAGGTCCACAAGAGAGGTTTTGTGGAAACCACGGCTTTTTTTACGCTGTACCAGAGGCCGCCAAAGAAAAAGATCCCCAATGCAAAACCTTCTATAAAAACGATGATGAGAAACGTGTTATTCATTTTCCTGATCTTTATTCCGATGTATCTCTTTATTCTCTTTGTCTACCCAATACCACGCGATGATGGCTCCAATAAAGACCCCCACAACCAGCAAAGTAAGCGTCCAGGAAAAACTCTGAGGGAACTTCTTATCAAGCCATAGACCTGTTATTACCCCCAGTAGCGCCGGTACTACTACCGACCAGCCAACCATTCCCATCATGCCCAAGCCAAACCAGACACTTCTCTTGTTCTCCCTGAGGCTCCTGAGCTTTCTTTCCTCCTTTTCCCCGACCTTGCGGCTGAAATCCTGTTTTTGATTTTTATCAGATTTCATTCCTGTGCTTTTCAAATTTCTGCAGTCGAAGCATAAAATTGCTTTCCAGCTTTGCCATGACATAACGCACATTTTTTTCTTCTTCGTCCAGCTCCAGGAATTCCTTTTCTACCGTTTCCTGCAGTTTTCCAAGATCTACCCCTCCTATGACATGCCTTGCCGAAACCGTTACCTCCAGACCGGCCTTCACCAGTATGCCGATATCCACAGCTACATAAGTGGTCTTGCCGTCTGTCGTTTCGTAGCTAAAAATTCCAGGTTGCAGTTCGGCCACGCAGTCCAGCCGTTGCGGCAGAAATCCATATTGGCCATCACCGGTTTCTGCTACAATGCGCTGCACATTTTTCACTTCAGCAAAAATTCGTGAAGGCAGCAGGATCTTAAGATGCATTAACTGGTTTTCCATCGGACTTTTCTTTTTCTGAGGTTTTCTCCTTTGCCTGGTCTTTATCTTTTTCTTCGGAAGAGGAATTATTCTCTTTTTTCTCTTCCCCCGCTTTTTCTTTGGCCTCATCAATGTTCCCTATCATATAGAAAGCACTTTCCGGCAAATCTTTAAACTCATCGGCAAGTATTCTTTCACAGCCATCTAGCGCATCTTCAAGACTTACCGTCTTTCCTTTGATGCCGCTGAATTGTTCGGTGGCAAAGAAGGGCTGGGTGAAAAATCTTTCCAGGCGGCGGGCGCGGTTCACCACATTGCGGTCATGGGACGAAAGCTGTTCCAGTCCAAGCATCGCGATTATATCTTTAAGTTCTTTATACTGAGCCAGCGTTTGCCTGATTTCCTGCGCCAACTCATAATGTCTTTCGCCTATAATACCCGGCGTGGCCATCTTGGAATCTGATTGCAACAAATCGATCGCCGGATACAGACCTTCTCCCGCTTTCTTCCGGGAAAGCACGATGGAAGCGGACAAATGTGAGAAAGTATGCACTGCCGCGGGATCGGTAAGATCATCGGCAGGTACGTAGACCGCCTGTATAGAAGTAATGGCTCCGCTCTCGGTATTGGCAATGCGCTCTTCCAGTTTCGACAATTCGGTTCCCATGGTGGGTTGGTAGCCGAGGCGCGAAGGCATTTGGCCCATAAGTCCTGAAACTTCCATTCCGGCTTGTATAAACCGAAAAATATTATCGATGAGCAACAGCACATCGCGGTTTTCATCATCCCTGAAATATTCTGCCATGGTTAGCGCCGCATGCCCCACCCGAAATCTCGCCCCCGGCGGTTCATTCATCTGCCCGAAAAGCATCACCATATCCTCAAGTAACCCGGCGTCTTTCATGCTGTAGTAAAGTTCATGGCCTTCACGACAGCGCTCCCCAATCCCGCAAAACATACTAATGCCTTTGCTGCGTTCCACCATATTATGGATGAGCTCGGTGAGCAGCACTGTCTTTCCCACGCCCGCACCGCCAAACAGGCCAGCCTTTCCGCCACGCTCTAGTGGAATCAACACATCTATGGCCTTGATCCCGGTAACGAAAATTTCAGATTTGGTGGATCTCTTTTCAAGCGCAGGCGGAGATTGGTGAATTTTGCGCTGTTCCGGGTTCTGTAGAGGTTTCCCGTGGTCGATGGTATTTCCGAAGACATCGAACATGCGCCCCACGATCTCCTTTCCCACCGGCACCTGAAGTTCCTTTCCCCGGCTCTCCACCTGCATCCCGCGGGCCAGGCCCTGGGTAGGATTAAGCGCTATTGCCCTCACGCGGTGAAGGTCCAGCTGAGTGAGTACCTCAAGGGAAATTTTATTGTCTTTTCCGGCATAGAGCAGGCTGTAAATGGGAGGCATATTATGGCCAAAGTATACATCTACGATACTTCCCCTCACAGAAATGATCCTGCCGTAAATAATAGTATCTGCATTCCCCTTCATTGCCATCTTTTAGCCTGAAAACATTCTGTTGGTTCCGAAGGAAGGCACGAGTATAACTACCCCCGAAAAAAAGCAATTTCAGCAGTAAGGCCGCCACAATTCGGCTTTAGCCGGATCTGTTCATTTTTCATCTGCCTCGCGTAGAAAGATCTTCTTTACAAGAAGCGCTTTGGAATTAGATAAAAACACGGGTACTAAAACACTGAGGAAGTTACAATTAAGGAAATAGAAAAAATCTGATATTTATCAGGATAACTAAAGAAAGGCGGCACGCGCGCAAGGAAAATCTACAAAATCAGGCAGGCATTCAGGCTAAAACCTGTAGGTGAAGCCCAGCAGGTATGAATCATCAGAACTGCTAAAGGTGAGCTGCATATGCTCCTTCTCATAGCGGGTAGTGAAGAGAAGAGTACTACCAACACCTACCACCACGCCGCCAAGAATGTCGTAACCGTCATGTTTTTGGGCATTTAGCCGGCTAAATGCGGTCCAACCGGCCAGGAGATAGGCAGGAATACTGTATTTAAAGCCATACCTGGCGTGAATAAAGGAAGCCGCCTGAAAGGTAGTAGAAGTATGGCCCGAGGGAAAAGCATGATCCCCGTGGTGATAAGGCCTTTTTTTATTGATTATCGATTTCACAGCATAGGTAACCGCCTGGTTCATCAAAAATCCTTTGGCAAACTGCCAGCTTCCCTTAGTATCTCCCACAATAAGAGTAGTGGCCAATGCCGATACTGGTAAAGCATAAACAATAACATCCCCACTGGTTTTAATGTTGGGATTAAGCGGTTTTATGAACTGTGCAGTTGCTTTGGCGTTGAAGCCAAGAACAAAAAGGACAAAAAGCAATAGAAACCGAAATTTGAAGAAATCACGGCAGTTTTTTAGTTGGTTTTGAAAAAAGCAGAAAATCGTAATTAGCATCGTCAGGGTTTATTCGTTTTGTGACAAATGTAAAATTCAGTCATTATTTAAAGGAAGATCTGGATACTTTTTCAAAAAATAAACGGTACTCATTGGGAAAAGCACCGTTTATTTTCAAACAACTAATTAATCTTCCTCTTCACCGTCATCTTCCTCCTTCGACTCTTTCTTCACAAAATTGCCCTGGGAATCAAAGATTACCTCCATTTCTCCGCCGTCGCTTTCTATCTCGATTTCATAGACGGTACCATCTTTTCGTTCTGCTTTTTCAGCTTTTTCAATACTGGCGCCGGGATATTTTGATTGCAGGCCCTGTGCGACTTCCGAAGGAAGTTGAGCCTTATCTATCTGGTTCTCGGTTTCCATCCATTCTCCTTCAGAGCTGAAACTCGCCGAATATTCGGTGCCATTTTGCTTAAACTCAGCTTCCCATTCATCACTGTTCTCATTATCCCAGGAGACATTCGTAGCATCGGGAAACTTATTGTTAAAGGTGCTTTTCACTTCCTGAGGCACTTGTCCTTGTCCACAGGAGGTAAGTGTAAATAATGCAAACACAAAGGCGGCGGTCATTATATTTTTCATAGTTCTGCTGGTTTTACGTGTTTTAATAATCCTAAAATTAGGAAAGAAATCTAAAGTTGGTTTAAAGAAATTGGTCAAAAACTATTTTGTATCTAAAGAAGGCTGAAAATCGATAGAAAAGCAATGGTTCTGGTCACTAAAGTTATAGCTGAGTCTGTAGCCATACAGCTCGCAGATCTTTTTTACGATAGCCAGCCCGAGGCCCGTGCCGGGACTGCGTTCTCCTTTGGAAAAACGGTTGAAGAGATCGGCCGAATTCTCAATGGCTTTTTCCCCGGAATTCCTGACTTCAA
>JBAWAB010000415.1:0-2003 GCA_049589035.1 Salegentibacter sp.
GAGTGGCTGCTGAAGTGATTGCGGGGGAGCCGGGAGCTGCCTATGATGTGAAGGCTATTCCCGGAATCGTCTTTACCGACCCTGAACTTGCCTGGACCGGCCTTACCCAAACTGAAGCCAGAGAAAAAGGGACAAAAGTTAAAGTACTGAAGTTTCCCTGGAGGGCGTCGGGAAGAGCGGTTTCCATTGCTGCGGAAAACGGACTTACCAAACTCATCGTGGATCACGAAAGCGGCCGTATTTTAGGAGGGGGCGTGGCAGGGAAAAATGCGGGTTCGCTTATTCCTGAGATCACCCTGGCTATAGAAATGGCTGCCACGGCCGAAGACCTCGCCCTGAGCATTCATCCGCACCCGACACTTTCTGAGACCATCATGGAAGCAGCGGAAAGCTTTTTGGGAACACCCACTCATTTCTCCGCGAAATAAATCTATTCCGTAGCAATCCTGGAAACCTTTTATTAACATTCATTTAGTAGCGCCTCCGGCGGCTTTTTTATAATTTGAGGGAGCTTCTTTGAGAGCTGCAGCAAAACAACAACTTATGGTGGTTTTCAGAGAGATTGTTGAATGGAAAAGAAAATAGATTAATGGGAAAAAAGATTCATAATCCTTTAAAGATCCCTTTGTCGGGATGGAAGAGAATTTTTTTAGAAGTAAAAGATGAGATTAGTGCAGATAGTGTAAGTATCGTTTCAGCCGGGGTGGCCTATTATTCCTTCCTCGCCATTTTTCCGGCCATCATGGCGCTCATCTCCATTTATGGACTCACCACAGATCCACAGCAGATCGAAAGACAGCTATCCCAATTGTCGGCGATGATGCCAGAAGAGGCTTTTCATCTGCTTCATAAACGCATCGAGAACTTTATAGCTACCTCGGGAAACAGCCTTGGCTGGAGCACGGTGATAGGCGTTGGCTTTAGTATATGGAGTGCAAATAAGGGTACAAAATCTCTCTTCAAGGGGGTAGATATCGCCTATGATACTATCAATGACAGAGGTTTTTTTAAGGAGCTGGGCCTCTCTTCTCTTTTTACCCTTTGCGGTACGATCCTGATCATTTTGAGCATGGCTCTTATAGTGGCTTTCCCCGCTTTTATGAACCAGTTTGGACTGCCCTCGCAGGTGGATACTTTAGTGAGCTGGTTACGTTGGCCGGTATTGGCCATTATTGTCACCTTTTTTCTCTGTTTGATCTATCAGTTTGCGCCGGCAAGAAAACGTCCTAAGCTAAGATGGGTGATCATTGGCGCCGGGCTTGCAACTATTGTCTGGCTGATTGCTTCCTGGGGCTTTTCCTTTTATGTGAGCAACTTCGGAAGTTACGGCGAAATTTACGGCTCGGTCTCGGCGGTGGTGATCCTGCTGCTATGGCTGTACATCACAAGTTTTATTGTGCTTCTTGGAGCCGAGCTAAATTCGGAAATTGTGGATTATGTGCAGGAGGATGGCATGGAAGCTCCCTATAAAAGAAGAAAACATGCTGCTGAGAAAAAAAGCGGCAAAGAAGGATTAAGTGACAAAGGTTAAGAAGGATTTAAGGGGATATTACTGATCATCGTAAACCAAAGAATTAATAATTATGAATATTTTACTGCTCATTACGGGTGCTCTTCTTTATGTTGCTATTGTTGTGGATATTCTCCAGACCACCCTTTCGCTGCAGGGAGGAGGTTGGTTTACCAGCCATATTTCCCGCTGGATCTGGACAGGTTTTTTGAAGCTTTCTGGTAACAACGGAAAAGCCAGGATCCTCGGGCACGCCGGTTACATCCTTTTGGTAATTATCGTTACGATTTGGGTTTTCTTGCTCTGGCTGAGCTTTTTGCTTATGCTTACTTCTTCTCCTGATTCTATCGTGAATGGCACGACGCGGCTCCCGGCTGATGTTTGGGAGAAACTATATTTCGCTGGTTATACGATTTCTACCCTGGGAATGGGTGATTTCGTGGAGACCGCCGATGCCTGGAGAATACTTTCTACCATCTATTCCTTTACCGGC
>JBAWAB010000416.1:0-6462 GCA_049589035.1 Salegentibacter sp.
GAAGCCCCTTCCCTGAAATCAGATCTGAAGCGTTTGAAGGAAAAAGTAGATGCCGGCGCAGATTATATCGTGACGCAAATGTTCTTCGATAATTCCAAATTCTTTAAGTTCGTGGAAGATGCCAGGAAAATGGGAATTACGGTGCCTATAATTCCAGGGATCAAGCCCATCGCCGTGAAAAGGCATTTGCAACTTTTGCCGCAGGTTTTCAGGATCGATCTTCCGGAGCAATTGATCCTTGAAATCGAGAAATGTAAAACCAATGCCGAAGTAAGGCAGGTGGGAGTGGAATGGGCCATCGCTCAGTCTAAAGAACTCGTGGCGGCAGGCGTTCCAACGGTGCATTATTACTCTATGGGAAAAAGCTCTAATATTCAGAAAATAGCGGCTGCTGTTTTTTAAGAAATAGGCTACATTTGTGCCCTATGAAAAAAATCCTGGCTTGTTTTTTTCTGCTTTTTTCAGGTAGTTCATTCGCCCAGAGCTCTGAGAAGGCACATTTCCTGATCGATGCCAATTATTTTTACGGTACGATCGCAGAACATAATCCCGACCTGGCGCATCTTATTACCGGGCATCCTACCGGCCTGATCTTGAGTTTTAACCGAAAGACTTTTGGGGAACAGCAGTGGGAAAGCCGGTACAATTTTCCCGATGTGGGATACACTTTTACCTATCAGGACCTCAAGAATCCATCTCTTGGGCAGAATTACGGGCTTTATGCCAATATGAGCTTTTACTTTCTGCACCGGCTTTTGATGTTGAGGATCGGGCAGGGACTTGCCATGACCTCCAAACCCTATGATGCCGATGAAAATTACCGCAACAAGGCCTACGGTTCAAAGATCCTGAGTTCAACTTTTTTAATGGCTAATTTCAAAAAGGAGAATATTTTTGAAGGTCTTGGCATTCAAGGTGGAATCTCGCTCATTCATTATTCCAATGCCGATTTCCGTTCGCCCAATGCCAGCACCAACAGTTTTACTTTTAACCTCGGAATGAATTACCGGCTTGAAGACCGGGATTATCCCGCCTATATTCCCCAGGGTCCGCGGGAAAAATATACGGAACCGGTAAAATTTAATTTCGTTCTTAGAGGCGGAGTGAACACCATGGGCGTAATTGGGTCAAAACGATATCCGTTTTTGACCATTACTGCTTTTGCCGACAAGGTCCTGAATCACAAAAGTACGCTCCAGGCTGGGGCCGAACTTTTCCTTTCCGGGGCGATGAAAGAGCGTATCCATTATGAATCGGTGGCTTTTCCTTTAGGAGAAACCAAAGGCGATGAAGATGCAAAACGGGTGGGCGTTTTTATGGGGCATCAGCTCACTTTTCATAAACTGTCAGTGATCACGCAGCTGGGATATTACCTTTACTATCCCTACGATCAATATGTGGAAAGAGTGTATAACCGCATCGGTCTTAGAAGGATCATCAGTGAACATCTCTGGGGCTCGGTCACCGTTCATTCACATTGGGCCAATGCCGAAGCCGTTGAATTCTCAATAGGATACAGAATATGAAAAAACTGATCTTTATATGCCTGCTTTTCCTGCTGTTCGAATATTCCTGTAATACCGAAAAGGCTCCCGATTGTTTTCAGACGGCCGGGAAGACTGTGCAAAAGGAAGTAGAACTGGAGCCCTTTCAAGAGATCATGGTTTACGAACGGGTGAAGCTTTATGTGAAAGAAGGCAGTGAATATTCGGCTACTATAGAAACAGGCGAGAATCTCCTCGATGAGGTAAGTCTGGAGGTGAAGAACAACAGGTTGAGCATTCGAAATACCAATTCCTGCAATCTTTTTCGAAATTACGAAGTGACTAAAGTTTATGTGACCACACCAACTTTAAACTGGTTGCAGAATAGCAGCGGCAGTGCCATCGAAAGTATTGGAACACTTCATTTTCCGCAGCTATGGTTGCGTAGCTTCAATCAGGAACTAGACCCCAATATTCATACCGATGGGGATTTCATACTGAACCTGGATGTGGAAAAGCTGCGAATCACCAACGATAATTTCTCCAATTATTTCTTGAGCGGCAGCGCCAATTTTGCTGATATTTTCTTCGCGGGTGGCGATGGAAGGCTGGAAGCTGAAAACCTCGTGGTGCAGGATTATGATGTTTTTCACCGCGGAACCAACAAAATGATCGTCGATCCACAGCAGTCCATAAAAGGAGATATTTACAGTTTTGGCGATATCATCGCCAAAAATCATCCTCCCATCGTGGATGTGAAGCAGCATTACACAGGGAAACTCATTTTTGATACGCCTTGATTTCGGCCATTTTCATTCTTTATTCTGAAGGGTGAGCTCGGCGAAAAGACTCTCCAGGTTTTTTGTTTTCTGATTTAGCTGAAGGGTCTTCAGGCCATTGTCATGAGCGAAGTCGAATACCGCCGGGCGCATGTCTTGAGTGGTTTCAAAGATCAATTCATAGGCAAAACCGCCCACATTTCTGAAACTCTTCAGATACGGTAACCGCTGCAAAGCCACGTTTTCTATCTGGTAGTCAAATTCGACGAAAATCACCTGTTCTTCCGCAGAGCGCAGATCTTTCAGTTTTTTATCGGCTACAATCTCTCCTTTATTAATAATGATCACCCGCTCGCAGATCGCCTCTACTTCCTGCATGATATGAGTAGAGAGAAAAACCGTTTTGTCGCTGCCAATGTTCTTGATGAGACTGCGTATTTCCACCAGCTGATTGGGATCCAGGCCGGTGGTGGGTTCGTCGAGAATGAGCACATCGGGGTCGTGCAATAATGCCGAAGCCAGCCCTACCCGCTGCCGGTAACCTTTTGAAAGCTGTTCTATCTTTTTGTTGGCTTCCGGAGTAAGGCCGGTGAGGCCGATGACTTTTTCTATCCGATCTTTTTCAATTCCGTAAATACGGGCGTTGAAAGCGAGGTATTCTCGCACGTACATTTCGGGATACAGCGGATTGTGTTCCGGAAGGTAGCCAATGTTCTTCTGAACTTCATGCGGATGCTCCTGCACGTCCTGTCCGTTTATCACCGCAGTGCCTTCGGAAGCGGGGAGATATCCGGTGAGTATTTTCATCAAAGTCGATTTTCCAGCCCCATTGGGACCAAGAAATCCAACAATTTCCCCTCTCTTTATGGAAAAGGAAACCTTGTTGAGAGCTTTCTGTTTTCCGAAGAATTTGGACACCTGTTCAACCGAAACCGACATAGAATTGCTTTTTTTCAAAAATAAACATTAATTATTTGCTGTGGCCGAAAGCCTGCTTTCCGTTTTTGGTGAAAACTGGGATCGTCCTGCTGCTGTTTTCGGAAAATTGCCTTTCATTTACTGCCGATATTTTTAAAAAAACCAAAAATATTTCGTCCAATTCCGAATTTGGAAAAAGTGATTAAAAGATTTTTCCTTTTGAAATTAAGTACTACTTTAGTCGCTGTAATAACGAACAAATGAGAGCTTTAATTACTTGGAACGCATTCTATTATTTTTATTTCTACTCCAGGAATAGGATCGGGAATGCTGTGTAATTAAGCCAACAATTATATGAAAAGTCTCGATCCAAAACGATCGGGGCTTTTTTTTTGAATGTATATAAAATGGGAAAAATAGTAGCGATACAAGGCATAGAGGGCTCTTTTCATCACCTGGTGGCCAGGGAATATTTTGGAGAAGATATTGAGGTACTGGAGTGCATGTCTTTTCAAGAGTTGGTGAACAGCCTTGTTTCTGAAAAGGCGCAGGAGGGGGTCATGGCAATCGAGAATTCCATCGCAGGTTCTATTCTGCCCAATTATGCGCTTATAGATGAGCATAACCTGAAGATTGTTGGAGAACATTATATCCCTATTGATATGAACCTGATGGCGCTTCCCGGGCAGACGATTGACAAGATTAAAAAGGTGTATTCGCATCCCATGGCACTCCTGCAGTGCAAGCAATTCTTCAAGGGCTATCCTCATATTAAACTGATAGAGGATGCCGATACTGCTGAAGTTGCACGCCGAATTGCCCAAAAAGAATCAAAACACATCGCGGCCGTAGCCAGTAAGGTAGCTGCGGAAATTTTCGGACTCGATATTCTGGCGGAAAGTATTCATACCAAGAAGAGCAATGCTACGCGCTTCCTCTTGTTGAGCAAAAAAATGAAAGAGCCAAATGGGGAGATCGTCAATAAGGCTTCGATTAAATTTGAACTGGAAAGCAAGCGAGGCAGCCTGGTATCGGTATTAAATATCATCAGGGATTTTAACCTGGATATGACGAAGATCCAGAGTATGCCAATCATTGAAACTCCCTGGAAATACTGGTTTTTGGTAGATGTGGTTTTCGATGATTATAAAGAATTTCAGAAGGCGGTGGAGATCCTGAGGGTGATGACCGAAGAATTAAAAATATTAGGGACTTATAAAAACAGCTTATAATGATTCAGCAGGCTAAAAGATTGGACGAGGTGCAGGAATACTATTTTTCTGCCAAGTTGAGAGAGGTGCGGGCACTGGAGGCGCAGGGGAAGCCTATTATTAATCTGGGGATCGGGAGCCCCGATTTGCCGCCGCCGCCGCAGGTGATTACCGGCCTAAACGAGGCTTTGACCAATCCCGGGGCACACCAGTATATGCCCTACAAGGGCACAGCAGATTTTCGGAATGCGATCAAAGAGTTCTATGAGCGTCATTATGAGGTGGCACTCGATCCTGAAAAAGAGATCCTGCCGCTAATGGGAAGCAAGGAAGGAATCCTTCATATTTCTATGGCTTTTCTCAACGAAGGCGATGAGGTGCTCATCCCCAATCCGGGATATCCTACCTATAGTTCTGTTACAAGGCTGGTGGGGGCAAAGGCCATATACTATGACTTGAAGGAAGCTGAAAACTGGCGTCCCAACCTGAAAGCTCTGGAACAGAAGGACCTGAGGAAGGTAAAGCTTATGTGGGTGAATTATCCGCACATGCCCACGGGAGCTTCGGCTAATGAAGAGGTATTTAAAGACCTGGTAGCTTTTGCTAAAAAACATAAGATCCTTATCGTTAATGATAATCCGTATAGTTTTATTCTTAATGACAATCCTAAAAGTATTTTAAAGGCTGAGGGCGCTAAAGAGGCAGTACTGGAGCTTAATTCGCTCAGCAAGAGCTTTAATATGGCCGGATGGCGTGTCGGGATGGTCTGCGGAAGTGAAAAGAACCTGAACAGCATCCTGAAGGTGAAGACCAATATGGACAGCGGGATGTTCTATCCGCTGCAGGCCGGAGCGGCTGCTGCCCTCAGGCTTCCCGAAAGCTGGTTTAAATCACAGAATGCTATCTATGCACTGCGGAAAGAAAAGATGCTGGAACTGGCATTTTTCCTGAACTGCGTTCCCACCAAGGACCAGACGGGAATGTTTGTATGGGCCAGGGTTCCGGAAGGTAAAACTTCAGAAGCTTTTGTAGATGACCTGCTGCACCAGCATAGTATTTTTGCAGCTCCGGGCTTCATCTTTGGCAGCCAGGGTGAAGGATATATTAGGTTCTCACTTTGCACTTCTGAAGAAAATATTGACCGCGCCATCAAACGAATAAAAGCATGAAAATTCAAATTATAGGAATCGGGCTTATTGGCGGATCGTTTGCCCTGGACCTCCGCGAAGTTTTTCCGCAGGTAAAAATAGCGGGAACCGATGCCAGCGTCGAACATCTCGAAAAGGCCCGGGAGCTTGGGATCATTGATGAAATCGCAGGCTTTGACGAATTAAAAAAAGCCGATGTGGTGATCATCTCGGTTCCGGTAGATGCTGCGATAGAAGTGACTAAAAAGGTGTTGGATGAAATTGGGGAAAATACGCTGGTTTTTGATACCGGTTCCACCAAGGCAAAACTTTGTGAAGCCATAGCCAATCATCCGCGAAGAAGGAATTTCCTGGCGGCACATCCAATTTCAGGAACGGAATATTCAGGGCCTACTGCGGCGATGAAAGATCTTTACCGCGAAAAGACCAATATCATCTGTGAAGTTGAAAAGACTGCTTTTCGGCTTCAGGAGAAAGCATTAGAGATATTTCAGAAACTCGGGATGCGCATCAGGTATATGGATCCGCAGGCGCACGACCGGCATATTGCCTATGTTTCCCACCTCTCGCATATTAGTTCATTTATGCTTGGGAAAACCGTGCTTGAAAAGGAGAAAAATGAACGCGATATTTTTGACCTCGCTGGCAGTGGATTTGCTTCCACAGTAAGACTGGCTAAGAGTTCGCCCGCTATGTGGTCTCCTATTTTTCAGCAAAACAAAGAAAATGTGCTGGAGACTTTGACCGAATATATCAGCAATCTCACTCAATTTAAGAACCTGATCGAAAATGATGATTTTGAAGAGGTCTTTAGTGAGATGCAGCGAACCAACCACATCAAATCAATATTAAACGGAATAGATTAATACCATATTAAATTTAGAGAAATGGAAAACAAGAAAGAACTTAGAACATGGCTGGA
>JBAWAB010000417.1:0-1715 GCA_049589035.1 Salegentibacter sp.
GCTGGAGTTTTTTCCGAACATTCAGTTTACCAAAGAGCATATAGATTTATCGAATTTCGCCTGACAGGAAAATTGAATCTTGTGCTCCACCTTTATTTTTCCTTTGTAGCGGTCTGTCTTGTACTGAAATAGGTTGACCATTTTTGGTTCACTTTTTAAAATTTTAAATGGTCAATAATTCTAAATTTTGTTGATTCCTTTTGTAGGAATGGTAGGGTACATTTTTGTTTAAATGAACAAAATTTGGGGTATTCATTTTAAGGCTTAAATGTGGCCTTTTGTTATTGTAAATGTCCACCGCTCTTTTAACCATCTTCTTTGCTAAAGTAGTATTTTTTATGGTTTGTCTGAGTGCATATTCATATTTGAGGGTTTGATTAATTCGTTCTGCTACCGGATTCTCGTAGGGATCATACTGCTGTGTCATGCTCATTGTAAGTCCATTGTCTTCGGCAAACCCGGTATATTCCGGATTACAATACTGAAGTCCACGATCTGAGTGATGAATGAGTTTCTGATCTTTATATTTCCTGTTTTTAAGGGCCATCTTGAGTGCATCCAGACAAAGAGAGGTCTTCATGTGGCTGGCCAGTTTATATCCCATCACCTGCTTTGAATAGGCGTCTGTGACGATGGCCAGGTAGTTATGACCGCCCTGAGTTTTGATATAAGTGATATCACTTACCCAAAGTTGTTCCGGACGGTCTGGTACTTTATCCTGCACCAGGTTTTTGTACTTATAGAACTGGTGTTTGGAGTTTGTTGTGATATGAAAACGTCTGGTTCGGGGCACGAGCAGGTTGTTCATCCGCAGTACGCGAAAGAATTTATCCCTTCCTATTTTAATCCCGAGATTCACCATTTCAGATTTTAATTCGCTGTAGAGTTTTATTCCGCCAGTTCTTTGTCCTACCTCTTCGCGATAGGAGCGCACCAGCCCAACGATGATCTTATCTTGCTGCTGTTTATTGTTATAAGTTTTCAGACGTTTGTAGAAGGCCTGTTTGGAAATCCCAAAACATTGGATCAACCATTTTCTTTTGAACGGTTTTGTTTCTTTTTCTCGATCTCTTCTGCCAATGTTTTGGGCAACGACTTTTTTGCCATATCTACTCCGGTAATAAGTTCCATATCGGCAATAATGTCCTGTTGGAAGTCTTTTACAAACTCCAGCTCTTCAATCTTTTCTTTTAGTTTTTTGATCTCGTCTTTCTTGCTCATCCCTCGTTTCTTTTGTTCTAAAGTACTGTATTTTTTCAACCAGTAATAAATAGAAGCTCTGGAAACCTGATATTTTTCTGAAGCATGCTTGATGGAAATCTGTGCATTCTGGATCTGATCGATGATGATCAGCTTGAGATCATAACCTACTTTTTTGTAGGAAGTTTTTCGACAGTGTTGATTTTGTTCTTTCATTAGGTATAATACTAAAAGGTTTAATTTTTAGTCAACCTATTTCAGGAAAGCACATTTTTTAGCTTGTTGCCAACGGTCTTGTGTAACGACAAGTGGCGCGGAAGTAGGGAAGGCGAACTTGTCAGCTTAGTTGTTTCTAATTGGTCTCTAAATTATCGAATTTTAGCGAAATACCCGCCGTTTGCGTTACACGGTGTTGGCATTTGTTATTGCTCAGTTAGAGCATCTATTTCACCTTTTAATTTTGGAAGATGATTAATGAGAATTGACCAAATATTTTCATCAGAGATGTTATCATA
>JBAWAB010000418.1:0-3475 GCA_049589035.1 Salegentibacter sp.
GGCTGCTTCAGGTTTTACAGCGCTATTATTAAAACCTTCAGGCCCGGGGTAGAAATAGGTATAAAACGCGGCAAAGGGTAGCATTTCGTTTCCCGGCCAAAAACCGCAACTGCTCACCTCGTGCGAATAGGCTTCGCGGGTTACCTTATCGGGTAGATTGGGCATTCCGCCGGGATGCTGTGGCGCCCGTCTTCCGGAGAAGCGGGTCACCGCCAGGTCGAAACCGCCCCAGAAGAAATGCACCGGGCTGCATTTTCCTATAAATTCAGACCGGAAAAGCGTAAAAACCTCATGCGCGTTCAGTAAGGCCGAATGTAAAGCTGCGGCCTGTTCCGGATCGTAAGCCTGGTGATGATCCTTGTTAAAAGGTATCGGATCTACCAGCTCATTTGGCGTAGTCCTGATGCTTACCGGGACGCCCAGGTCTTTAAGGCTGGAAATTACATTTTCATAACAAGAGGATACCGAAAGTGTTTTCAGATCAAAACTCCGTGTTTCGGCTTTGCTGGTGAGTATCCTTAATTCATGTTCGAGGAAATCAAAATCTATTTGGAAATGTTTCTCCGGCGCCGGGATATCGCCTGTAGTCAGTCCAAAGGGAGTGCAATATAAGGTAACATGCCAGGAATGGTTGATCCAGGGCATTTGTGCCAGTTTTACCTTTCCTGCTATCTGCGTCCATAAATGGATACTTTTATAGGTGTCTTTTGCTCTCTCGAAAGACAGCGGGAGCCAGTTTTCTTTTTTCATAATATTGATTTTGGTCAAATATCTTATATAGCATGAAATGGCCTAATCCGAAGCCTTCATGAACTCGATGATGGCTTTAATTTCCTTTTCAGGAATATTTGCCCTTATCCGCATATGCTGCCCGATCACCGTCCATTGTTCATCGGAATATGCCTGTGGCGGCGGGGCATTATGACAGCGCACGCAATGCTGGCTCCAGAGTTGGCCTCCACTTTTTTCGGTGATCATCGTGCTTTCTTCCTGGCCCTGGGCGGGGGAAGCGGTGGTATCACCTGAAGTTTTACAGCTTTTGAGCCCCTGAAGAATCATCACTAAGAGTATGAGATAGAATAAAATTTGTTTTTTCATGATGCTGAGAGTTTAAAATCCGAAGACCAATTGAGCGATAAAGCTGTTAGGATTATCGGTTTGGTGTTGATAGGCTATTTTGAATACGCGGTTCCACCCTAACCAGTAATCCAGGGAAATTGCAGTCTGATCTTTTTTCCCTCCTCCCCACAAAGCTCCCTCGGGAGTGTCAAATTCAGAATACCTGCCGGAGAGCTCCAGGTTGTCGAGAAACTCTAAACTAGCTCCTGTGGGCCTTATGGAAGCCTGGATATAAAAGGCGGTGCTGCTGTTGTTGAAGCTATAAGTACCAATGCCACTTTCGAAATTTTCGTACAAAGCACGCCCGGCATCGAGCTTTTTCCATTCCCCTATCAACCTGAAATTTGAATTTAGAGCGGTGATATTCCGAAAATAATTGAGGTCTATGGCATACATATCGACCTTCACATTTTCCAGGCTGCTACCAGAATCGCCGGTCTTACCGGCATGTTGAAAGGAAAATCCCAGCTCAAGACTGGCATCAGAAAGCGGGAGGATCCCAAACCTGCCGCCAAGAGCCTTATTCTGGTTGTTCTCGGCATAGGCTTCATAATTAAATTGCCCGGCCTCATCCGGCGCATCGCTGCTGCCCGGAAGTAATTGGGGACCATTTGAAACGTAGAAGTCATAGTTGATCATCAGGTTTCCAATGTCGGCTCCACCCTGCAGCCCCAGCCCGGTTTCGGTCATGGCACCAATCCCGCCGTCACCAAAACCCACAGGATCGGTAGGGAAGCGGTTAAGAAAACCTTCCATATATTTTCCGCGGTAACTACCAAATTTCGGCAAAAAGCGACCAAAATGTACAGCCAGGTTATTATTGATAAAATATACCATGTTCACATATTCCAACACTACTTCCACATCTCCTTCATCGGTAGCAACTTCCAGTTCAGACTCTATAAACAGCTTGTCTGATAAATGCCACAGAAATATGGGCTTGAAGGCCACATTTCCAAAGCCGTTTTCATCTTTGTTGTAGGTATAATCTGCCTGCGCGTTTCCGGCGATAAGAAGTTTGGTGTTCCCCAGAAAGGAACCGGGGCTGTTAGTGAGCTGGGCCCTGGCTTTATTGGCAAAGACCGTAAAAAGAGTCAGAAATAAGAGCAATCTTATAATTTTCATATCCCGGGCTTGTTTAGGTTAGTGTTTTTTAGTCTCCAGTTTCCTGATATAGTTCACCAGTTTCCAGCGCTGTTCTTCGCTTAGTAATTCTTTATAGCTCGCCATGGGAGCTTTGCCTTCGGTCATTTTCCAGAAAATAGCCCCGTCAGATTCGTTGGTGACCCTGATGGAAAGAAAATCGGCAGGTTTTGGTTCCAGGGTTAAGCCAGCAGCTCCATTTCCCTTACCGGTAGCCCCATGACAAAAGGCACACATCTGGGTATAGATCTTCTTGCCCTCGGCGGTGGCACTGGCATTGTCTTTATAAGGATTCGTTAATTCATCGGCCGATTTTGGTGCAGACCAGGTTTGATCCTGAGCAAGGAGACTGTTGCTCCAAAGAAGAGCCGGGAAAAAAAATATCAAAATTGCAGTGTTTGTCTTCATCTTTTCACTTTTTTATGGGAGGTGTTTATTGTTCCCGGTCTGGCTTTATTAACCTCCCGGATTTATTTTTCAGGCTGAATTTAAAGACATCATGTCTCTAATAATGTTCAACCACATCAAGCATGCTTTGGCAGCAATGCGCTGTTTTAAGATCAAAATTGGTATGAAGGATACCTTCGGAAGTCGGGCGGAGGAGGCTCCGGAAAGAAAAGGGGAAGTAAAGGCAGGTAATTTTTTATTGTTCTCATAGCCTTATTTTTTTGGATTATATTCCAATCCATTACAGATAACAGGCTAAGAAAATTGGAGATGGAAGAAAGGCAGGAAAGGGAATCACAATGACAGTCCTTCTTTTGCCGGTATTCAAAGTAGTATAGAGCAACTTAAATTTAAGGCTTTTTTGCCTATTATTGACTTGCTTTGAAAAATTTTGACTCGGATATTAAAAGAAGCAGAAATTCCAGATTGAAAATGCAGATTCTTACACACGCATTTAGAATAAAAAAGCCCCGCAGATATTGCGGGGCTGTATCATTAAATCAATAAAGATGTTCTTTATTTCTCGAACTGTTTTAAAGTGGTGGTAATGATCTCTACACAATCTTTAATTTGCTCTTCATCCATCACCAAAGGTGGTGCAAATCTGATAATATTGCCGTGAGTAGGCTTGGCGAGCAATCCATTTTCCTTCAAAGCCACGCAAATATCCCAGGCGGTAGAGCTATCAGGAGAATCATTAATTACGATCGCGTTCAGCAAACCTTTTCCGCGGACCAGTTTAACAATTCCTGAAGTGCGGATATAA
>JBAWAB010000419.1:0-1558 GCA_049589035.1 Salegentibacter sp.
TGCTCAGCACCCATTCCGAAGGAAAAAACTTGCTTAAAAAGGGTTTCTACATAAAACTGATTGGTAAAATCTTCATACGTGACCTCGATCTTATTCAGCCCGATATCTTCCAGTTCGGCATTTTCACGAGCAAAATCAAAGGAAATACCCCGGTTAAAACTATTGTACCGGGAATGGAACCCAATGCTCCAGTAGTAGCCTTTGTCAATATAATAGTCGAAAGTATAGCGAAGATTATCGCCGAAGATCACATCTAAAGAAGCAACATCGTTGGTAAAGAGCAGGCTCTTGCGGGTAAGGTTGATGAGAGCGCCGCTTTTATAAACCGGGTCGTAATGCAGCGCCAGCCGAAGAAAGGTTTTGTTCTCACTTTCTTCAATTTGCAGCGCCAGGGTGTAATAGGCATCGGTATCGTTGGGAATGAGCGTGTAGTTGATGCGATCAAAATTGCCGGTAGCCGAAAGGTTATTGAGGCCCACCCCAAGGTCGTGAAAACTGAATTTCGTGAAATACTGCAACTTCAGCTTCCCAAGAATATAGGACCGCGGATAGCTGTTATTGCCCTCTATGGTCAACCCGCTGATCTGAATGCTGTCGATTTTGGGGATTTTAACCTTCTTTTCGTGATGCTGCTGTCGTTGCGCCAGTTCCTTCAGCTCCTCAAACCTTTTTTGGGTCGCAACCACTCCCGAATCGATGATCGCCTCGCCTTTGTCAAAATCCAGGATCGAAAACCGGGTAATATCGGGATGGATGTAAATATCGGTTTTCGGGATCTTTTTTTTCATATCGCTGATGGTCCTGAAATTACTCACCTGGGTGAGAATATCGAAAACTCCCTTCAGTTTTTCCCGACCCAGAAGACTGTCCTGCACATCAATCCCAATTATGACCTCTGCCCCACGTTCGCGAAGTTCTTCCACAGGATAATTATTAGCCACGCCCCCATCAGTCAGGAGCCGGCCGTTTATTTTTACCGGCGAAAAGATCGAAGGAAGGGCGCCACTCGCCGAAACCGCCTTCGCCAAAGAACCATGATCAAGGATCACCTCCTGGCCGGTCTCAATATCGGCAGCGACACAAAAGAAGGGAATGGGTAAATTGCTGAAATCCCTCACATTGCTTACGTGCATGGTGAGCCGCGACATCAGGTTGTAAATATTCTGCCCCTTGGAAAGGCCTGAAGGAAACTGAAATTTGAAATTGTCAAAAGGTAAAGTGATGGCGTATTTTTCAGAATCTTCCTTTTCATAAAAGGTTTTTGCGCTGCGTGGAAGGTCGTCCTGGATAAGAATGTTGAAATTGGTGGCGTGGAAGATGGAATCCAGCTCGGCCGCCGAATAGCCCGCGGCATAAAGCCCGCCCACAATGGCCCCCATACTGCTCCCACCAATATAATCAATGCGTATCCCCGCGTCCTCCAGCACCTTGAGCGCCCCGATATGAGCCAGGCCCTTTGCCCCGCCGCCGCTAAGCACAAGGCCGATCTTAAGATCCTCTTTCTGCTGACCAAAACTTAAAAGTGGCAGTAAAAAGGCAAATATCAGCAGCGTTTTTT
>JBAWAB010000420.1:0-3346 GCA_049589035.1 Salegentibacter sp.
ACCCAAAGAAAAACCCCCAACATTAATATTCCGAACATGCCTGGGGAGACATCCTCTACTTCTTTGGTTTTCCAGGCCTTCCTGATCTGTGGTAACACCGAAACCGTGGTACAGATTCCGGCCACGAGACCTAAAATATTGGTCCAATTTAGCATAGATCAACGTTTAACATCTTTCATTAGCCAATCCTCCAGTTCTTCATTGCCATCACTGTGAAGTACCGAAATATCGCCGGTAGTTTCAAAAATCACGGCCTTTATCTGGTCTATGCAGATCACATTAGCTTCGCGAAGTTTATTGCGGAGATCACCTTTGGTGACCCGGGCCTTTTTAAGATTATCTTCCAGAATATTTGGGCCATCCATAAGCAAAAGAGGTGCATTGTCTATAGTATTCCTGAAGAATTTAAAACGCCGAAGCAGAGCAGCACTTATCTGAAGCAGGTAAATAGCGGCCATTCCCACGACTCCCTGTAACAGGCTTACCGATTCGCTAAGAACGGTAGTGGCAATAAGAGAGCCTATCGCGACAGTCATTGCAAAGTCAAAACTCGACAATTTTGAGAAACTTCGTTTTCCCGCAATACGGGTAAATAGGATCACCGCCGCATAGATTCCTGTGGCGGTGATTACAATTGCGATAAGCGATGCCAGGGACGTATCAAACCATTTTTCCATAATTTTAGGTGTAAGATGATTTTTGGTCGGCTTAGCTTCCAATTATTTCACCGCCATTCACGTGGATCATTTGGCCCGTAATGTAACTGCTGTCTTCCGAAGCAAGGAAAACATAGGCGGGGCCAACTTCGCTCGGTTGCCCGGCCCGCCCCATTGGCACTTTTTTACCGAAATCTTTTACCTGATCTTCATCAAAACTGGCGGGAATAAGTGGCGTCCAGATGGGTCCGGGCGCTACGGCATTTACTCGAATATTCTTGCCGATAAGCATTTTAGAGAGGGAGCGGGTAAAAGTAGTGATCGCGCCCTTGGTGCTCGAATAATCCAGCAGATGTTCGCTGCCGCGATAGGAGGTAACCGAAGAAGTGTTGATGATGCGGCTCCCTTGTTTCAGGTGCTTCAGCGCCGCTTTCAGAATATAGAAATATGGAAAGATGTTGGTTTCGAAGGTTTCGTGAAGCTGCTCTGAAGTGATCTTCTCAATGTCGGTGGTGGGAAACTGTACCGCCGCGTTGTTCACCAGCACATCCAGTTTGTTGTATTCAGAAATACATTCTTCCACCAGTTGTCGGCAAAAATCTTCATTCTTGAGATCGCCTTCAATGATGAGGCATTGCCGGCCTTCAGCCTCAACCATCTTTTTGGTTTCAAGAGCATCTTCATCTTCTTTCAGGTAAACAATGGCAATGTTCGCTCCTTCTCTGGCAAAATGAACGGCTACGCTGCGGCCAATCCCACTGTCGCCGCCGGTGATAAGCGCCACCTGTTCCTGCAGTTTTTGGCTTCCGCGGTAATTATCTCTGATGATCTGGGGCTTCGGATTCATCTCATATTCCTTGCCCGGCTGGGATTGTTCCTGGCGGGGGAAATCTTTAGACGTGGTCATTGCTGTACAAATTTTTGATTAGGAATCTAAATTTAGAAAGGGAAGCATGAAAAAAAATGTTAAGATGTCCTAAGCCTTTCTAAAGGGGCTTTTTTCTATATGGAAGTGTATTCGGCCTATTTCGGTACCTTTGTTGAATATGAAACCAATTCTGAAAATAGGCCATCGGGGTGCAAAAGGCCACGTTACCGAAAATACCCTGGACAGTATTGAGCGGGCGCTGGAATTCAATATTGATGCCATTGAAGTGGACGTACATCGCTGCAGTTCCGGAGAACTGGTGGTTTTTCACGATTTCACACTGGACCGCATTACCAACGGCCGTGGTGAAGTTGCGAAAAAGAACTGGAGTCAGCTGAAAAAGCTGAAAGTCGGTGAGAATTACAGAATTCCGCTGCTCACTGAGGTCATGGATTTTATCGAAGGTAAGTGCGGGATCAATATTGAACTCAAAGGTCTCGACACCGCCGATGCTGCCTGCGAGATCGTCGAGCATTACGTGAAGGAACGCGGCTGGAAATATGAAGATATCATTGTTTCCAGTTTTCAGAAGAATGAGCTCTTCGAGGTGCGGCGGTATGATGAGCATGTGCCAATTGGCGTGCTGAGTAAAGCCAGTATGGTAGAAGCTATTGAGTTGGGCAAAATACTAAATGCAAAGGCTATTCACCCATCGCTGGGCATTATTACCCGCGACAACGTGAAAAGAGCGCACGATGCTGGTTTCAAGGTGAATGTGTGGACGGTGAATGAGCCGGGAGATATTGAAAGGATGAAGAAATTTGGGGTAAACGGTATCATTTCTGACTTTCCCGACCGGCTTTAACTGAAGAGGCTTAAAAATGACGAATTACGATATTATTGTAGTCGGCGGCGGAGCTGCCGGTTTTTTTACGGCTATTAATGCCGCAGAGATGAATCCCGGGCTAAAGATCCTGATCCTCGAGCGGGGAAAGGAAGTGCTTACGAAGGTGAAGGTTTCGGGTGGCGGTCGCTGCAATGTTACTCACGCAGAATTCATTCCTTCGGAACTTGTAAAAAGCTATCCCCGGGGTGAAAAAGAACTGTTGGGTCCCTTTCACAGCTTTATGACCGGCGATACCGTGGCGTGGTTTGAAGAACGCGGAATTGAATTGAAGACCGAAGAAGACGGGAGAATGTTTCCGGTGAGCGATTCTTCGGAAAGCATTATCAATTGTTTTCTTGGTGAAGCCGAAAGACTTCGGATACATGTGCTGAAGAATCATTCGGTCAGGAAAATATCGAAAACTGAAAAGAACTGGCTCATCGGCACCAGCAAAGGAGATTTTTCCGCAGAAAAACTGATGATCGCCAGCGGCAGCAATCCCAAAATGTGGAATTTGCTGGAAAAACTGGGCCACAGCACCGTTAGCGCAGTGCCTTCACTATTTACCTTCAATATTAAAGATCCGCGGATAAATGGCCTTGCGGGAATTGCTACTTCGGCCGAGGTAAAGGTGGAAGGAGAGAAGCTGGAGTCGCAGGGTCCTTTGCTGATCACGCATTGGGGTATGAGCGGGCCGGCTATTCTTAAACTCTCAGCCTGGGGCGCACGGGAACTTAATGCTTTGAACTATGAATTCCAGATAATGGTGAATTGGCTACCGGGCATGAATTCCGAGGATATTATGGAGCAGCTGAAGGAAAGGAAGCTGAGCCAGGCAAGGCAAAAGGTCTCCAAATATGCCCAATTTGAACTTCCGAAGCGCTTATGGCAAAGTCTTTTAAAAGCAGCTAAGATCGCTGAAGATGAGATCTGGGC
>JBAWAB010000421.1:0-3122 GCA_049589035.1 Salegentibacter sp.
AAGCAGGATTTATATTGGGAATTACATCGTCTAAAAGCTTTCTATTTTTCACATCAAAAAATATTATTTTAGATGAAAAACTGTCCTTCATCCTATAGCCTATAGCAATTTTTTCTCCATTGAACGATGGATTTAAATAGGTGATTTCTGATATTTCATCTTTGTAATTTGATGGATTAAAAAGTTCAATTTCCTCTGCTTCAAGCTTTTTTCTAAAGAACAACTTATTGGTGCCGGAAGAATGATCATATTTTAAATAAAAATAATTTCCTGCTTCATTTACTTCAATCATACTGACTGTCCCATTTTGCAGATTCTGATAACCTGAGAACTTATTCAAGTAATCCGGCATAAACTTATTCTCGGCAAAATAAGCTTCTGCAAGTGAATCCTGGGCTTTGAACCAACTCAGTATTTCAGGATTTTCTAATTCTTCCAGATTAGAATAATCATCCTCCAGAGTGGTTCCAAATTTATTTTCTATCTCAACCTGCTTTTGAAGCTGAGGATATTGTGTGTCAAAATTTACCTGAGTGTAAGCCATCACGGAATACCCTAAAAGACACAAGACGACAATAATGTTGGTTTTGTTTTTCAT
The DNA here is from genome assembly GCA_049589035.1 of Salegentibacter sp. Lineage (GTDB taxonomy): Bacteria > Bacteroidota > Bacteroidia > Flavobacteriales > Flavobacteriaceae > Salegentibacter_A. Next base: position 599 of record JBAWAB010000421.1, read on the forward strand.
TTATAAGGATTTGAAAAGCCCGGAGAATTCCGGGCATTTTAAAGTAATTAATGACTTCCAGGTTTGGGGCGCCTCACCTTATCCCGATCAATTACAGATACAGAGTGATCCCCTCCACCTTTGATTTTGTTCAGATTCCTTAAGGCTCTGCTTTTGAAATCTTTTAATGATTTTTTCATAATTAAATTGTTATTAAGGTTATTAACTATAACTGCAATCTTACTACTAAATAACTAATACCCTGGGTAATAACCAATGTACTTCAAGCACCCATTTATAAATGATCACCTTTATTTCTAGACTTCAACTCCTTTAAAAATTTAGATGGAAAGACACCCGTTTTTTGATAGAAGGCCTTGGAGAAGGATTCACCTGTTTTGAATCCAAATATGTCTGCCAATCCCTGGTAGTTGTACTTTAAAAGTTCAGGGCACTCCTTCAATTGGTTTATAGCTTTTGAAATGCGAAGATCTTTAAGGTAACTGGGAAATGTCTTCTTTTTATCTTTGTTAATTACGACAGACAGGTAGGAAGTATTGGTTGAAAGATCCTGAGCGAGTGTAACCAAATCTAAATCTTTGTTCAAAAATTTTTCCGAGCTTTCAAACTTTTCCAATTTGATCAAAATATCATTCCGGATATCTGAAGGAACAGAATTGGAATTCTCATTGGTTTGATTTGCAGTTGCGTTGTTTACCGAGCCCCCTTCCAATAAAAGTTTTAGTCTTTTTTGCATTCGGACAGACCTTATATAGAAGTACATTCCGATAAAGGTTCCTAAAACAGCAATCAAACCAACGGTTGTAATTATACTTCTTTTAGCTTTCAGTTGTGCTTCAGCTTCTTTTTTCTGATGTTTTAAAAATGGGATATCATAAGAAATCATGGCGGCATTTAAAATACCTTCTTGTTTTGTTGAATAAATGCTGTCATAGGTAATTAACTTCCCTATATATTCTATCTGCCTCTTTTTATCATTTTGAGCCTGATAGTGAAGAATAAGTTGATGATATATGTCTTTTATTTCTAAAAAAGGATCACCTGTTTCGGTGACTATAGAATCAGCCTGCTTAAAGTAAGCGATAGAAAGGTCCTTGTTATTCAATTTATCCTCTATTTTTCCGAGGTAGTAAAGTTTTATAGCTTTACTTGTTCCATCTAGAGAATCAATATACTTTAGCAGCGTATCCTTTGCCTCGCCATATTTTCCATCATAATAATTGACTTGGGCATCTAAAAGAATGAAATCCTGCAAATTTTCTTTATCATTCATTTGCAGAGTATTTTTCATACCTACATTAAGATAGTATTTTGCTGAATCTATGGACTGCAACCTTAAATGGGTAAGGGAAAGGTTGTATAAAAGTGTAATGTAATCTTCATAATATAGAGTTTCAAATTCCTTTTTTGTTTTCAGTAGATTTAAGGACTTGTTATAGAGCTCTGCTGCTGCATAATGTTGACCATAAATATTGCGTATCGCAGCAATTGCGAGGGCAAATTCCCTCTGCTGCTCCACATTATTCTTTTCTAATGATAGATTATAAGCCTGAAGATAATTGGTAAGTGCTAAATCAAATTTCCCCGATTGATAATACAAATGTCCCTTTAGAGCATATCCAATTGCAGGATAGTTTGGATGGGAAGCTGTTTTGGTAAATAAAATAATTGAATCAGCGTATGCGAGAGCAATTTTAGAATCCTCCAAAGCTGTTTTATAATAAAATGCCCGGGCTCTTTCTATACTGTCATTTTCAGCAGTAGCTTTTCGGAGATGTGCCTGGATCAATAATTTCAAATTCCCAAATTCCCCCTCCTCTAAGGCCGTATATTCCATGTTATGAATTTCCTCATAAAATAAAGGTGCTGGTAACTCCTGATAGGATTTGTAACCATGGGATTGGGAATGCCCATACCATGGAAATGCCCCATAAGAAGCCAAGAAAAATATCACGTATGTTAATAGAGCCTGGTGCATATTTTATGTGTCATAAAGTTCATGAAGCCCAGAGATAACGAAACTGATAGAAAACCCTCTCAAATAGGGTAACCTCCTGAAGTAAGATTTCTGCGGCTCCAATCAGTTCCTGATTGAAAATCAAATCTTTGCCATAAGAAGTGGTGAGGTTGTCCACATCCAGATAAATGACATAAGCTGGTATAATTTCTCTTGTTGGTACCTGAGAGATGGAGTTGACCCTAGCCTCTATTGTGCCCCATTGTCGGTAAGGGTAATTCTCTAGTTTTAGAAAAACCTTCTGTCCCTTTTTTATTTGGCCGGCATTCTTTGCAGGAATAATACATCTTCCTAAATACTCACATCTATTATATGGCACAACGGTGAAAACAACCTCACCTTCTTCGACGTTCTGGTATTGGTTCCAAACATCGTTATAGGAAAGCTTACCTTCAATAGGACTTTTGATGCTGTATTCCTCTTCCCACTCTCTTATAGAATTTAAGAGATTCTGCTCAGCAAAACTTATTTCTGCTTTGTTCTGACTAATTTTATTGTATCCTGTAT
>JBAWAB010000422.1:0-3998 GCA_049589035.1 Salegentibacter sp.
ATCGGCCCAAAGGCCGAGTTCTACATGGCTGTTCCAGGTAGCATTCTCATCTTCTTCATTGATAAAAGAAGACAGTACTTCATTTTTGGACAGCGTTGATAAGGTAAGAGGAGTTACAAAATCTTTGGAAGCCGGCGTCATGACTACTCTTACCTGAGCGCCGGCTTTAATGAATAACCGTACTAACGAGGCCGACTTATATGCGGCAATACCTCCGGTAATGCCTAAAAGAACCTTTTTGCCCCTTAGTACAGACATAAGCTTTTACCTACTCTTCAGCATCTTTAGTGTTGCGGTAGTAGATCTTGTCTTCCAACCACTCCTGAACAGCCAATGCATGTGGCTTAGGTAACTTTTCGTAGAATTTAGATACTTCTATCTGCTCCTTGTTCTCAAAAATCTCGTCAAGGCTATCATTATAAGTAGCAAATTCATCAAGCTTCTCCAGCAATTCTTTCTTGATTTCAGAATTGATTTGATTGGCTCTCTTCGCTACTATAGAAATAGCTTCATAAATATTATCGGTTGGTGCGTCTACCAGATTCTTGTCTATGGTGGTAGTATTTACCGGCGCATCAATCTTTTTCACGTCCATCATACTTGCTTTATTAAAAATTTTGTAACCTTGATTTTATATCTTCATTGGAAGCCTTTAACTGCTCCACATATTCTCCGTTGGGGTAATATTTCATGTAATTCTGAGAGTACTCCTGCGCCTCCTTAAGCCGTTCTTCCATCAGGCTTCTGTAACTGTTGATGGCCAGCTTGTACGCCGAATCAAACTTGTAGTACAAAGCCGCTTCCCTGAAAGGAGAGCCCGGGTTATCGGCAATAAAGTTGTCGAAGGAAACGATCGCAGCCTTGTAGTCTTCAGTATGGTGATACTGTTTCGCAATCTCAAAGGCTTTCTTCTCCAGTTTCACCTGAAGTTCATTCGCCATCTTATTGGCTTCTGCTACATACTCGCCATCAGGATAGGCGTTCAAATAATTCTGAAGTTCGACAATCGCTTTTTCCGTATCGCTCTGATCGAGGAAATAACGTGGCGAAAGTTCGTAATAACTGCGCGCTTTCTTAAAAGAAGCTTCTTCTGCCTTTTCGCTGGCTGGATAAGACTGCACGAAGCGCTCAAACTGATATGATGACAAATAGTAATCTCCCAGCTGATAGTAAGTATCGGCAAAAAGATAGCTTAGCTTCTGCCCCTGAGGTTTTCCTCGAAATTCAGGTACGATCTGCTCGAACAAACGAAGAGCTTTCTTATATTTCTTATTGCTGTTTTCCTGTTGGGCTTCGCTGTAAAGTTGTTCCGCCATGGTGTATTTCTTCCCGGTATCGTCGTTTTTCAATACCTTTTGATATTCACTACAGGACAGCGTTACAAGTAAAACCCCTAATAATAAGATTCCTTTTTTCATCATTTGTAAAAACATCTGGCAAAAGTACATTTTTCTCCACTATAAAAAAAACTTTCCGCACGCACAAGAAGAACCTCCACAAGCGGCTTTTATTGCGCTCTCACCGGCTTTTCTTTTTTATAAAAAAAAAGAGGCTGTCTATAAAGTTCTTATTTTGCCCAGCTGAGATCCCTGGTATAAAAATATTTAGCGGAGGAAAAAGACGGCAAACTCTATTTAACAGAATTATTCTTGTGAACGAGGAGAAAATTCTTCTTTAAAAGAAAAACGTCAGGCTAAACTTGTTTCAGCTTCTAATTAATTTTGATTGTCAATTAGTTTGGATCCTGAAATAAATTCGGGATGAGGTTTAATAGAACTTGCCAGACAGCCTCCCTTTTTTCTTTATTTTCTGCGGAAGTTAAAATTCGTCCACAAACCTGCTAATCTTTCCTGAAAGCGCTTCGGAAGCTTTCACCAGCGGCAATCTCAGGTTATCCTGAAGGATCTTTTTCTTTGCCAGCAGCGCCTTGATGCCCGCAGGATTCCCTTCAGCAAAGATCATCTCGATAGCAGGCGCAATCTTATAGTGAAGCTCATAAGCTTCCTTCACTTTCCCTTCCAGCCCGAGCTTTACCATTTTTGAAAATTCCGCAGGAAATCCCTGTGCGATTACCGAGATCACGCCCTTTCCACCCGCAAGGGTCATAGGCAGTGTTACCATATCGTCTCCCGAAATTACGAGAAAATTCTCAGGCACCAGGCTAATGAGCTTCATGGCCTGCACCATATCTCCTGCAGCTTCTTTTACTCCAATCACATTCGAGAATTCCCGCGCAATGCGGTTCACGGTCTCCGGAAGAATGTTGGAGGCAGTACGCCCCGGAACATTATAAATGATCAAGGGTTTTGGAGAAGCTTCGGCCACTACTCTGAAATGTTGAAAAATTCCCTCTTGGGTGGGTTTATTATAATAAGGAGAAACCGAAAGCACCGCGTCAAAAGCATCGAGATCAGAAGACTTTAGTTCCTCGGCTACGGCAGCAGTATTGTTTCCGCCAATTCCCAAAACCAGCGGAAGTCGCCCCTTGTTTTGCTCCACCACAGTTCTCTTTACCAATTCTTTTTCCTTCCTGTTCAGGGTAGCGCTCTCACCGGTAGTTCCCAACACGACCAGGTAATCTATACCATTCTGGATTTGATCTTCCACCAGCATCGGCAACGCCTCAACATCTACGCTCATATCACTCCTGAAAGGAGTAACCAAAGCAACACCGGTTCCAATAAATTTATTCATTGATTAATTTTTATCACATTTTCTGCTTAACAACAGCCTCCAAAAAGCCTCAATTACCGGTTTTAAAGAAACCGGAACGAACAAGCAGGTACTATTACAGCTTATTTTTGGCGACAAATGTAAATAATTCAGCAGAGATTGAAATACAAAGAATCCGGCTTATAATAGCCTTCGACGCATATTTCACAGCTTTGTTTATTCTGTTATATAAGATACAACCCACGGCACAAAAGATGGCAGATTTCGGTATGGTTTTCGCGTAAAAGAAGCCAAAACATTTTTTACTTCGGCTTTATAAACTCTATATCTTTGCAATCCAAATTCTACCTTCATGAGTCTCATTAAAAAAACGAGCCTGCTTCTCGGGCTGGTTCTTCTGGCCTCCTGCGGTCAAAAGGTTCAAAAAACCGAGGAAACCGGCAAAAGGATCGCCATCAGCGATTCTATTCAAGCCGACACCTCCATCTCCAACTATATCCAGCCTTACAAGGAGCACCTCAACAATACTCTTGACAGTACTCTTGCCTACAACCCTAAAAATCTTACGAAACGAGAAGACGGTTTGAATACAGCTTTAGGCAATTTAATGGCCGACGTCGTTATGCAACAGGCCAATCCTGTTTTTAAGAAACGTTCCGGCAAGGATATCGATATGGTTTTGCTGAATTCAGGCGGAATTCGTTCCGACCTCAGCAAAGGAAATATCTCCAGGAGATCGGCCTATGCGCTGATGCCTTTTGAGAACGAGATCGTGGTGACTGAACTTTCCGGAGAAAAAATGAAGGAGATGCTCCAATACCTGCAGCAGGGAAAAACCGCACATCCCATCAGCGGAGCTCAGATAAAACTAGATGAAAATTACAACCTGCTTGAGGCCAAAATCAACGGCAAAGAATTCGATCCGCAGCAAACTTATTTTGTGGCGACTTCAGATTATCTGCAACAGGGCGGCGACCATATGGATTTTTTCAAAGATCCTGTTCAACTCTACCATCTCGATTACAAGATCAGGAATGCCCTGATCGATTATTTTGAAAAAACCGACACCATAAAAGCTAAAGCCGATCAGCGTTTTGTTCAGCTTAAATAAAATTCCATGAAAAGAAAAGATTTTATACAAACCACCACGGCAGCGACAGCCTTTATAGGTCTCGGCGGACTTTCAGCTCTTTCCTTTAAGCCGAATTACGCGAAACACATCACTATTTTGCATACCAACGATGTGCACAGCCATATCGAAGCCTTCGGTCCAAACGACGCCCGGTTTCCCAATATGGGCGGGGTCGCGAGAAGAGCCACATTAA
>JBAWAB010000423.1:0-8871 GCA_049589035.1 Salegentibacter sp.
GCCGCAGTTTCTTCCGCAGATACAGGCGAATTTGGCAGTGGCATTGAACTGAACGCGATCCAGAGAGCCAACCCCGAAATGCAGAAACGTGCTGCCAATGCAGTACGCGGCATGGTAGAAAGCGATGAAAACCCAATTGTTTCTATCCATGATCACGGCGCGGGCGGGCACCTGAACTGCCTGAGCGAGCTGGTGGAAGAAACCGGCGGAAAAATCGATCTGGATAAACTGCCAGTAGGAGATCCTACACTTTCGGCAAAAGAGATCATCGGGAATGAATCCCAGGAACGAATGGGTCTGGTCATAGGAGAAAGTAAACTGGAAATTCTTAAACGCGTGGCCGATCGTGAACGCGCTCCACTTTATGAAGTTGGAGACGTAACCGGTGACCATCGCTTTACCTTCGAAGGAAAGAAATCTGGAGAAAAACCCATGGATCTTGCCCTTGCCGATATGTTTGGAAGCTCACCCAAAACTGTGATGACCGACAAAACTGTGGAGAGAAAATACGAAGAACTAAGCTACTCTTCAGAGAAAATACACGAATACCTGGAGCAACTGCTTCAGCTGGAAGCCGTTGCCTGTAAAGACTGGCTTACCAATAAAGTTGACCGCTGCGTTTCAGGGCGCGTGGCCAAACAGCAAACCGCAGGAGCCCTGCAATTACCACTGAACAACTGTGGGGTGATGGCGCTTGACTACAACGGCAAAGAAGGAGTGGCTACTTCCATTGGCCACTCCCCTGTCTCTGCCCTGGTTGACCCTGTTGCCGGTTCAAAAAATTCCATAGCCGAAGCTCTGACCAATATTGTTTGGGCACCGCTGGAAAAGGGACTAAAATCGGTTTCACTTTCGGCCAACTGGATGTGGCCCTGCAATAATGAAGGTGAAGATGCCCGATTGTATGAAGCGGTGCAGGGTGTTTCCGATTTTGCTATTTCCCTGGGAATAAATATTCCCACAGGCAAAGATTCGCTTTCCATGAAGCAGAAGTACAAAGATGGAGAGGTTCTTTCTCCGGGAACTGTGATCATTTCGGCCGCCGGGCATTGTGACGATATCACCAAGGTCATAGAGCCGGTACTTCAGAAAGATGCGGGCGATATTTATTACATCAACCTCTCTCAGGATGCTTTTAAACTGGGAGGTTCTTCCTTCGCCCAAATCCTGAACAAGGTGGGCAGCGAAGTTCCAACGGTAAAAGACGACACTAAATTTGCTGAAATTTTTTATAATATTCAGGGTCTTGTAAAAACGGGACTTATTGCAGCCGGACACGATGTGGCGTCCGGAGGCCTTATTACTACCCTTCTGGAAATGTGCTTTGCTGAAAATAATCTTGGCGCTGAATTAGACCTTTCTGCATTAAATGAAAGAGACACGGTAAAGCTTCTTTTCAATGAAAACTGCGGAATTGTGTTCCAGTCCACAGACAAAGCTGCCGAACAGGTGCTTTCGGATAACAACATTGAATTTTTCCGAATCGGCCGTGCGGTTGAAGGCAATGAACTCAAGATTAAGAATGCTTCAGAAACCCTGAATTTCGACATTCCTAAGCTCAGGGATCTTTGGTACAAAACTTCATTTCTGCTGGATGAAAAACAAAGCGGCATTGACAAAGCCACCGAACGTTTCCACAACTATAAGGAGCAGGCGCTGGAATTTAAATTTCCGAAGCATTTCAATGGAAAACTACCAAAATTAGATGAATCTCAACATCGCATAAAAGCAGCAATCCTTCGGGAAAAAGGCTCCAACAGCGAACGGGAAATGGCCCGTGCGATGTACCTCGCAGGATTTGACGTTAAAGACGTCCACATGACCGATCTCATCAGCGGCCGTGAAGACCTGAAAGATATTCAGTTTATAGCAGCCGTGGGTGGTTTCTCGAACTCTGATGTTTTAGGAAGCGCCAAGGGCTGGGCCGGAGCTTTTCTGTACAACGGGAAAGCTAAGGAAGCTTTAGACAATTTCTTCAGAAGAGAAGATACACTTTCGCTGGGAGTTTGCAATGGTTGCCAGTTGTTCATCGAGCTTGGGCTGATAAATCCCGATCATGAGCAAAAGCCGAAAATGCTGCACAACGAGTCACACAAATTCGAATGCAACTTCACTTCTATCGAAGTTCAGCAGAACGATTCGGTGATGCTTAGCAGTCTCTCCGGAAGCAAACTGGGGATCTGGGCTGCTCATGGGGAAGGAAAATTCAGTTTCCCTTACGAGGAGGACAAATACAAGATCGTTGGTAAATACGGCTACGAAGGATATCCGGCAAATCCGAACGGCTCTCACTACAACACCGCCATGCTTACCGATGATACCGGGCGGCACCTGGTTATGATGCCTCACCTGGAGCGTTCCACCTTTCAATGGAACTGGGCGTACTATCCTAAAGGCAGAAAAGACGAGGTTTCACCATGGCATGAAGCCTTTGTGAATGCCAGGAAATGGCTGGAGAAAAAGTAATTAAAAGAAAAAGCCGATATTCATCAAATATCGGCTTTTCTCTTTTAAGTAGTGATTTTTACTGGTTCAGGGGATATTCCTGGAAAATCTGGTTTACCAGATCCTGAATCGCGGCAGTGTTAGTTTGATCGTAAAGGCTTTTTGAAGAAATGCCCTTCCAGACGGTTTCCTTTGTCTCCCTGTCCACCAAATTAATAATGAGGGTACCTTCCTTGTAAGCGTAGGTGTCGGTGTCGTACCCAACAATATTGGTGTAGTTGGCATAACCGCTGTAGTAATAGGGATCGTAGAAAGGACTTACCGTGGCAACTCCACCCATGTAGGGGTAAGTTGCATAGATAGGATCGGTCGTAGTCTCTGTTTTCAGATTGGTTTTGGTACTAATTAGTACAAGAAGATCAGGATTATTACGGTCAAGAGTATAACCAGCCTTTCTCATATTATTGTTCACCGTCTCGACAATAGCAGAATTGACATCATCATTGAAGGCCTTGTCAGGCATTTCTACACTTGAATTTGGCAGGTAAGCGAAGGTGTTATAATTGCTCAGATCTTTGGAGGTCGTTTTAGAAGTGGTAACCCGCGGTCCACAGGCAAACACAGCCAATCCTACTATCAGGATTGCTAAGGTTTTCTTCAGTTTCATAATCAATGATTTTTTGGTTCCTTATTAATTTATAAAGATCAAGGACCGATGAAAAATTCTTTTTCCTCTTTAATATGAGTTTAACTGATTTTAATGGTATTTCACTGCTACAAATCTTTAGCACGAATTTCTTTTATAATTTTCTTAAAGAAACAGGTATTTTTCAATATTTTTTTAGGTCATTCTTTATGAACCAAATATTTGTATATGAGGCAAATAGACCGAAGTAATAATAACAGGCACCTCACCAAACGGCTTCGCCAGGGCACGACACTGCAGACTTTAATAGTTTCTTTTTTAACTATTACGTTTGAAAAAGGTCCTAAATTTGCTATTTTGCGAGGTATATTTTAATCATTCGATTTCATGAACGAACCCACACGACTGTTTGATTTCCCATATTATCAGCTCGAAAATTTTCCGTTGGAAAAGGCACTTGTAACCAAATATAACGGAAAATGGAAGGCCTTATCTACTCAACTTTACATCGATAAAGCCAATGCCGTGAGTCGTGGTCTCTTAAGGCTGGGAGTGCAACCGAATGACAAGATCGCGATTATCTCTTCTAACAACCGTAGTGAATGGAGTGTGATGGACATAGGTATTCTCCAGTTGGGAGCCCAGAATGTGCCTATCTATCCGACAATTTCAGAGGAAGATTACGAATATGTACTCAACCACAGCGAAGCCCGTTTTTGTTTCGTTTCGGACGAAACCGTTTTAGCTAAGGTTAATTCTATAAGGCAGAAAACAAAATTAAAGGAAGTTTACAGCTTTGATGAGATCAAAGATTGTAAGAACTGGAATGAGATTCTGGATCTTGGAAAGGACAAGAACAACCAGGACGAAGTAGAAAAACTGAAAAAGGCTGTAAAACCTAACGATCTGGCAACTCTCATTTATACTTCGGGTACCACAGGACGGCCCAAGGGAGTGATGCTCTCGCACCGGAACCTCACCAGCGATGTTCTCGACAGCGCACCCCGCGTACCCTTTGAAAGAGGGACATTTGTGGCTCTGAGCTTTTTGCCGGCTTGTCACGTTTTTGAAAGAATGATCCTCTATTTATATCAGTACTATTCAGTGTCCATCCACTTTGCTGAATCTATAGACAAAATTAGTGACAACCTGAATGAAGTAAAGCCCCACGTAATTACCGCCGTGCCGAGATTACTGGAAAAGGTGTACGACAAGATCATAGCTAAAGGGAGTACCCTGGGCGGCATTAAGGAAAAACTATTTTTCTGGGCAGTGGAAGTGGGAAATAAATATGAACCTTATGGCGCCAATGGCTGGTGGTATGAGACTAAATTAAGCCTGGCCCGTAAACTGATCTTCTCTAAATGGAAAGAAGGCCTTGGTGGTAATATTGAATTGATCGTTTCGGGAAGTGCAGCTTTACAGCCACGCCTTACCCGTATTTTTGCAGCTGCCAACATTCCTGTCATGGAAGGATACGGCCTTACTGAAACCTCGCCGGTGATCGCCGTTAATGATCAACGCAACCACAACTTCAAGATCGGAACAGTGGGTAAAGTAATTGATCATGTCGAGGTGAAGATAGCCGAAGACGGCGAAATCCTTACCAAAGGCCCCAATCTTATGCTGGGCTATTATAAGGAAGAAGAAAAGACCCGGGAAGCAATTAATCCTGACGGCTATTTTCATACCGGAGATATCGGGGAAATTGACGCCGAAGGTTTTCTGAAGATCACCGACCGTAAAAAAGAAATGTTCAAAACTTCGGGCGGAAAATATGTGGCACCCCAGTTGATCGAAAATACCATGAAACAGTCTCGATTTATTGAACAGATCATGGTGATTGGGGAAGGAGAAAAAATGCCGGCGGCATTTATTCAGCCTAATTTTGACTTCATCAAAGAGTGGGCGCATCGCAAAAGCATCAATATTGGCAATGGCACTAATGAAGATATTGCCCGTAATGAAGAAGTGAAACGACGCATCCATGAGGAAGTAGAGTTCTATAATCAGAAATTCGGAAAATGGGAAAAGGTGAAGACCTTTGAGCTCACTCCGGAAGTATGGAGCATAGAAGAAGGCCACCTCACCCCTACTCTTAAGCTGAAGCGGCGAAACATCAAGGCACAATACGCCGATCTTTATGAGAAGATCTATCGTCACAACTAAATTCTATCTTTTAATAAAGTAATTGTTAAACTCTCTATTCTTAGAGAGTTTTTTTATGCTTTTGAAGTAAATTCATGGGGCTTTTTAGGGATTTTTTAAAATTCCTGCTATTTATTATGCACGCATAACATTTTTTGCTAACTTTGAAACTCACCATTTCAAAAGATGAAGGAAAAAACTATAGATTATGTGCTCCGGGCTACCTGGATGGCCGTTTCCAAAATGTATAATGAAGAGGCCGGAAAAGCGGGAAGTACAATGGCTACCGGTTTTGCCTTGCTTAGCATAGATCCCGAAAAAGGCACGCCTTCTACGTCCCTGGGTCCAAAAATGGGCATGGAGGCCACCAGTCTTTCCCGAATCCTGAAATCAATGGAAGAAAGAGGACTCATTGAACGAAGAAAGAATCCCAAAGACGGGAGAAGTGTCCTTATTCATCTTACCGACTTCGGCAGGGAGATGCGGGATTACTCAAAGAAGGTGGTGCTGCGCTTCGACGATGCTGTAAAAGATGCCGTATCGCAGGAAGATCTTGAAACCTTTATAAAAGTGGCCGAGACCATCCTGGAACTCATAGCAGACAAGAAAATCTATACCGAAGAAATAAAGCTTAACAATTAAATTTCCTAATACGAATTCTCAAAACGAATATCAACACATGAAACGAAGAATAAATAAAGTTGCCGTAATCGGTTCCGGAATTATGGGAAGCGGGATTGCCTGCCATTTCGCCAATATTGGCGTGGAGGTGCTTCTCCTGGATATCGTTCCGCGTGAGCTCAATGAAAAAGAAAAGAAAAAAGGCCTCAGTCTTGAAGACAAGGCCGTTCGAAACCGGCTGGTGAACGAATCGCTTCAGGCGACTCTCAAGTCGAAACCCTCTCCTATTTATCACCAGGATTTTGCTAAAAGGATCAAAACCGGGAATCTTGAAGATGATATCTCCAAAGTTTCTGAAGTTGACTGGATTATTGAAGTGGTTGTGGAACGCCTCGACATCAAAAAAAAGGTATTCGATAACCTCGAAAAACATCGAAAAGAAGGTACTCTCATTACTTCTAATACCTCCGGAATTCCTATTCACCTGATGAGCGAAGGCCGCAGTGAAGATTTCCAGAAACACTTCTGCGGAACGCACTTTTTCAACCCACCGCGCTATTTGAGGTTATTCGAGATCATTCCCGGGCCACAAACCTCAGAAGACGTGCTTCAGTTTCTAAACCGATACGGTGAGAAATTCCTCGGAAAAAAATCGGTAGTCGCAAAAGACACGCCGGCCTTTATCGGGAACCGGGTTGGCATCTTCAGCATAATGAGTCTTTTCCACATGGTGAAAGAGATGGATATGACCATTGAAGAAGTAGACAAACTTACCGGGCCTGTAATAGGAAGACAAAAATCGGCTACTTTCAGAACTGTTGATGTAGTAGGACTTGATACTTTGGTACACGTTGCCAACGGACTTCATAAGGGCGTGCCTGAAGATGAGGCACACGATCTTTTTGCCCTTCCGGACTTCATCGGCACCATGGTAGAAAATGAATGGTTCGGAAGTAAAAGCGGACAAGGTTTCTATAAAAAGATTAAAAAGGATGACGGTTCCAGCGAAATAAAATCCCTGGATCTTAACAGTATGGAATACCGCGACCGCAAAAGCGCGAATTTTGCCACTCTTGAACTTACCAAAACTATTGATAATGTTGAAGATAGGTTTAAGGTACTGGTAAACGGTAAAGACAAAGCGGGCGAATTTTATCGCAAAACTTTTTCGGACTTATTTGCCTACGTTTCCCACAGAATTCCAGAGATCACTGATGAACTCTACAAGATCGACGATGCCATGAAGGCCGGTTTTGGCTGGGAGCACGGGCCATTCCAGATCTGGGATGCCATCGGCGTTCAAAAAGGAATTGAAATGATGAAAGCCCAAGGAAAAGAACCGGCAGCCTGGGTGAATGAAATGCTGGAGAGCGGTAACGAAAGTTTCTATACGGTTAAAAACGGCAATACCTACTATTATGATATTCCGAAGAAGGAACAGGTAAAAGTTCCGGGGCAGGATGCCTTCATCATACTTGATAATATTCGCGAATCTAAAGAGGTGTTTAAAAACAGCGGCGTAGTTGTGGAAGACCTTGGCGACGGCATCCTGAACGTTGAATTCCGCAGTAAAATGAATACTATTGGCGGCGATGTGCTGGACGGAATCAATAAGGCGATAGATATAGCCGAAAAAGACTACCGGGGTCTTGTGGTAGCCAACAATGGCAAGAACTTCTCGGTGGGAGCCAATATCGGGATGATCTTTATGATGGCTGTAGAACAGGAATATGAAGAGCTTAATATGGCCATTAAATACTTCCAGGATACGATGATGCGCATGCGCTACTCCTCTATCCCAACAGTTGCGGCTCCTCACGCTATGACCTTTGGGGGTGGATGTGAACTCTCGCTGCACGCCGATAAAGTAGTTGCCGCAGCCGAAACCTATATTGGTTTAGTGGAATTTGGAGTTGGTGTGATTCCAGGCGGTGGTGGAACCAAGGAACTTACTTTGCGAGCCGCCGACACTTTTCAGAAAGATGATGTAGAGTTGAACCGACTAAGAGAGAACTTCCTTACTATCGGGATGGCCAAGGTATCAACATCAGCCTATGAAGCTTATGACACCAACATCCTGCAGAAAGGAAAAGATATCGTGGTTGTAAATCCTGACCGCCAACTGGCCATCGCTAAACAACACGCGATGCTTATGGCTGAAAATGGCTATACAAAACCAATTTTGCGGGAAGATGTCAAGGTATTGGGTAAACAGGCACTTGGAGCCTTCTACGTTGGTACAGACCAAATGTTCGCCGGTAAATACATCAGCGAACATGACAAGAAAATCGCAAACAAACTGGCTTACGTAATGGCCGGAGGAGACCTTTCAGAAGCCTCTTATGTAAGTGAACAGTACCTGCTTGATCTTGAACGGGAAGCCTTCTTATCCCTTACCGGAGAACGAAAAACTTTGGAAAGACTTCAGCATATGCTGAAAAAAGGAAAACCACTTAGAAATTAGATTTGAGATAATAGACGTAAGACATTATGCACAACTTTCAGAATTTAAAAATATGGCAGAAGGCAATGGATATTGCAGAGAAAACCTACTTTGTTTCCTCAAAATTTCCTACTGAAGAAGAATATGGCCTTACCAGCCAGATTCGAAGAAGTGCCATCTCGATTCCTTCCAATATTGCAGAAGGTGCGGGAAGAAATTCTGACAGAGAATTCAGGAATTTCCTGGGAATCGCAAATGGTTCATCAAATGAATTAATTATGTACCAGCTAATTTTGTCTCACCGTCTCAATTTAGTTTCAGAAGAACATATTAAACCATTAATTGATGATTTAGTAGAGATCCAAAAGATGAATTATGTATTGATTCAGAAATTCAACAAAAACTGATCTCACATCTAAAATCTAACATCTAAAATCTCAGAAAATGAAAACAGCATATATAGTAAAAGCATACCGAACCGCCGTAGGGAAAGCTCCCAGGGGTGTGTTTAGATTTAAGCGGCCAGATGAACTGGCGGCAGAAACCATCCAGTACATGCTGGATAAGA
>JBAWAB010000424.1:0-6992 GCA_049589035.1 Salegentibacter sp.
CGGAAAAGAAATTGCTGTTCATGGAGATAAGTTTTCAGGACGGGCAGGGTAAGGAGATCTACAGCAAAAAAGAAAGAATAAAGACTTCGGAATTCGATTCGGGATTTAAGATCGACAGGCCGCAACTCTGGTCTCCGGAAACGCCAGACCTCTATAATCTTCAGCTGAAATTAACGGATGAAAAAGGACGAATTCTGGACAGCTTCAGTCACAAAGTAGGCTTCAGAACCTTTGATGCCAGCCCTGATGGTTTCCGTTTAAACGGACAAAAGCTTAAGCTGATCGGCGTAAACCGTCACCAGGATTGGGAAGGTTTGGGCAATGCGGTTCCTGTAGAAAAACAGTTGCAGGATATGGTAAAGATCAAGGAAATGGGTGCCAACTTTGTGCGGCTGGCTCATTACCCGCAGGACGAAGCGATTTACAAAGCTGCCGATAGTCTTGGAATAATTCTATGGTCTGAAATTCCTGTGGTAAACAAAGTCCCTGCCACCAAAGCCTACGACGACTTTAAGGAACACGCCCTGCAAATGCAGCGCGAGCAAATCGCTCAGCATATCAATCACCCGTCGCTCATTTTTCTCGGTTATATGAACGAGATCTTCCTGAGGATGGTCTTCGACAAAAAGGAAGGCAAAGAGCGAAAAGCCATAGTCGATAACACCCTGGAATTAGCTCACGAACTTGAGAATCTCACTCGCAAACTGGCGCCAGATCGTATTACGGTTATGGCTGTTCACGGCGACCAGATTTATAATGAAACTGGCATTGCCGATATTCCGATGGTGCTGGGTTGGAACCTTTACTTTGGCTGGTACGGCGGAGAGGTGGACGATCTTGGCACTTTTCTGGACAAGGAGCACCAGGAACATCCAAACCGGCCGCTGATAATTTCGGAATATGGCGTGGGCGCCGATGACCGCCTGCACAGTCAGCAACCGGAAAGGTTCGATTTTACAGAAGAATATCAGCTGAAATACCATCAGGCTTATCTGCGGCAGCTCCTGGCGCGGGATTACGTGGTTGGGATGACCGCCTGGAATTTTGCCGATTTTGGTTCTGAATTCAGGGGTGATACCCGGCCGCACATCAACGAAAAGGGGCTGCTCAATTACGATCGGACTCCAAAGAATATTTATTACTGGTATAAAGCAATGCTGAAACCCAGCGACAAATTCAGCCGTTTTTTCAGGGAGGTTCCTGTGTACATCAGCTCCTCGTCTCTAAAAGATCTCAAGGTGATTTCGAATCAGCCGGCATATGTGGAGCTGAACGGTGAAAAAATAGCTAAGGGCAGGCCTCAGGAAGGAATTATAGATTTCAGGGTGAATCTGAAACGGGGAAAAAATGAGCTGAAGGTTTTTAATGCGGACCAGAAACTTCAGGATACGATGCAGCTGGAATGGCAAAGGCCCGATTTTTCTGCCTCCAATTATCTCGCCCTTAACTTCGGAACGAATGCTTCTTTTACTTCCGAAAATGGCCAAATATGGATCCCTGCGGAAAATTCAGGAATTGTGGAAACAGAAGGGGAGACGAAAAAGATCAAAAGCAGCACCAATATCAGGGAGACTGAAGAAGAACCAATTTACCAGACGGGCCTGAGCAAAATTGAAAGTATAAGATTGCAGGTTCCCTCGGGAAAATATAAGGTTCGCCTGTACTTTGCCAATCTTGGGAAAGACAAAGCTTTGGTCTACGAACTGAATAACAAGGATGCCGCAGATAAAACCAGTTCTGAAAAGCTGAATCTTTCAGTGAACGGGAAGAGTGTGGAGATGCCAAAAATCGAGGAATTTCACAAGGGAGAAAAGACCTTGGAAATAAAGACTTCCGGGGAAATAAATATCGAAGCCCCTGCCGGAAAGGCCTTTGCAATAAGTGGAATTCTGCTGGAGAAAACCGACTAAGGCTTAAATTTCGACTGTGATCTCCTCGCCTTTTTTCAGAAAATACTCCTGGCCTTTCACCACTACTTTGATCTCATTGTCCCAGCGACCCATACTTTTAAGATTGAGCTTATTTCCGGTGAAGTTCACGTCCAGCCAGTGCTTCATATAACGTAGCCGGAATTTTATCTGGCTAACATTAGCCGGCAACTGCGGGTTGAAATGCAAGGCGTCGGGTTTAAATTCCAACCCGGTGTAACAGCGTTGCACAAGATCGATGGTGCCGGCCATCGCTCCCAGATGTATACCCTCGGGAGTGGTACCGCCTTGGACGTCTTTAAAATCGCTCACCAGTGCCCTTTTGAAGTCATGCCAGGATTCGTCCCTGCGAGACCGGGCATAAACCCAGGAATTCACAAGCTTACTGAGCGTTGAACCATGGGCAGTGATCTTCTGATAATAGGAAATATTCAGCGGGATCTGTTCGCCGGGGTCAAAGTTATAGCCCATGTGCTCAAACAGCTGACTTAGTTCTTCAGCCGAAAACAGGTAGAATAACATGAGCACATCGGCCTGTTTTACTGCTTTGTAGTTGTTGATATCATCTCCTTCTTTTTCCAGGATGCGGTCCAGCCGAAGAATTTCTCCGTAGTCTTTGCGGTATTTCTCCCAATCCAGGTTTTTCAGCTTATCGAAGCCTTCGTATTGTTCAATTACCTTCCCTTCTTCGGTAAACGGAATAAACATATTCCGGCTTATTTTATCCCAGCGATTCGTCTCTTCCCTGTCAAACTCCAGCTGTTCCATCAGCCGCTGCACCCGTCTCTCTTCAAGCTTGTCAATGGTGAGCAGGGCATGAACAAGGCACCACACAGCCATAAAATTGGTGTAGGCGTTGTTGTGTAACCCCGGCTCTGGAGATCCCGGCATATGGGTATGGTATTCATCGGGCCCCACCACCTTGTTGATCTCGTATTTTCCCCGTTCTTCATTGTATTCGGCCTTGCTGGCCCAGAAACGGGCGATCTCGATCAGCATTTCAGCACCATAGAAGGAAAGGAACTCCAGGTCGCCGGTGATCTCAAAATATTTCCAGGTGTTATAGGCAATCGCGGCATTCACGTGCCGCTGGAGGTAAGTGTCATCGGGAACCCAGTTGCCCGATTGCGGATTCAGGTGGATCACCTGGCTCTCTTCGCGGCCATTGCTGGCGCTTTGCCACGGAAACATCGCGCCTTTATAGCCAGATTCACAGGCGGCGTACCTGGCTTCGGGTAAGCGTCGGTAACGGTACATGAGCAGGGAACGGGTAAGCTCGGGAGTCCTGATCGTGAATAAAGGGAAAATAAATAGTTCATCCCAGAAAATATGGCCGCGGTAGGCTTCCCCGTGCCAGCCCCTGGCGGGAATGGCGACGTCCAAATCGATACTGTTGAAAGAATAGGTCTGCAGCAGGTGAAAGATGTGCAGGCGCAGAAGCAGTTGATCTTCTTCCTCATCGGCTTTGAGGATCACATCACTTTCTTCCCAGATCTCTTTCCACGAATTACAATGTCCGCGGTACAATTCCTCGAAACTCTCAATCCGCCTCACCTCTTTTTTTGCAGCCAGAAGGGGTTCAGAAATCGCGTAATCCCGGGAAGTATAAAGGGCGAGGATTTTCTCAATTCTGATCTCCTTGTTTTCTTCAGCCTCAAAAGTGAGTTCCTGGGCAATATATTCTTCTTGCTGTATCGTCTGCCTGTCTATGTGAGAATCGTAGGAACCAAGATGAACCCTGGTGCGGGCAGCCTGCGCCATGACGATCTCAGACTGGCTGGACATTACCTTTAGGAAAATACAGTCTTCTTTAAAGCCTCCCAGATCCAGCTTTTTAAGATGTTTGTGGCTGAGGTCGCGGTAGCGCTTTACCCCTGTGTTGAGTACGCTGCCATCTAAAGCGGAATGGATCACCACTTTTCCAGACCAGTTTTTCGGAACTACACGCCATTCAATGGCCGCCAGGTGCTTGTTGTTCATGCACACCATCCTTCGGCTGATGATCTCCGTTTGTCGCTGTTCTTCATCTTCAAACAACAGCCTGCGGCTCAGCATGCCTTCTTTCAGGTTGAGTTCTTCCTCATACTCCAGGAGCTTGCTTTCATCGGGATCTAACCAGGTACCGGTTTCGGGTTTCAGCTTCAAAACTGTCCAGTCGGGCCAGTTTACCAGGTCTTCATTTTCGATTAATCTTCCGGCAATCTTTGTTTCCAGCCTGTTGTAGCCGCCGGCCAGATAAGTGCCATGATAATGTTTGTCGCCGCCGGGGCTTCCTTCCCACGCGCCGCGACTGGCAAAATAGCCGTTCCCGGTGGTGCAGAGCGCTTCCCGAAGCAGCTCTTCCTCCGGCTTATATTCTGAATAAAGAAGTTTCCAGGTGTCCATTTTGTCATACTAATCGCGCTAAAAATTCTTTTACTTCATCTACGCTTTTCAAAGAATAATTGGCATAGGTTTCATGGCCGTGGTCACCCACGAGGATGCCAATCCCGTTTTGAAGCGCTTCAAATGCATCTTCATCGGTAACATCATCTCCTATATATACGGCGAAGGGGTCTTTTTCTTCCGGGTCGATTTTCGTCTTGAGCATTTCCACGGCTTTTCCCTTGTCCCAGTCGATATTTGGCCTTATTTCGATCACTTTTTTTCCTTCCCCTTTGATCACCTGGTTCTCATCCTGCAGCACTTTCTCCACGATAAGATGAACCTGGCTCTGCTGTTCCTCTTTCACCTGTCGGTAATGGATGGCCAGTGTGAATTTCTTACGTTCAAAACGGATGCCTTCAATATGTGCCAGTTTTCCCTTCAGTATGGGTTCTAATCTTTCGAATACCGGCAAGACCTGCTGAGCCTCTTCATTGTCTTTGGAGAAATTTCCGGGGCCCGAGATCTCGAAGCCATGGCTTCCGGCGTAATAAATATTTTCCAGCCCTACTTTTTCCTTTACGTCACTTAGTCCGCGGCCACTTATTACCGCAATGGAATATTCTGAAGCAAGTTTTCCAACAAGTTCTCTCATACGGTCGTCCATGCCTGCATCTTCATGTCGTTCTACGATGGGCGCCAGGGTACCGTCAAAATCGAGAAAGAAGAGAGGCTTTTTTTTATCGAATTTCGCCTGTAGCGTTTCAATATTCTCCATAGCTGAAGGGAGCTCTGCGGGAGCGTGCCGGCGTTTTACTCCTATCTGGACCTCCTGCAGATTTTTAACCGCCATATCGGCCCCGGCTTGCAGAAGTTCTTCCTTTGAAGCACCACTGATGATTCCCACCACCAGGCCAAAATTTCCTTTGTGTCCCGCTTCTACACCGGCCATGGCGTCTTCTACGATCATCGTGTGGGATGGGGAAACTCCCAGCCGCCTGGCTGCTTCCAGGAAAATGTCTGGTGCAGGTTTTCCTTTTATATTTTGCTTTGCCGAGTCCACGCCGTCAATGCGTACTTCAAATAATTCCCGCAGTCCCATACTTTGAATAATCTCGCCGCAGTTTTTGCTGGAAGAGATAATGGCCGTTCTTAGCCCTTGTTCCTTCCAGTTCCTTATCTGCTCAACATTTTCACTGAATACCTCCGATCCTTCATCTTTCAGGATCTTCAGAAAGACCTTGTTCTTCTGATTGCCCAACCCGCAAAGGGTTTCCATCTCGGGAGAATCATCGGGCTCCCCATAAGGCAGGTCCAGCTGCCGTGATTTCAGGAATTCCCGCACTCCTTCATAGCGGGGAATGCCGTCAACATATTTCGGGTAGTCTTCTTCTATTGAAAATGGTTGAAAAGTCTTATGACCTTCCAGCCTGCGCTCTTCATTGTAGTCATCAAACATTTGTTTCCATGCCCGGGCGTGTAGTTTCGCGGTCTTGGTGATCACACCGTCCATGTCGAAGATTCCGGCGGTTATTTGGTGCTGCATGCTGCTGATTTTTTTGGTTGGATAGATTGTTAGTTACAGTTGATTTCCGGGTGTTGGCTATTACCTTGGCTGCGCCGAAAACTATGTTAAGTTAAGGATTTTTGCAGCTTCTTAAGCTCGCTTTATCTTAAGTTTTAGTTAAGTTGAACCTGTTTTGGGGATACACAAAGCTCTTAAAAATGCTGAAGACCCGAAATTGAATGCGGGTCTTCAGCGATGGTTGGCTAGTTATAGTTTATTTTTTCTGAAAAAGACTTCCGGTAGTGACCTGGCTGCCAATGCCGCTCAAGGCCGAATTGAAGATCCAGATCTCACTTTGGCTGCCATTGGTAACCTCCTGCCAATCGCTTCTGAATTGATCAAAACTGCCCTGGCCGTTCACTTCCTCGTAATTTTTCTTGAACGCAGGATCGTCAGAAAGCCATTTGAAATCGTTGAAGAAATAAGCGATGGCCATATCGCGACCTTCCTTGGTTGAAGAAAATTCGTTGGTGTAGATTCCGAAGGGCAGCTCGGGATATTTTTGCTTCATAACATCAACGGCCTTCTTCAAAACTTCCTGCATTTTATCTCCTTGCATTCGTGCTACATCGTAAGTGGTGATCTCCAGCTTATTAATATCAAAATTGGGTGGAAAATTAGAAAGATCGTTGTGAAAGCGCCAGAAGGTATTAGCTCCTTCGTTGGCCAAATACGGCGCCACATTGTTATACCAATCCTGCTGATGTTCTTTCCAGGTATCCGACTTCACCTTGTCCATTTCGCTCCATTTGAAAGGCCCCATGACCGCCACAAAGCGATGATTTTCGTCTCCGTTCAACACGTTGTAAATGCGTACTCCCAAACCACCTTCTGAATGGAATTTAGAGTTATGCGCTTTGAGCCCATCCATGAACTCGGTCATCTTATCAGCTTTTGGAGAAAAATACTGTGTGTTCACCAGCAGGTATTCCTGTTGAGAATTGTCTGAATTGGTGTTGTTTTGATTATTGTCGTTCTGAGATAAGGCCAGGAACGGGACCAGTAGAAAACAGAAAATTAGGGATCTCATAGAAGTATATTTTTAAGGGTTAATGTACTACTGAAAAGTTCCAGGAAGATTTGAAGGGCTGCGGGAATGCATGTTAAGATACCGCTAAATATTTAGTTTTCAG
>JBAWAB010000425.1:0-3074 GCA_049589035.1 Salegentibacter sp.
ATCTGCCGGCGCACTGTTCTTATGGCTTCTTCTTTCCCGCTCACTTCTTCGGCACCCAGGGGAACCTTTACGGCGTCATAGAAGCCTTTGGGACCATAGGCTCCGGTGGCTACAATGGCGGGACCTACTACGATAAGCCGGGGTCCGGGAATAATGCCCTCCTGAATGGTCTTTTTAAGATAAACATCGCTATAACCCGCGCCTTCCGTTCCCAGATCTCTCATGGTCGTGATTCCGGCCAAAAGGGAGTTCTTTGCATATACAGTCGCCCTGATAGCACGCTCTACCGGAGATTCTTTTAGAACCTGATCGTTCCAGCCCGTCTCGTTGTACGGATGGAGGAAGAGATGAGAATGGCCTTCGATAAGGCCGGGCATCAGGGTTTTTTCCCTTAGAATGATATACTCAGCATCTTTCGGAATTTGAGCATTTTCGGCAGGCCCTGCGTAACTTATCCTGTTTTGGCGCACGATCACGATCCAGTTTTTGTGAATTTCATTTCCATCAAAAACCTGATCCGGCTGAAGCACGGTCTGGGCATGAACCGCGATGAATGTAAAAACAAAAGAAAGTGCAAAGTAGAGGTTCTTCATTTTTGTATAGTTTAGATCTTCAATTTAGAAAATTCTTCTGAAAAAACGCTGCAGGGGCGGTTTTGCGGTTTTTGAGCCTCTGTTTTTCCGTCGAAAACTTATTACCTTTGGGCATAGCAGAAGAACACTGCTTTTTTATCTAATTTCGATATGCCGAAAACTGACCCTTACGCCTCCCTGCGTTACCGGGAATTCAGGACTTTTTTGCTGGTGCGCTTCGCCTTTGTCTTTGCGAGGACCATGCAGTTTATTGTGATCGAATGGGAAGTGTATAATCTCACTAAAGATCCACTTTCCCTGGGTATCATAGGCCTTATGGAGGTAATTCCGGCTGTCTCCCTGGCCCTCTTTGCCGGGCATATTGTCGACCAGAAAGAAAAGAAAGGTTTGTTGCTGAAATGTCTTCTGGGCTTTTCGGTGATAAGTTTGGGATTGTTTTTACTAACCTGGCCGGTAATGGTGGCCGGATTTTCTCAACATATCATTCTTTATTCTATATATTTCCTGGTCTTTCTGGGCGGTATCGTCAGAGCTTTTCTTGGTCCTACTAATTTTTCCCTGCTGGCATTGATCGTTCCAAAGAAGATCTATCCCAATGCCGCAACCTGGAACAGTTCGGTTTGGCAACTAGGCGCTGTGTTGGGACCTGCCCTGGCGGGCTTCAGTATACACTGGATCGGCGTACACTGGTCCATGTGCCTTATCTTCGGTTTTGCCTTGATCGCCTTAATGGCACTCATTCAAATTCCGAAAAAACCTATCCTGAATCCCAAGATTGGGGAACCTGTGATGAAAAGTTTGAAGGAGGGCGTGCAGTACGTTTTCAATACAAAGATCATTCTGGGTGCGATCGCGCTCGATATGTTCGCGGTACTCTTTGGAGGAGCGGTAGCCTTGTTACCGATTTTCGCGCAAGATATATTAAAAGTTGGACCTCAGGGTTTTGGGATACTCAGGGCAGCACCGGCAGTAGGGGCAGTGCTTATTATGTTCACCTCTGCGCATTATCCGCTTAACAAAAAAGCCGGTATGAAATTACTGGTCGCGGTCTTCGGTTTCGGCCTCAGCATTATTCTCTTCGGAATTTCTAAATGGTTCTGGATAAGCGTTCTTGCGCTGTTTCTGAGTGGAGTGACCGACGGCATTTCCATGATCATAAGACAAACAATTCTGCAACTGCGTACGCCAGATCATATGCGAGGCAGGGTTTCTTCGGTGAACTCCATGTTTGTGGGTTCTTCCAACGAACTTGGTGCTTTCGAAAGCGGGCTTACGGCAAAGCTGATGGGCACTGTCACCGCAGTTGTTTTTGGAGGAAGCATGACCCTGCTCACCGTCCTTATCACCGGCTTTATTTCTCCCGCTTTTCGGAAACTCGATCTGCGGAAAGATCTAAAGGAGCATGAAGAGACAGAATAGGATGCGTGTTTTCTACGGAAGATTTCTTTTCTGCAACAAGAAATTTCCAGAGAATGTTTAATTTTATTACAGTTGGTATTAAACAGCAAGAATGCAGAAATTAGACGAACAATTTTACGATTTTCTTACGCATGAGGACGAACCCCGGGCCTGTAAAGCAATTCCTAAAAAAGCCTGCACCAATGTTCCCAGGAACTTCACTCTTAATGTCCTGAATGGCAGCCTGTCCAAACTAGCGGAGAAGATCGTAAGTCCCAAGCTCACCTTGCCATGGATGCTGAGTTTTTTTGGGGCTTCTCCGGCATTGATTGGGGCCTTGGTACCAATTAAGGATGCCGGTTCACTTTTGCCGCAGCTCGCCGTTTCCGGAAAGATCCGGGCTTTCAGTATCAGAAAAAAATTCTGGGTAATTTCAGCCATTGTTCAGGCGTTTTGCTGGCTCGCGGGAGGCTTACTGGTCTTTTTCAATTCTGGTTCTTTTCTTCCCATACTAATTTTGATTCTCCTGGCGATCTTTAGCGTGGCCAGTGGAGTGGCTTCCGTAGCATTTAAAGATGTTACCGCCAAGACCATTCCCAAAAATACCCGCGGACAGATGCTCAGCTACCGATCTACTTTCGGTGGAATTCTTAGTCTTGTCGCGGGAGCTGTTTTAGTTTTTGTGATCAGGGGAGAGAGTAATACTTCGATTTATGGCGGTATGTTCCTGGCGGCTTCCTTGCTGTGGTTTCTTGCTGCCCTTACTTTTTCAATGATCAAAGAGGAAAAGGGCGCCACCAGCGGAGGCAGAAATCCGCTTGAAGAAGTGAAAGCCGGCTGGAGTCTTATCAGGGATGAAAGTAATTTCCGGAATTTCCTCTTTACCAGGGCTTTGCTCATGGCAGTTCCTTTGCTGCAGCCTTTTTATGTGCTCATCGCAAAGGATATCAGTAACACCAGCTGGAACCTTCTGGGCTACCTCATTATAGTCAACGGCCTGGCGAATGTGCTTAGCAGTCCTTTTTGGGGAAAAATTGCAGATCAATCGCCCACAAGGCTCATGCGTATTTCATGCTTTATAGC
>JBAWAB010000426.1:0-3304 GCA_049589035.1 Salegentibacter sp.
TTCCAATAAAGGTTTGGCCGGTGCGTTTAACACCAATATCATTAAGGCTGTCAAGCAACTTCAGCAGGATGAATATCAGGCTAAGAATATTGAATTGCTGACCCTGGGAAAAAAGGCCAACGATATCTTATCCAAAACTTTTGACATCTACGGCAACGATAATGATATTTTTGATGATCTTACTTTCGACAAGGTTGCAGTGATCGCTGAAGATCTTATGCAGGCTTTTGTCGACGGAAAATACGATAAGATCGTATTGGTTTACAACCATTTCAAAAATGCCGCTACACAGATAGTGAAAAAGGAACAGTTTCTTCCTATCGAGCAATTTGAGAGCGAGGAGAAAAAGAATGTTCAGCTTGATTATATCTTTGAACCTTCCAAGCTTGCCATTGTAAAAGATCTTATTCCCAAGTCTCTTAAAATGCAGCTATACAAGGCTCTTCGGGACTCCTTCGCATCAGAGCACGGCGCTCGTATGACGGCCATGCACAAGGCGACAGAGAATGCAACCGAACTTAGGGACGACCTTAAGCTTTCATACAACAAGGCGCGTCAGGCTTCTATTACCAACGAGATCCTTGAGATTGTTGGTGGAGCCGAGGCTTTGAGCAATTAAAAATAATTTTGCCCCGATTAAATGTTGAGGGCAGAGAGTTTAAAAACCCGTAACGAAAGCTTGCGGGTTTTTTATTTGGCATGTGCTTTGTTTTTGTACCTTTAAAATAACTAAGCTTATCAATTATGAAGAACCTGTATTTACTTTTTAGCGGCATTTTGATCTTCAGCCTTGTTACGGGCTGCGGAAGTAACAAAGAACTTCAGGAACGCGCTCCTGCGCAGTTTCAGCAGGTGTATTACCAGAATACCGATGATGGACTAAAACTCTTTATTCCGGTTGCGGCTATCCAGGATAATCGTGTTGAACTGAACAGCGTATATTTTAGAGGGATGAAATCAGATCTAAAACAAGATGAAGATAGGCAGAGCCTTTATGTAGCGAATTTCAGCATGGGCGGTTCAGATTACAACATGAGTGAAAAGCCCGAAGGTGAATACGGCAATAAGGCTCCTCAGAAGCCGGAGAAAGCGCCTGCTAAGATTGATGACGATGAAGCTATCCTGGTTTTTTCTCAGAATGATCAAATCAAATACTATAAGCTAACAGGAATTGTGGAAAAGGATTAAGGCTAAAACTTTTATAATTCTGATTTATTCAGATATTTGTAATAAACCCATCCACTCCTGTTGAGTACCTTTAAGAAACTCTTTCAGCAAACATTTATTTATGGACTGGCAACTGTGCTGCCAAAGATGCTCAGTTTCTTACTGGTTCCATTATACACCAAAGTTTTACCTACCGAAGAGTATGGTGAAATTTCGGTGATCTTTGCTTATTTCGTTCTGTTCAATGTGGTTCTGGCCTATGGAATGGAGACCGCATTTTTCAGGTTTTATAACAAAAAGGAGAACAAAACAGATGTGCTAAGCACCTCAGGCTGGTCCCTGGTGATTTCATCAGTTTTATTTTTTGTCATTGCTTTCTTTACTAAAAATTTTATAGCGGCTGTCACCGGTATCCCCTTAAAGTATATTCAGCTGGCGATCTGGATCTTATTGCTGGATGCATTGGTCATTATTCCTTTCGCCTGGCTCAGGGCTTCAGAGAAACCCATGCGATACGCCATAATCAAGATGATAAACGTGGCTGTTAACCTGGGACTAAACGTCTTTTTTCTGTTATACCTGGAAGACCTTGCCAAAACAAACAAGCTATTTCAAGCTATCTATGTCCCCGATTTTAAAATAAGTTATGTATTCATCTCCAATTTAATAGCCAGCGGGTTGACATTGCTTATGATGTTGCCGTTCTATTTCCGGATACAGTTTAGTTTTAATTCCGCTTTATGGAAGAAAATGATGAAATATGCGTTTCCTGTTCTTATTGCCGGGGTTGCATTTTCTGTTAATGAAGTTTTTGACAGGATCATGCTCGATTACCTGCTACCACAGAATATTGCAAGGTCTGAAATTGGAGCGTATTCGGCCTGTTATAAACTGGCGTTATTCATGACCTTGTTTGCAACGGCCTTTCGTCTTGGGATAGAACCTTTCTTTTTTAGCCATGCGGAATCTAAAAATGCACAGAAAACCTACGCCCAAATCACGAATTATTTTGTGGTATTTGGCGCTATCATCTTACTGTCGGTAATTGTTTTCGCCGATCTTTTAAAGGTCATTTTAATTCAGGATGATTCTTATTGGAGAGCGATGGAAATTGTACCTCTTATATTGCTGGCAAACCTTTTCCTCGGGATTTATCACAATCTTTCGGTTTGGTATAAGATCACCGATAGAACAAAATTCGGCGGATATATCTCTTTGGCGGGAGCGCTTCTCACCATTATTCTGAATGTTATTTTAATACCTGTTATTGGGTATACCGGTTCTGCGATTGCGACTCTTGCTGCATACGGCCTAATGATGGTACTTTCCTTCTATTTTGGCCAAAAGCATTATCCTATTCCCTACAATATGAAAAAAATAGGAGGCTATCTTTTCGTATCTATCCTATTCTCTATTCTCTCATTTTATGTTTTCCGCGGAAATTATTTCGTTGGAATCCCGTTATTATTATTATTTATGGGGATAGTCTACTTTTATGAAAAAGATGACATTCTTAAAATTATACATTCTTAACCTATGGACGTGAAAATTATAAACAAGTCGGCACACAACTTGCCGAATTATGAAACAGATTTTTCAGCAGGAATGGATCTTAGGGCTAACCTGGAAGAATCCATTACTCTGAAACCATTGGAAAGAGCCATCGTGAAAACCGGACTTTTTATAGAATTACCTTTAGGCTTTGAAGCCCAGGTTAGACCAAGAAGCGGTCTCGCTGCAAAAAAAGGGATCACGGTTCTTAATGCGCCCGGTACAATTGATGCTGATTATCGCGGAGAAATAGGCGTGATACTTGTAAATTTATCCAACGAAGAATATGTGGTGAACAGCGGGGAAAGAATTGCCCAGATGGTCATTGCTAAACATGAACATATTTCCTGGAAAGAAGTAGAGATCCTTGGTGAAACTTCCCGTGGAGCCGGAGGATTTGGAAGTACAGGACACAAATAAGAATTAATTTAAAAAATTGAAATGAAAATTATTGTACCCATGGCAGGTCGCGGTTCGCGTCTTCGTCCACATACCTTAACTGTTCCAAAACCTTTGATCCCCATTGCCGGGAAGCCTATAGTGCACCGGCTGGTAGAGGATATTGCCAAAGTGCTTGACGAAAAGA
>JBAWAB010000427.1:0-10111 GCA_049589035.1 Salegentibacter sp.
TGGTTCACATTTACTCTTCGATCTTGCGAAATCGGGAGAGAAGGTGCGGGCCATCCATAGAAAAAACAGCGATCTAGAGGCAGTAAAAAAAGTCTTCTCCTATTATACTGACGAGAAAAATGCTGAAGAACTTTTTAATTCCATAGAATGGACCGAAGCCGATATTACGGAAATCCCGGCCCTTACCTCAGCCTTTGAAAATATCACCCGGGTTTACCACTGTGCAGCATTTGTTTCTATGGGAGCGGGACACGAAAAGGTGATGAGAAGGGTCAATATTAAAGGAACCGCCAATGTGGTAAACCTGTGTATTAAAGAGAAGATCGAGAAACTTTGCTATGTGAGCAGTGTCGCGAGTCTCGGAAAGCCGGTAAAAGGAAAGATTATCGAGGAAGATAACCTCTGGAACCCCGAAGAAAACCATTCTGATTATGCCATCACGAAATATGGGGCCGAAATAGAGGTTTGGCGAGGCTCTCAGGAAGGGCTGGACGTTGTGATCGTGAATCCAGGCGTTATTCTGGGCGCGGGTTTCTGGAATGAAGGTAGCAGCCGGGCATTCACAAGAATCGATAAAGGCCTCAAATTCTATTTCCCTAAAGTAACAGGTTTTGTAGGAGTGCGGGATGTTGTGAAAGCCATGAAACTCCTGATGGCTTCTGATATTAAAAATGAAAAATACATCCTGGTTGCCGAAAATCTTAGCTTTAAAAAACTATTTTCAAAAATAGCCGACTCCATCAACAGGCCAAGACCATCCAGACTTATCAAAAAATGGATGATCAAAATCGCATGGGTACTCCAACGGCTGGGCGCTCCCTTCGGCGTTAAGCAGCAATTCACGAGGCATTCAGCCTCTACTCTTTATGAAGATGCCCGGTACAGCAGTGAAAAGATCAGGAATGAACTGGGTTTTCAATTCACTCCCATTGCTGAAGTGATTTCAGAAACAGGAAAAATATACAGGAAGGAACACTAAACAGGAAAAACTAATCTACTCTCGGAACCACCACACTATCCCCACGCACCAAAGGCTTTGCTATCAATGGCCGGCGCCTTCTGCTCTTAACCGTATCTACCATAGTTGAATCGCCCTTTTTCATCTTTTGCTGAGCAATGGAATCTTTCCTTTTTACATCGAGTTCATATAGGGAATCCGTTTTCTCTTTCAGGTCTTCCAGCCTGTCTTTTACCGACTCATAGATCCTTTCGTAGGTGGTGTAGTTATCGGCATAATAATCATTGCTGCGCTTAAGCTGTAAACTGTCGATTCCGTACTTATCATAGACGAATTTTTCAGGGTCCAGGCCGGTATTATTGAAAAGGGTCTGATTGTAGTTCCTTGCCGCACCCACGACCGAGAGATCGGTAATGATGTCGACCATCTTATCTTCAGGAATAAGATCCTGTGGCTTCTCGGCGTGCTTCACATTCTGGCAAGAAGAAAACACAATACCTATCAGCAGAAATAAGACGACTACTTTTTTCATTTATCTGTCAAAGCTTAAGCGCTCAGCAACTTTAGCAAAAGGCTGAACTTTAAAATTCTTGTAAACGAGGTTCCCATTCACAAAGGTATGAGTCACCCGCGACTTGAAAGTAGTCCCTTCAAAAGGAGACCATCCACATTTGTAGAGAATATTGCTTGGCTGCACGGCCCATGGCGCATTGAGATCTACCAGCACAAGATCGGCCTTATAGCCTTCCCTGATGAATCCGCGGTCTTTGATCTGGAAAAGAATCGCCGGATTGTGACACATTTTCTCTACGATCTTCTCAAGACTTATCTTTTCCTGATGATACATCTGAAGCAAGGCCGGCAGGGCATGTTGAACCAACGGCCCGCCACTGGGCGCCTTGGTATACACATTTTTCTTCTCCTGTTTTGTATGCGGGGCATGATCGGTAGCAATCACATCAATATGATTGTCGAGCAATCCCTGCAGAAGAGCCTCCTGATCTTCTTTGGTCTTTACCGCAGGATTCCATTTAATAAAGGTCCCTTTTTCCGCATAATCTGAATCATTGAACCAAAGATGGTGAATACAGACTTCTGCCGTGATCTTTTTGTCCTTAAGCGGCTTCTTATTGCTGAAAAGCCCTATTTCTTTGGCAGTGGAAAGGTGAAATACATGTAGCCTGGCACCGGTCTTTTTAGCCAGAGCCACCGCTTTTGAGGATGATTTGTAACAGGCTTCGGCGCTCCTTATCTTCGGGTGAAGTTCAATAGGAATATCATCACCATATCGCTCTACACATTCGGCGAGATTCTTCTGAATAGTTTCTTCATCTTCGCAATGTGCACAGATAAGCAAAGGCGATTTTGAGAAAATTTTCTCCAGGGTCTTCTCGTCATCAACCAGCATATTTCCCGTAGAAGAACCAAGGAATAGCTTTAAGGCCGCAGTGGTCTTAGGGTCTACTTTCAGGATCTCCTCAAGGTTATCGTTGGTTCCGCCAAACATAAAGGAATAATTGGCATAAGATGATTCCGCAGCCATCCTGAATTTTTCCTCCAAATGTTCTATGGTAGTTGTCTGCGGAAGGGTATTTGGCATCTCTATAAATGACGTGATCCCTCCGGCAACCGCGGCCCGCGAACCGCCTTCTATAGTTTCCTTATGAGTAAGCCCCGGCTCCCTGAAGTGAACCTGGTCATCAATGAGCCCCGGTAACAGGTAAGTTCCCTCGGCATCATAAATATTTACATTGGGAGATTTGGCGCTGATACTTTCGGCAATTTCTACAATTATTCCATCCTCAATAGAAACATCACCTTCAAAAATTTTCCCCTCGTTTACTATCTTCGCATTCTTAATTAAAACCTGTTTCATTGCAATCTCATCCTATTAAAAAGACTTTTTATCTTCATTTTTATTACCCCAAAAGCAGCTTCCGAAATAATGGAGCCACTCATTTTTGAAGTGCCCCGTGTTCTGTCAGTAAAGATCACCGGCACCTCTGCAATCCTGAATTTCAATAAATAAGCCTTGAATTTCATTTCAATTTGAAAGGCATAGCCTACAAACTGGATCTTGTCAAGATTTATTTTTTCAAGCACTTCCTTTTTGTAACACACAAATCCGGCAGTGGTATCATGGATTTCCATCCCAGTGATGAATTTCACGTACTTTGAGGCCAGCCAAGACATCAACACCCGATTCATGGGCCAGTTGATCACGTTGACTCCGGTTACGTACCGCGACCCGATGGCCATATCAGCTTCATCTCTTTTGCAGGTGTTGTAAAGCCGGATAAGATCATTGGGATTATGGCTAAAATCGGCGTCCATCTCAAAGATATAATCATAATCTTTTTTCAGGGCCCATTTAAAGCCATGGATATAGGCCGTACCCAGCCCCATTTTCCCTTCTCGTTCCTCGATAAAAAGGCGATCGCGAAATTCAGCCTGCAGCGTTCTCACCCTGTCGGCCGTGCCATCAGGAGAATTATCATCTACCACCAGAATATGAAACCTGCCTTGTAAAGAAAAAACGTTCCTTACGAGCCGCTCAATATTTTCAATTTCATTATAGGTGGGTATAATAATTATCCCATTCACCATTCTGCTGAATTTTGCACAAATGTAGGGATTTTAAATAATGCTTTCTTTGCTTTAACAGCTAAGTTTTACTGGCAATTAATTATACATTTGTAAAAAAAATTTCTGCTTGCAAGCCATTGAACGACATGTAGATTCTTTAGATTGGATCACCCTGATCTTGCTAACAGCCATCCTACTACTGGTGATCGTAAAAAGCGTTTACCCACAGCGTTACGAGGAATTCACCTCTCTGCTAACTTCCAACAAATTTATGGTGTTCAAAGGAAAAGAGAATAATGCTTTTCATCCTTTTAACATATTAATGTTCCTGGTGAATGCTATTTCTGTTTCGTTGTTTTTGTTCATCCTGTTCCGGTTTTTCTCCAGGCATGAAAACCTCTCGCCGGGCATTCTTTTCATCAGGATTTTTACAGCGTATACCTGCTTTGTCCTTTTAAAGTTCAGCATTGAAAAGATCTTCGCCAATATTTTCGATCTGGATGACACGATAGATTATTATTTATTCCAAAAGTTGAGTCACCGCAATTTTATATCGCTTATCCTATTGATTTTTTCCGTAATTTTGGTGTATGCCGTAACCCCTACCAACGGCATTTTGTATGTGGGCATGGGCTTTGTTTTGCTGGCAAACCTGCTAAGTCTTATCGTTATTTACAGACAAAATCAAAACCTTATTCTCGGCAATTGGTTCTATTTTATTTTGTACCTTTGCGCTCTCGAAATTGCCCCTTATATTATTTTGTACAAGCTTATTACAACTTAAAAAAAGGACCACATAAAAGTATTGATATATGAAAGTGAAAACAATTTTGGTTTCTCAGCCAGAGCCAAAAATAGAGAACTCTCCTTATTTTGAGCTGGAAGAAAAGCAACGGGTAAAAATTGATTTCATCCCCTTCATTCATGTCGAAGGAGTTTCTTCTAAAGAAGTAAGACAACAGAAAGTAGATTTCACTAATTACACTGCTATTATCCTTACCAGCCGGAATGCAGTGGATCATTTTTTCAGAATTGCAGAAGAAATGCGCTACAAGGTGCCCGACACCTTGAAATACTTTTGTTTGAGTGAAGCAGTGGCTTATTACCTCCAAAAGTATGTGGTATACAGGAAAAGAAAGATTTACGTTGGCAAAAGAACCTTTGCTGACCTTTCTCCTCTTATCAAGAAGTATAAAAATGAGAAGTTCCTTTTACCTTCATCAGATATGCTGAAGCCAGATGTTCCAAGAACCCTTAATAAACTGGGAGTTGAATGGAAAAAGGCTACTTTTTATCGCACCGTGGTGAGTGATCTTTCTCACCTGCGGGATGTAACCTATGACATTCTTGTTTTCTTTAGCCCAAGCGGGATCAAATCCCTATTTGAGAACTTTCCCGATTTTGAACAAAGAAACACGAGAATCGCGGTTTTCGGTAATACTACCATCAAAGCAGCAAAAGAACATGGCCTTACGGTGAATATCAAGGCCCCAACAGCCGAGACGCCCTCAATGACTATGGCTCTGAGCAAATATATTTTAGAAGCGAACAAGAAGTAATTACCTTCCGTTTATTTTGAATGAAAAATCCGGTGCTTTTCGAAACACCGGATTTTTTTTATCAACTAATTAAAAAAACTGAACTGCTAAGAAATTGGACCCCCGTTAATGATCTCCTCATTAGCATTCTCTTCATATTGTTCGAAATTTCTTCTGAACGTCTCAGCCAATACTTTCGCCTTGGCATCATAAGCTTCTTTATCATCCCAGGTTTCCCGGGGATCAAGCACTTCTGAAGGAACTCCTTCGCAGGAAACAGGCATTTTCAGACCAAAGATGCTATGAGTCTTGTATTCTACTTTATCGAGCTTTCCTACAAGGGCAGCGGTAATCATTGCACGGGTGTACTTCAGCTTCATCCTGCTACCGGTTCCATAGGGTCCGCCGGTCCAGCCGGTATTTACCAGCCAAACATTTACATTGGCAGCTTTCATCTTGGCACTCAGCATTTCAGCATACTTTGTAGGATGCAGCGGCATAAAAGGTGCCCCGAAACAAGCCGAAAAACTGGGTTGCGGTTCATCAATTCCAGCCTCGGTTCCCGCCACCTTAGCAGTATAGCCGCTAATAAAGTGGTAGGCCGCCTGCCCCGGGTTAAGTTTACTGATAGGAGGTAAAACTCCAAAAGCATCAGCCGTAAGGAAGAAAATATTCTTCGGATTCTGCCCTATAGATGGTTCCCTGATATTGTTGATGTGATGAATGGGATAACTAACGCGCGTGTTAGGGGTAATCGAAGTATCTTCAAAATCGACATTTCCCTCTTCATCCATCACTACGTTTTCCAGGATGGCTCCTGGTTGAATGGCATTAAAGATATCCGGCTCGTTTTCTTCGGTCAGGTTGATCACCTTCGCATAACAACCGCCTTCAAAATTAAAGATATTGTTGCCGGCAGTCCAACCATGCTCATCATCGCCTATCAACTCCCGCTCAGGATCGGCAGAAAGCGTGGTTTTCCCGGTTCCCGATAATCCGAAGAAAATGGCAGTATCTCCGTCTTTCCCGACGTTGGCCGAACAGTGCATAGGAAGGGTATCGCGATCGACAGGCAAGATAAAGTTGAGTGCAGAGAAAATACCTTTTTTGATCTCACCGGTATAACCGGTGCCACCTATCAGAACAATTTTTTTACTGAAGTTTAGGATCGCAAAATTCTCCTGGCGTGTGCCGTCCACTTCAGGGTCTGCATGAAATCCAGGCGCATTTACAATTAGCCAGTCTTCTTTGAAATTTTCAAGCGCTTCTTCATCGGGTCTTAAGAACATGTTATTGGCAAACATATTAGACCAGGGATATTCATTGATCACCCTAATATTGAGCCTGTAATCTTCATCTGCACAGGCATAGGCATCCCTTGCAAAAACTTCTTTCCCCGATAAATATTCAGTTACTTTTTTATAAAGCTGATCGAATTTTTCTTCTTCAAACGGGATATTGATATCTCCCCACCAGACTTTGTCGCGAGTGATATCATCTTTTACGATGAAGCGGTCTTTTGGCGCCCTTCCGGTAAATTTCCCGGTGTTTACCGCCAAGGCTCCCGATTCTGCTTCAACACCTTGTTTCTTTTCCAAAGTGATCTCGTGTAGCTTTTCTGGACTTAACTGATAGCGTACTATTGCGTCTTTGATCCCGTAATCCTCTAACGAAATCGTTTTCGTAATTTGGGTGTTTGCGAACATAAAATTAAAGATGTGTGGTTTTGTTTAGATGAACAAAATTATAAATCTTAAAGAGATAAACCTTTAAACTCTTTTATTTTATTTCTTTTTTAACTTATAGAACTCCACCACTATATACGTCCAGGCGATAATCATAAGGGTGCCTCCAAGAGGGGTTAAAAGTGCGATTTTCCGAAAATCTACTGGGGTAAGAGAATTAGTAGAGAGGGCATAGATGGAGCCCGAAAATAGAATGACGCCGGCAAGAAGCAGATAAAAAATAATCTTTTCACCTTTGGCGGAAAGAAGGCCGAAACCTCCCAGGAACAGCAGTAAGAGCGCATGGTACATCTGGTACCTCACCCCTGTCTCAAAGGATTCAATAGCCGCCCTGTCCAGCAAAGGTTTAAGGCCGTGAGCCGCAAAGGCTCCTATAATTACTGCTAAAAGTCCCAATACTGCTCCGGTAACCAAAAATCTGCGCTGCATCTATTAATTTTTTTTGATCCTAAGTTTTAATACATTCGTTAACGACTACACAAAATTAACTTATTTTATGAAAGAAATTCTTATCGTGGGCGCAGGAAAATCCACTGCTGTGCTTATTCAACATTTGTTAAATCAATCTGAAGAAGAGGATATATTCCTGAAAATCGGAGATATAGATCTGGAAAATGCCCGAAAAGCTGCTCATGACCATCCCCGCTGCGAGGCTATTTCCCTCGATGTCTTTAATAAGGAAAGCAGGGAAAAAGCGATTCAGCAGGCGGACATTGTGATCTCCATGCTTCCTGCCAGGTTTCATATTGAGGTGGCCCGTGACTGCGTTCGCTTCCGGAAAAATATGGTCACCGCCTCCTACATAAGTAAAGAAATGAAAGCCCTGGATCCCGAGGTAAAAGAGCACAATCTCGTTTTCATGAACGAGATCGGTGTCGATCCGGGCATTGACCATATGAGCGCCATGCAGGTAATTGACCGTATAAGGGAGCAAGGCGGAAAAATGCTCTTATTTGAATCGTTTACCGGCGGACTCGTAGCTCCGGAAAGTGACACCAATTTGTGGAATTACAAGTTTACCTGGAATCCACGTAACGTAGTCGTAGCCGGACAGGGCGGTGTAGCCGAATTCATACAAGAAGGCAAATATAAATATATTCCCTACCACCGTCTCTTCAGAAGAACCGAATTTCTGGAGGTCCCGGGCTACGGAAAATTCGAAGGATATGCCAATCGTAATTCCCTTGACTACAAAAGCATCTATGACCTGGAAGACATTCTTACGCTCTACCGTGGCACCATCCGCCGCGTAGGCTTTAGCCGCGCCTGGAACATGTTCGTACAACTGGGCATGACCGACGATAGCTTCCAGATGCACGATTCAGAAAACATGAGCTACCGCGATTTTGTGAACTCCTTCCTGCCCTATTCCCCCACCAATACTGTGGAATTAAAGCTTCGGCATAACCTAAAGATCGATCAGGATGATATTATGTGGGAAAAGCTGATTGAACTCGATCTCTTCAACCCAAACAAGAAGATCGGGATCAAAAACGCAACTCCCGCGCAAGCCCTTCAGAAAATCCTGATGGAAAAATGGCTACTTGCACCCGACGACAAAGACATGATCGTGATGTACCATAAATTCGGCTATGAATTGAACGGAGAGCGAAAACAGATAGATTCGACCATGGTTCATATTGGTAAAAATCAAACTGAAACTGCCATGGCCAAAACCGTAGGACTACCCGTAGCTATCGCTGCACTGAAGATCCTCAAAGGCGAGATCAATACTCCCGGAGTTCAGCTTCCTATCCGCAAAGAAGTCTATGAACCTATTCTGAAAGAACTCGAGAAGCACGATATAATCTTTAAAGAAAAAGAGACCGAATACCTGGGATATAATCCCTTTGGGGAAGTAGGAAATTAATCCTCCCCTCAAATTTCTTACTTTAGCGAATCAAAACCAACCCCAATGAAAGTAGTTAATGAGAACGTGATCATAGATGGTATCGATAAAACCATTCTAAAATATCTCATGGAAGATGCAAAGAAGCCCATCCTGGAAATTGCCCGCAGTATTGGTATCACAGGGGCTGCAGTGCATCAGCGTCTCAGAAAACTCGAAAAATCGGGATTGATAGAAGGTTCAAAACTAATGATAGACCCCCGCGTTCTGGGCTATAAGACCATGGCCTTTGTGGGGGTTTACCTGGATAAAGCAGTGAGCAATCCACAGGCGGTAAAGCAACTATCACAGATTCCCGAGGTTATCGAATGCCACTACACCACGGGAAATTGGTCAATTTTCCTGAAGATTCTTTGCCGCGATAATGAACATCTTATGCAGGTACTCAATAAAGATATCCAGGCCATCGAAGGCGTGAGCAGGACAGAAACCTTCATCTCTCTGAACCAACAGATTAAACGCCAAATTAAGATCTGATTATTTGTAATTGTTCTAAATAAGGGGTAAGTTTGACGCTGAAATGAGAACACTTCATCAAACCCGGTTTTTTTCCAGTTCCCAGAGCGACAGAGCCCGCCGTATCCATATAGACTTTGGACACAAAAGCGTAAGGTTCAGCTTTTGCCAGCTACTGGCTTTCCGAGAGCAGATCAAAAATATTGATCTTGCTACCCATTTTAACGGAGAGAATGAACAGGGCCTGGAAATCATCAGCCTCTGCAACCGGGAACATCTGCTGGTATTCAACAGCCTTGAAATCCTGGATTTGAAGGACCTTTTAAAAGGCACTTTTGCCGCTTTGGAACTGCAATCACTTCTTCTTAGCGAAACCTGAATTACTCCGGTTCCCAAGGCTTTTTAAATACTCCTCAAAATTAGGCGCTTAGCTCATTTTTGGCTAATTTTAATGAAAATCAGCCATTATGAAAGATCTAGTTAGACAAAGCCTTAGCATCCATGTTGAGATCATGGATCTGCTCAATAAACAGATAGAAAAGGAAGCTCACTCCTCTGCCGCTTACCTGGCAATGGCTTCCTGGTGCGACCACAATGCCCTTGATTACAGCGCCGACTTCTTCTATACCCAATCGACGGAAGAAAGGGAGCATATGATGAAGATTTTCCACTTCATTAACGACAGCGGCGGGACCGCTTTCTCCCCCGAAATTACTAATATTCAGCAGGATTTCAGTTCTCTTGAAGAGATTTTTGAAACGGCGCTTGACCAGGAAATAGCCATTACCAAGTCTATTCACAATATCGTGCAGAAGTGCCGGAAAGTGAGTGATATGACTTCGGAATATTTTCTGCAATGGTTCGTGCGTGAGCAGATGGAAGAAGAGCAAATGATACGAAGAGGTTTGGCTCTTTTTGA
>JBAWAB010000428.1:0-26096 GCA_049589035.1 Salegentibacter sp.
AACTGGGCGGGCAGCATAAGATCCCGGCCATGTCCAACAGCCGTGAATTCCTGGAGGAATTACTCCGCTGCCAGGAAGTAACTCCCTAGCCGGCCCTCTCCGCTCACTTTTAAGAAACCGGATTTAATAAATGCCAGTTTTCAGCATTAGGTGCGCTTACGGAAGAGCGCCAGATGCTGAATGACTGTTCGCTTTTCTAGACCACCGCCCAGGGCGCCGGTGGTAACTCCAATCGTGCTAATAAAAACCGCCAGGCGCAGTTCGTCTACAAAGCTGATATTCGAAACTTCGAGCGTAGGCCAGGTTTGCATCAGGTCCGGAGGGAATACGTAGATCTCCAGAAGAAGCATGAGTCCCACCACCAGCAGGAATAAACCTATACAGGCAAGGAAAATACTGCAGTAAATCACGCTGTTAGCCACCGCCAGATGCTCGGTAAGGACTCGTTTTTCCTTGCGTGGCAGGAACAACGACTGCACCCGCACAAGATAAAAGCTGGCCAGCATAACGCTTACCACCGCAAAAGTAATGGCCGTAGAATTGGTCATCCCGAAGCCCACATCCCAGATCTCTGCCGTGAACAGTAGGATAAGAGCCGGAGCAAAAGCCGCTGTGGCAAGGCTGGGCAGGGAAAGTGGTAGAAAAAGGGCATTATTTTTTATCAGCGGAATGAAAAACTGCCGTGGATGCCTGAAAGACATCAGAAGGTGAAATACAAAACTTTCCAGCCAGTTCCCTTCTTTCAGTTCCCGATCGGGAGCTCTGTTCGCGCGCTTCTTCATTTTCTTTCGTTCGGAATCATTAAAAGAAGGCACCTCGCTGAGTTCCCTGTCAAAATCCCGCGCGCCCATAATGGTATTCAGGGCGGGCGAGGTCTTTTTCAAACCAAAGATCTGTCCTATTAACCGAAGTAGCAAAGCCGCCCCGTTGAGGCGTACATTTTCTTCGCTCAGGCTCAGGTTGGGCTTTCCTTTTCCGGTAGTGGTGAGTTTGCGGGTAGAGATGACCATCACCCGGGTCACCGGTGAGCTAAGCCCGGGCATCAGCATATGTTTACGGGACATGAGGCCTACATCGGTCACTACCGTCACCAGGTCGTAAGGGCCTTCAGCCATTCTCTGGCTGGCGGTATCAAGAAAATCGGAAGGCCTTCGCGGCTGATCGTTCTCCAGCAATACCTCATCGGTGATATCAAGCGTCCAGTTAATCCCTGTACTGATTTCCAGTTCTTTCTTTACATCGGCTTTCAGTTGTTTTACATAGGCGAGTAAAGCATCACGATTCTTGGGTTTGCTGTAAGCCACCACAATGCCCATATCCATTTCGGGAACGGGCGCCGGACCCTGTGCCTCCTTGAGAGCCGAAAGAAATCTTTTGCCTGAAGTCACAGCCCGAATTATATTGGTGGTGGTCACCACCTGCACCGAACCCAGTACGGTGAGCGCATTGAAGATCCTGAAGATTCGCAGCGCCGGTACTACCAATGCCAGCAGGGTGATCCAGTTATGTTTTATGAACCTCAGGCGCCGGGGTGCCAGGATCAGCTTCAGGATATACTCTATTACAAAAAGACCCCAGATGACATAGATGAGTACTCCGCCCAGCCAGCCCAGGCCACTTATCATTTCCTTGACAAAAAGATAGAGCCAGATCAAGGCAAAGAGGAACATCGGGATTTCCAGATGCTCCTCCAGGCTAAAGAATATCCTGTATTTCTGTCTGTTTCTTTGCAATTCGGGTTAACTTCAGAAAGCAGCCATACAAAACCCTATGACTGCCAGTTATCTCAAGTTAATTTTAATAAATGCTTTTTGTAGTTAAAGGAGGTTTAAAATTTCGGGAAATCCCGCAATTCCTGCTTTCGGGAAATTCTTCAGTGTTTCTTTCTTTTTGCACGATCGTATTGCGGTGGCCAGGAAATATCAACATCAAGGGCCTTTGCGGCTTTCATAGGAAAATAGGGATTCCGCAGAAATTCTCTCGCCAGCAGTACCAGGTCGGCTTTGTGTTCTGAGAGCACATCCTCAGCTTCATCAGGTTCGGTGATAAGTCCCACGGCACCAGTCATGATCCCGGCTTCTCTTTTGATCTTTGCTGAAAAGCCTACCTGATAGCCTTTCTTCACAGGAATCTGCGCGTGCGGCACCAGGCCTCCTGAAGAACAGTCGATAAGATCCACACCATGTCCCTTCAGAATTCTTGCCAATTTCACCGATTCTTTTTCATTCCAGCCGTTCTGCACCCAATCGGTGGCAGAAATGCGCACGAACAATGGCAAATCTTGCGGCCAAACCTCCCGAACAGCTGTTGTTACCTCGAGCAGCAACCGGCTTCTGTTCTCAAAAGATCCTCCATATTCATCGGTTCTTTGGTTGCTTAGGGGAGAAAGAAATTCATGAAGCAGATAGCCGTGGGCTGCATGGATCTCTATCAGTTTAAAGCCTGCCTCCAAAGCTCTTTGCGCAGCTGCTTTGAAATCTTTCACTACCTTTTCCATGCCGGCCTTATCAAGAGCTTCCGGGGCCTCATCCTCTTCATTAAAAGGAAGGGCGCTTGGGGCTACCGGCTTCCAGCCGCCTTCTTCTTGCGAAACGCG
This sequence comes from Salegentibacter sp., assembly GCA_049589035.1. Lineage (GTDB taxonomy): Bacteria > Bacteroidota > Bacteroidia > Flavobacteriales > Flavobacteriaceae > Salegentibacter_A. The sequence continues at coordinate 2,597 of JBAWAB010000428.1, forward strand.
GTGCCCCCCTTTCCACGGACTTGAAGTGGAAGCCTTCCGGCCGGCATGGCCCAGCTGAATTCCCGGCACACTTCCCTGTTCTTCAATAAAGGAAGTGATCTCCTCGAGTTTTTCAATATGTCCCTCTTTCCAGATGCCAAGATCATCAGGTGAGATTCGCCCTTCCGGAGAAACCGCCGTGGCTTCAGAAATAATCAGCCCCGCCCCTCCAACGGCACGGCTGCCGAGATGCACCAGGTGCCAGTTGGTAGCGAAACCGTCTTTACTGCTGTACATGCACATGGGTGAGACCACGATCCGGTTTTTCAGGCTGATGCTTCTTATTTTCAAAGGAGAGAAAAGTGCAGTTTTTTCAGTACTCATAGCTATTATTATAATTTTTCCTGAAATTAGGCAAAAAGCGGCAACCATAAAGAAAAGTCTCTATTGCTTCTGAAGATCATTCCATAAAAAGAAGAAATATCTGCGGGAGTTATTTTCCGAAGAAATCACTCAGGAATCCCAGAATTCGGCAAAAATCAGCGAATATTAAGCGCACTCGCGGCTAAAAGTCCGGCGCCATAAAGAGCAGTCTTATCGTTTAAGATCACGTTGATGGGAATATCTTTCAGAAAAGAATTCATGCGGCCTGAAGCAATGAAATTTTCCCGGAAGACCTCTGCATTCAAAGATTCTAAATTCTTGGGCACAATCCCGCCGCCAATATAAATACCTCCCACCGCTTTGGCCTTGAGGGCTAATTGGGCAGCTTCAATAGCGAGAAATCTCACGAAAAGCGCCACGGTTTCCTTGCATACCTCACTGCTGCCATCTTTGGCATAACCGGTGATGAGAATCGCGGGGTCAATTTTTCCGGCCTCATGACGAACCGGATCAGGGCCATCGGGTTGGCGGTAATCATACAGAAAACAATAAAGATCTACGATCCCGGGGCCCGAAAGGATCCTTTCCCAGCTCACATGGCCATATTTTTTATGAAGGTACCGCCACAGCTCCACATCTAGATCCTGCCGCGGACTGAAGTCACAATGACCGCCTTCAGAAGGAAAAGGGTGATACGTCTTGCCATCCCAAAAAAGTCCAACTTCGCCAAGACCTGTTCCGGGGGAAATAATCACAGCATTCCCATACATAGACAGACCTTCCTGAACATTGAAAAAGTCCTTTTTTTCCAGGGCAGCAAGCCCATAGGCATTGGCCTCCATATCGTTGATTATATAAACGCCCTTAACCCCAAACTCCTTCGTCATCAATTCCTGATCAAGATGCCAGGTAAAATTGGTCCCGTCAACCCTACCATTAATCACTGGCCCGGCCACGCCAAGACAGATCACATCAATTTTGGGAAGTGCCTCTTTGCTGATCAAATGGTATACTTCTGAAAACGACGAATAGTCTTTGGTACGATAAGATTTGAGGAACAGGGACCGCATCTCACCCCCGCTAATCTCAAAAACAGCCAGGTTGGTCTTGGTTCCACCCACATCGGCAGCCAGAATAGTGCCTTTTGTATCATTGCTGATCTCCCCCGGAAAGAAAAGCGGAATATCCTTGCGGTGGCGGATGGATAGCGGAGATTTTTCTTGATCAAACATATCGCAATTTTTTAGCATCAATCAGCCATGCGCGGCTGCATTTTTATCCATTCATACAGCTCGTCGGCATCTTTTTTTGTGCAAAGCTGGGTACCTTCTTTCGTAGTTGCTGCTGTGCCACAAGCTACGCCATATCGCGCCACATCGCTCAACGACCTCCCCATGGCCAGGCTTAAAACCATTCCTGCCACCATACTGTCTCCTGCGCCAATGGTGCTCTTCTTGTGAACAGCAGGCGCAGGGATATGTTCACAGGCATCTTGTGTGAGCAGGATCGCGCCCTTCTCCCCCAGCGACACCACCAGCACTTCGCAGGTTCCCTCCCTAAGCAGTTTTCTACCAATAGTTTCCAGTTTCAGGGAAGAAAGGGATTTCTCTCCGGAAAGAGCGCTGAGTTCCCCAAGATTCGGCTTCAGCAGATACACCCCGTCTTTCACACCCTTAAGTAAAGCCTCCCCTGAAGTATCCAATATGAGCCGGGCCTTCTTTTTCCTGGCTATCTTTGCCACCTTTCCGTAGAAATCATCGGGAATCCCCGGGCAAAGACTTCCGCTGGCAACGAGATAATCTTCCTCACCTAACTTTTGTTCCAGTATTTCCAGTGCCTCCCGCCATTCCTTCTCGGTAACCTCGGGACCGGGCATCCCAAAACGATATTGCTGCTCTGTTGTGGTATCGACCACTGCCAGGTTCTCCCGGGTCCATTCTTTAGTTTCTATCTGGTGCTGCTCTACTGATTCTTCCTCGATGAGATCTTTCAGCAGGGAGGCCGGGGGACCACCAGCCATATAAATTGACAGGGATTCGCCCCCGAGCTTTTTGATAGCCCTGGAAACATTAATGCCTCCACCACCGGCATTGTAGAAGGGCCGGGAACAGCGGAGTTTACTGTTGGGCCTTATCCCTTGTACGCTCGTGCTTTTATCAATGGCGGGATTTACCGTGAGGGTAAGAATCTTCTTCATAAAGAATGGTTTTAGGATGGCTTCTAAGGCAGTTCTACACCCAAACTTCTTTGTCTCGGTTCGACTTCTGCTATAACAAGATAAGAAATAAGTGGTTTTTTTATTGAAACTCTCCCGTCTTTTAGGGGTTCTTTTCTGAAAAGTTTAACCTATTGAAGTTTTTCCGCAAGAGGCGGAAAAACTTAAAAATGCCAGCCCCGGTTAAAGCAGATCGTCCCTACCCGACCTCTCGCTCCAGAGCTGACATCAATTCTTCAATAATTTTCAGGTGCTTCTATAAGAAAAAGCTTTGTGTACAAAAATCCAAAAGAAGCTCTCCCATTTTCCATCAAAGATACTTTCTTGGAACGAGGAAAAACTAAACTTTTCTTCATTTCCCCTACAATCCTGACCAATATCATATGAAAGTAATATCCTACTCCCATTTCAGCAAAGGAAGAAGGAATCCACGACAAAAGACGTCGTTTTACTGTTCAAAATGCCTACGACGGATAGTCCTGATCTTCCAATAGCCCATTTTGTAGTAGATGAAAGCCACCGCCGCGGCAATGAGATTGGAAACCGGGAAGGCCCACCAGATCCCCTGGAAGCCAAGACCAGTTTTATTAGAAAGCATAAAAGCAGTAGGAAAGCGAATGATCCAGAGACTAAGCACTGAAATAAGCAGCGAAGCCTTGGTAAAGCCGGCGCCGTTAAAGACCCCGTTCAAAACCTGTTGGACGCCAAGAACTCCAAAGCTGGGTGCCATGATCTTGATAAAAACGGCGCCATCATGGATCACTTTAGGATCATCGGGTACAAAAAAGGCAGTGAGGTTTTCTGCAAAGGCATACATAATCATGCCGATACCCGTCAGGCCAAAGAAGGCGATCATACTGCTGAGATTCCCTATTTTTTCGGCCCTTTTAATTTTTGAAGCCCCAATGTTCTGACCGGTGAGTGTAGTGGTGGCAATAGCGAGCCCCAGGGCGGGCACGATCACCAGGCTGAGGATACGGGCGCCAATTCCGTAGGCGGCTACCACATCACTTCCGAAGCTGGTAACCAGCATGACCATGACGGTCATTCCCGCTGCCCGTGTGGATTGTTCCAGGCTGGCAGGAATTCCGAGGCGAAAAAGTCTTTGAGTCCATTTCATATCGGGTTTCATATCGCTCCAGTTAATAGCGATCCCTCTTTTTCCGCGCAACAGAATAATCACTCCGCTCAAGGCTGAAATACCCTGGGTGATCACACTGGCCACGGCCGCTCCGGCCACTCCATAGCCTGGAATATTTCCGTAGCCAAAAATAAAAAGAGGATCGAGCAGCAGGTTGAGAAGTACCGTGCCCAACACGATAAACATGGGGAGCATAACATTACCGATGCCGCGCATTAATGACTGAAAAACAAAGAAGGAAAAGAGAAAAATAAAGCCCAGCGAAGACACCTGGAAATAATTCACCGAATCGGCGAGGATCTCAGGGCCGGCACCAATAAGCTTCATCATGGGTGGCGCAGCAAAATAACCAACCATAGCCAAAAGAACCGAAATAAAGAAAACGACGGAGATGGTTTGGGACGAACCGTAATTCACCTTCCGCTGATCGTTGGCTCCCTTGTACTGAGAAACGATGACTGTGCCGGCCAGGGTAAGACCACTACCCAGCGACAAGACAAGGAAAAGAATGGGAAAGCTGATACTTACTGCCGCCACTGCGTTGGCTCCCAATCTTCCTAACCAGAAGGTGTCAATGAGTTGATAGGCAGTTTGCAGAATATTCGCCAGGATAATGGGAACGGCCAGGGTGACCAGTGATCTCAGGATCTTGCCTTCTGTAAAACTTGCCTTCTGCTTTTTCTTCATGACAGGCAATAATATACAGAAATGCGAAGAATCCTGCCGCGGCAAAGCGAATTTTAAGAAGGAAATAACAGCAGCTTCCTTTCCGCCGCGCCTCCTTCCAAAAGGAAACAAAAAAACCGCAATTCCTATGAGCTTTATTCCCCTAATTGCTCCGGAAATCCCATCTGTAGAACTACGGATTCTTTATACTCAATTTTGAAATTATTGTGCCAGATATCCTCCGTCAATGGGATAATAGGCACCGGTGGAAAAGGAAGAGCGATCGCCCGCCAGCCAAAGGAACAGCTGTGCTACTTCTTCAGCTTCGCCAAGCCTTCCAATAGGATGCAACCCCACCAGTTGCGACATGAGCTCATCATCAAGCTGATCCAGCAACGGAGTCTTTATAAATGCCGGCCCCACGGAATTTATCCTGATACCCTGGGAAGAATATTCCAGGGCTGCTGATTTTGTAAGGCCAACAATTCCGTGCTTAGCCGAAACATAGGCCGCACTGTTGGGAAAGCCCACGCTGCCCAGGATGGAAGAAACATTGATAATGGAACCACTTCCGTTTTTAAGCATCGCCGGTATCTGGTAACGCATTCCGTAGAAAACCCCGGAAAGGTTTATCGCGATCACCTTGTCCCATCCCTCAATTTCATATTCTCCTACGGGAGCCTGCAGCCCTCCTATCCCGGCATTATTTACCGCTATATCCAGTTTCCCGAATTCCTTCACGGCTTGAGCCACACTTTTTTCAGCATCGGCCGCAACCGAAGTATCGGCCTTGAAGAAAACAGCTTCGCCGCCAGATGTTTTGATCTTTTGCGCTACCTTATTTCCGTGCTCTTCATTGATGTCGGTAAGAAGTAATTTTGCCCCTTCTTTAGCAAAAAGAACGGCTGTACTTTCCCCAATTCCGGAGCCGGCGCCGGTAATGAGCGCCACTTTTCCTTCTAATTCCATATTCTGATCGATTGAAGTTAAACAGGCTGAAGTTAGCTTGGAAACAGCTGAAAAACTATGACATAAATCAGTTTGAAGGCGCCTGATTCCGAATAAAACGGCATTGGTTAAAAAACTGTTATTTGGAAAGTATTTAACGCCTCCTTTGGCATTGTTTAGCCATCTTGAATACCAGTATTATAAACCATAAAATTCAGATAAAATGGATAAGCAAGAAGTAAAGAAAAAAGCGAAAAAAGTAGCCAAAAAAGGTGCCGAAGTCTGGGCTGCTAAAAAAGGAGCAGAATGGACCGGAAGTCTCCTTAAATGGGGTGCTATCGCGGGGGTGGCCTATTTGGGATACAAAGTGTTCAGCAAAACTTGTGATCATCACGAGGCCTGATAAAAGGCATTGCCGGGTTCAGCTTTTTTGAGGATTGTAATTGGGATCGCTGGGATCGTTATCAACATCGTAGGTGATGCCCAAAGCAAACATGAAAAGACCGTAGCAGATAATGCCGCAGGCGACTATCGTAAATGGTAGTTTCCCAATATTATCCCCGATGAAGTTGAAGGCCTTATCGGTATTTACCACGTAATTGGGATTGTCAAGAATTCCAGATTTGATAAAAAAGAAGCCGATAATGCCCAAAATGATGCCGCGGGCGACATATCCAACGATTCCGAGGAAAATGATAGTTTGTTTCTTTTTCTTGTTGAACCGGGCGATATCAAGCCGCTCGCGGTAGCCACGGGTGATTCCGTAGAACAACTGCACTGCTGCGGTGACGGCAATGGCAAGCCCAAGCCCCACAACCAGCCATTTGCCCCAGCCAGATTGCAGCATGTTGGCTACCATCTCCCGCTTTTGCTGTGGCTGGCCATGTTCGTTATAATGAGCTGAGCCCAGTACCACTACAAAAGCTGAATAGGCAATAAGCGCATCGGCTAAAGAACTGAGGCCGATCCCCGTGCGCCGGGCCAGCCCCTTCCAGTCGCTTCCGTAGTGATAAGGGTCGCGGAAGGATTCGTAAATGCGCCAGATGATATAGCTAAGCATCCCGAGGAGAATGGCCCATATCACCAGTTCGCCGCCCGAGAGGCTCTTGACGTATGCCAGCAGGCTGTTCTTGGAGGCACCGCCTTCTTTAAGCCTGAGCAGGGACAGCATGGCGATCACCCCTATGGCCGAATAGATAAGGCCGGTTGAAATGCAGCCGAAAATGGGAAAATATTTGATGTATTTCTTTTTTTCTTTTTTCACGCCGGAAGGGGATTTTTACCTGAAAATAAGGAAATTTTCTTTTCCTGCTGAATGAAAGCTACAAAGGCTGCTGAAATTGTACGTTTTTAACTGAAGTTAACCTCTAAAACCTGATTTTATGAAAATCGCAACATACAATGTAAACGGTATCAATGCCCGACTGCCCGTGCTGCTGCGCTGGCTGGAAACTTCTTCTCCCGATATAGCCTGTTTGCAGGAACTAAAAGCCCCCGATGAAAAAATTCCTAAAGAAGCCATTGAAGAGGCGGGTTACCAGGCGATCTGGCATGGACAGAAACGTTGGAACGGGGTGGCCGTTTTGGCCCGTAAGGAAAAGGTGCAGGAAGTTAGGCGCGGTCTTCCCGGAGATGATAAGGATGAACAGAGCCGGTATCTTGAAACGGAAATAAGAGGGATCCACCTTGGTTGTATCTATCTCCCTAATGGTAATCCGGCGCCGGGACCAAAATATGATTATAAACTGCAGTGGTTTGAGCGGCTGAAGAAACACGCTTCAGAATTGCTGAATTCAGAAAAGCCGGCTATTCTTTTAGGAGATTTTAATGTAATGCCTACCGAAAAAGACGTCTATAAGCCCGAATCCTGGAAAGATGATGCGCTCTTCCGGCCCGAGGTGCGCTCTGCCTTTAAAGAGCTGCTGGACCAGGGGTGGACCGATTCTATCCGCCATTTTTATCCCGACAAGGAGATCTATACCTTTTGGGAATATTTTCGCGATTCCTTTAAACGTAATGCGGGGCTGAGGATAGATCACATCCTGTTGAGTCCGCAACTGGTATCACGACTTTCAGATGCCGGGGTTGATCGCGAGGTGCGTGGCTGGGAAAAGACCAGCGACCATGCGCCGGTGTGGATCAAATTCAGCGATCAGGAAAAAATCCCACCTGAAAGAAGCAGCAGGACCACCCATATTTATGAAGCCGGAGGAGAAGATTTGCATAAATAGGATCCATTTTATAACTGCATAAAAATCAGAAAACCCAAGGATGAATACAATTCCGCTCTTTTAAAAAACCAGGGCTAAAAACTATCATATTCCAAAATGGCCACCTGGAAAATCAACAGGAACTCCTACCTCAATTCTTGCGGATCATTGTTCCTTTATATAGCTCCAGCCCTGCTGGTGTTTGTGGGCAATTTCCAGGATTCCGTCAGGTACGGTCTTCACCCCTGGAATAAGATCTTTTTGACTCGCATGATGAGCTTTCATAGTGACGGCACATACCACAAAAGAAATATTAGGTTTTTCAGCCAGCATTTGCATGTCTGCCGCTACTGAGGATTTTTCCTTTAGAACCATGTCCAGAGCTCCGCTATAAACTACAAGTTCGAATTGAGAATCGGGATAGGCTTCAGCCATAGCCTTCACATGTCGCATAGCCGACTGATGTACCTTAACATCACTACTGGTCACATCAAAGACTATCTTTACTGGTTTATCCTGGCCGAAACTATTTAGTGACAGAAAACAAAGCAGTATAAGAATCAAATAACGTTTCATTTTATTGTTTTTTAGAATTATGATTATCCTCCTGCGTAAATATAACCGCAGCCATGTTCCTGTGCTCTTCCTAAAGCCCAAACTCCGGAAGGCACGATCTCAATATCGGGAAGTACACCGTTTACCCACTCGTTATAGACTTCTTTGTCGTCCAATCCCATGTCTTTGGCAGCAAAAGAACTGTAAACTTTCAATGCCAGGTCACATGCGCAAAACATCGCGCCCCTTTCCTGAAGTTTCTTTATACCATCGATACCTGGAAGCGGGAAATCTCCAGCCTGGGGCTCATAAACCGTATTCCGAAGAGAAGCAGCTTTTTTGATATTATCATCAATTTTGAACATCTCTCCCAGTTTATATTTCTCCCAGATGCGATCTTCAAGAGCTAACGGAATTGCATCGTGTCTAATGACCGTCATTGCGGTAATTTCTTCATCCGGAACTCCCGTTTGATTATTGGTTAAATAAAATGCCCAATTCCAGATCACGGGAAAGCCGTGATAGGCTGTCGTCCCGTCAAAGACAACCCGGTGGATTCCCTTAATTTTTTCCATCCATTTTTCAGGATCAGTAAGATTGGCCGTTACCGATGCTGGTTTTTTTTCGGCCAGCGGATTCGCAATAACCGATGAAATGCCTCCCACGGCGGCTCCAAGTACCAGAGTTCCCAGAAAGTCTCTCCTGGAATTCAATTGATTGGTTTTCATTTTAATGCTGATTAAATGAGACAATAATTTTTTATACAGAATTGAGGTATTCTAAAATTAGCGATTTTAACCGATAGTAACACCCTTATAATCAGAATATTAATCCCTCTATTTAGTTTTCTTAATTCCGTATTTTTCCTGATAAAAATCAATGATTGGCTGAAACGGACCCAATTGATGTTGTTCTACCGAAAAGCTATCGGCATAGGGAGGATATGGTGTAGACACGGGCTTGCGCTTAAGATCGGGAAAGTCTTTTGCAAGTTCCCGTTTTACCGGACGTGGCTGCTGATTGATATACCCGGCAAGATCGTAACATTCTTCATCGGTAAGCAAAGGATCTTCAAAAGTCACCCCAAAGGGCATATTGGTCTTTATGAATTGCGCCGCGGTAATTACCCGGGCCATCCCCGCTCCATTGTTATAGGAATCCTTGCCCCATAATGGAGGATAGAGATAACCCGGCGAATCCTTCAGGGCTAGTCCCTTTCCGTCATAACCATGACAGGCAACACAATTGGCAACGAAGAGTTGCTTTCCTTTTTTAAGATCTACCGGCCTGTTGGGAATCTCTATTTCGGTATACCCGAGTCCTTCTACTATTCCGTTTTCGGGTGCATAGCGATTTAGCCATTTCAAGTAGCTCACAAAGGCCTTCATCTCCTTTCCATCGACCGGCAGAACTTCCCCGTTCATACTTCTTTCCATACACCCATTGATCCTGTCTTCAATGCTGCCAGTCTTATCAACTCTCCCCCTGTACTGCGGAAAACGGTTTATTACTCCAATGAGCATTCCCGAATAAGGCCTGGTTCCGGCATTTAAATGACAGTTATTGCAGGCGAGGTTATTGCCGGAATACCTCATATTCATCTTCTCATTTTGTGGTCCGATATACCACGCGGTCTTTGTGAAAAGCTCGTAACCGTATTTAATTTGCTGCTCAGCGGGAGAATCATCGAGTACAGATATGTCGTAGCTGGCACTTAAGGGATCTATTCCTTCTTGTTTTAGGGCCTCCGAATTTTCATTGCTTCTGATGAAAAAAAACCAAACGATAACACCTGTCATCATTATAATGAAAAAAACCACAATGAGGTTTAGGTTTCTTTTTCGTTTGTGAGTTCGCATTGCATTCGCTTGTTAAAGATCGATTACGTCGATAAGAAGAAGTAATAAGGGATAGGAAACACATTTGGTGTTCTCTATAAAAATACGATTATTCCGGGTTTGGTTAAAGATAGGTTTGAAATAAAACAGGTTCTTTGACAAAATTATTAGTATATTAATCTTCCCTAATCTGGAAGGGTGCTTGCGTGGTGCCAGTCTCCTTTCCTTCACAGGAAAACTCCTGCCATAGCTTTATGATCATTAAAATCCCCCGGCGAGATCTATGAAGAAATTCCTTCGAAACAACAATCAGGAAAGCGGTGAAGTCATCCCTTCGGTTAAGACCGGTTTGGGCACTTTTGGTGGTGTTTTCACCCCTTCCATTCTCACCATTCTGGGCGTAATCATGTACCTGCGCTTTGGCTGGGTTGTGGGAAACGTAGGGCTCATTGGCACACTCATTATCGTAACACTTTCGGTTTCCATTACTTTTTTAACCGCACTATCTGTAGCGGCCATCGCCACCGATCAGCAGGTACGTGCCGGCGGAGCCTACTACATGATCAGCCGTTCCCTGGGAGTGGAAGCCGGCGGAGCTATCGGGATTCCGCTTTTCATCGCCCTGGCCTTATCGGTGGCCCTCTACACCGTTGGTTTTGCTGAAAGTATCGTCGATGTTTTCCCATCACTGGACTTTAAGATGGTGGGGCTTATCACCACGGCAGGAGTAGCAACTTTGGCCATGATCTCGGCTAAAGTGGCCATTCGCGCCCAATACTTCATTATGTTCGGAATTGCACTTTCCCTGATCTCGCTGATCTTTGGAAAGCCTATCGAAGAGACCACCATCGAAATGTGGGGTGCCGCCGACAGGCATTCCGAAGGCTTTTGGGTGGTATTTGCAGTCTTCTTTCCTGCCGTCACCGGCATCATGGCTGGGGTGAATATGTCCGGAGACCTAAAAGATCCTTCAAGATCGATCCCACGTGGTACGTTTGCTGCCATTGGAGTGGGTTATTTTATCTACATGGCCCTGCCCATTATTCTCGCTAATCGCGCTAACGCCCTCAGCCTGATAGCCGATCCCATGATCATGCGCCGAATGGCCTATTGGGGAGATGCGATTCTCATTGGCGTTTGGGGGGCGACCCTTTCCAGTGCCGTGGGTAGTATCCTGGGAGCACCACGGGTGCTACAGGCCCTGGCACGGGACCGGGTGTTGCCGCGATGGCTAAGCTGGCTGGGACATGGTTCTGGAGAAGATGATTCCCCTCGCTACGGAACCCTGTTCACTATGGGGATCGCCCTGCTGGCAGTTTACCTGGGGAACCTCAACATTATTGCGCCCATCCTCACCATGTTTTTCCTTACCACTTACGGGGTGCTGAATGCCGCGGCAGGAATCGAAAAAATCCTGGACAGTCCCTCTTTTCGGCCTGCCTTTAAGGTGCACTGGATCTTTTCCTTCCTGGGAACCATCGGCTGTATCGCGGTGATGTTTCTCATCAATGCTGCTGCCACCGCCATCGCCTTCGTGTTTATCACTATGATCTTTCTATGGCTGCAGAACAGGGAAATGCGGACCGCCTGGGGAGACGTCCGGCGTGGCATCTGGATGGCTCTTATCCGCACCGGGCTTATGAACCTGAGCCAGGAAAAGGAATCCAAGACCTGGAGACCTAATCCGTTGGTACTTTCCGGAGCGCCCACTAAACGCTGGCACCTTATTGATTTTGCTTCCTGTGTCACCCACAACCGCGGCATCCTTACCGTGGCCACAGTACTCACCAGCAAGCACATCACCAGCAGCCGCCAGAAAAAAATGGAGAAAAACATCCAGGATTTCATGATGAAACGCAGTACCAGCGGATTTGCCAGGGTGATTTCAGCCTCAGATACCTTTGAGGGTGCCAAAGATTTTGTGAAGGCCTACGGACTGGGTAGCCTGGCTCCCAACACCATCATTTTGGGAGATAGCGAAAATGAAGAGCTGCGGAAAAGATACTGTGACATGATCCGCTTCTTCTATGACCTGAACCGTAATGTGGTGATCATTCACGAAAACGAAGAAAAAGGCTTCGGAAAAAAGCAGAATATCGACATCTGGTGGGGCGGACTCAAGGGAAACGGTGGCCTGCTGATGATCCTGGCCTATCTGCTGCGCAGTAGCCGCTCCTGGTACGACGCCAATATCAGTCTTAAAATGCTGGTTCAGGATGAAAAAGCTGCCAAAGATGCCGAGAGAAATCTTTCCAGCATGGTCAAGAAACTTCGCACAGGTGCGCGATTGGAAGTCATCGTTTCTGAAGGTCGTTCTTTTGATGAAGTGCTGCACGAATCTTCTGCCAATGCCGACCTCATCTGCCTGGGTATGGCCACTCCCGGCAAAAATTTCGAAGAATATTACCGAAAAATGCAGCAGCGGCTTCACAATCTGCCCACCACCTTGTTCGTTCTGGCTGCGGAAGAGATCTCTTTTGGCGAAGTATTGATGCAGCAGGATTCCTTCAGGAAAGATTAAGCCTCCTTAGCTTCTTGTATTGGAAAGGTTAGCTTCAACAGGAATTCTTTCTCTTCTGACTCCGATAAAATGCCCGTATCTTCATTGCCCATATCGTCCCTGGGCATAGGTCGCGATAATGCTACTGCTTGGGGTTTTACGATTATTTGGAAAATCAAAGAAATAGATACCCTCTGGTAATCCATTAGCAAAAGTGATCTTTACCCAGCCTTTACTGTTTCCACCGAAACCAGAATAAAGATAGTCTGCTTTTATTATCGCTGGTCTGCCCTGATTATCTTTAGATAAGACCGTCACTCCTGAAATGCTTCCCTGCTGATAGCGATTAAAGGCCCAGGTCCTCGCCTGATCGGCCACGAGGTCATCTATTAGTTTTGTCCAATTCTGTGATCCTGTCGGGCCTCCGGATTTCTTCATCGCGGTATATTTACTGGCACCTTTCATGCGAATAGGAGGCTTGTTTAAAGCAAACAGCTTCAGATTTTCTTCAAATCGCTTTATTGCCGGACTATTGCAGGAATTTATCTGAAAAATCCTGCTCATATCGAAAAGGAGAGCCTTAGTTTTGTGAATCTGGTCAACAGAATTACCAAGGGCATTTGGTCCGATCGCTAAGTCCATGGCCTCTCTAAGAGCATTAGCATCATGAAGCTTCTCAACCTCATTAAAAGCTTTGTATAAATCAGGACTGGCAAAGAAACCCGACTCTCTTTGCTCCCATTGAATACAATTAGAGGTTCTGCTAATTTCCATTCCGTACCCATTGGTGGTCACCCACTCCTGTTCCTTTACACATTCCCAATTCATGATATCGACCTTATCGGCTGGAAGATATTCCTCGCATTGTCTCCCGAAGGTCCGCAGATATTGGTTAAAAATGCTCACGAAATCCAATTCATCCCGGCGCATTTCGATGTCTTCAAAATGCCCCCTGTAAATATTGTCAAAAAACTCGGCGTTATACAAACCATCGGTATTGAATACCATGTTTTGAGCCCGGGCAATGCTTGCTGAAAAGATCGATAGCAGAATTACCAACGATAACTTTGTGAAAAAGAGATTTTTCATAATAAACAAATATTTATTATGCAGGAATCTCATGGAGAAAGGGTTCTCAATGGCAGGGCTTAGGGGAGTGATCGTGGCCAGGAACTGATTGTTTATTCTTTTTCAATCTAAATCTAATCCTGCCTAATCCCCATAGGGGAATTTCCTTAATTTTTTGAATGTTGTTCAGCTATAAAAGACAGAATCCACACAATTATTTTTCTCCTTTTTGAAAACAAATTCAATTTGTATCTTCATCATAAAATTGATTTAAATGTTTCAGCTACAGGACCTACCAAAATTCTTTCTCGCCTTTTTCCTGGTAATGCCGGTGATCTCCATTTTGCATGAAACCGGACACGTATTTTTTGCCTGGCTCATGGGAGGAAAAAATATCAGAGTAACTGTGGGAACAGGTAAACCGGCTTTTAAACTGGGAATGCTCGAGATACGCCAGTATTATTTCTGGTATGGGCTGTGCACTTTCGAAAATATAGAACGAAAAGAGAAATTCAGCAATATCCTCATTTTTTCAGGAGGAGCGCTCTTTAATCTGATTGGCACCATCGCTGTGATGCTGCTGGTAAAGGAACAGATCGTGGAAGAGGGAATGCTTACCTACCAATTCACCTATTTTTCAATGTACTACATTTTCTTTGCACTACTGCCCATGCCCTATCCGGACGGGAATCTCAGCGACGGAAAGATTATCCTGGACCTGCTAAGAGGCCGCGAAGAAGTGGTTAGAGAGAGGACTTATCGCATTCAGTGGAATTCCGAAGAAAGCTCCTGGCAGGTATTTGATCACAAGAATCGCCCGGTGCACAGCTGTGGAAAAGAAGACGAGGCTTTTTCCAAAGCCAGGGAACTTGCTCAAAATAACCGACCCAGCAGAATTGTTAATAGTGTAAACGGGGAAGAAAAAGAAGTCCAAAATTACCCAAGAACTCCCTTGTAAAATCCGCCTACTTCACTACCCACACGGGCACATCAAGATTGGCATTAAATAATTCTTCTGGTACCGTACCCACTGCAAAAGGTGAAAAATTATTCCCACCCTTGTCTGATACCACCAAAAGATCTACCTCTGATGATGTAAGTTTGGTGAGGATCTTTTGAGCCGCCCCAGACTCTCTTCCCAGAAAAATGAGTGATTCTACGGAGTATGGATAATTCAGCTTTTTAAGAAATTTATCCAGTTTGTCCTTTACGTGTTTTTCCACTTTAGGTTCCATGGTCTCGTGAGACACATAGGGAGAAAATTGAACAGGAACACTGTACACATGCACTACTTTTAAACTGCTGTTGGTATCCTCCTGCAATTCTTTTGTACGGCTAAAAATTTTTCGCGACTCATGGGAAAAATCGGTACCCGCCCAGATAATATCCATCTTTTCACGGGCAGAGGCAGGAACTGACAGAATATCGCAGCTAAGCGAGCGCAGTAGTTTCCCACTCACTACTCCAGTACCCCGCTCATGTTTTTTGTTTCCGACAATAGCCAGATCCACCTGGTATTTTTCGGTAATATATTTGATCAAAGATTCACTGTAGGGATCTTCAGAGATCAATACCTCCCAGTTTACGGGAGCGTGAAAGTTAGTCTCTACCTTTTCATTCAACGCATCTCCTATTACTTCATCCAGATTAATATCTTTAAGATGCTCCTCAAAAAGCGCAGAGATCTCATACTTCTTGATATTATGAACAAAATAAACATTTTCAGCCTTCAGTTTGGCGGCAAGGAAGGCAGCATATTTTATAAGTTTTTCGTCTATCCCCGACAAATCCAGTGCCACGAGAATATTCTTGATCCTTTTCATAATGAGATTTTTTCTTACTGGTTATTCTTGTTTCGTTTCGCTTCTTTTCTTTATAATATCGGAAATAACTTCTTCATAGCTTTCCATCTCTTTTTGCGCCCTTTTCTCTTCAGATTTCATGTATTCTTCCTTCAATCCATTGTAAAGAGAATAACACATAAACAGGAGAATGAAAGCGAAAGGGAGCCCTGTGACTATGGAGGCTGTCTGTAACGCCTGCAGGCCGCCCCCAACCAATAATACTGCTGCTACAACCCCTTCGGCAAGAGCCCAGAAAATTCTTTGCCCCACCGGAGCGTCAATCTTTCCTCCGGAGGTGAGGCTATCTACTACCAGAGAACCGGAGTCTGAGGAAGTGACGAAAAAGCCTATAATCAGGATCACCCCAATCACATTTAGCACCACGGAAAAAGGAAAATTCTCCAGAAAGACAAACAGGGCGGTGGCAACATTATCGTTCACCGCATTTATTATGTTCTGATCTCCCAGAAGCGCATGTTGAATGGAAGTACTTCCGAAAGCCGTAATCCAGAAAAATGTTATGAGTGTTGGCACGAGGAGAACTCCGAGAATAAATTCTCTTATAGTGCGTCCTTTGGAGATCCTCGCGATAAACATACCGACAAAAGGAGACCAGGCAATCCACCAGCCCCAATAAAAAATCGTCCAGCTATTCTGCCAATTCCTGCCTGTATAACTTTCGGTCCAGGTAGAAATATCTAAAAAGCTGAACAGATAACTACCGGTATTCTGAACGAAAGATTGAAAGATAAAAATGGTAGGTCCCAAAATCACGACCAACAGCAGCATGACCACCGCTATTCTCATGTTCCATTCACTCAGAAACTTTACCCCTTTATCCACTCCCAGAACAACCGAGGTAGTGGCAACAGCAGTAATTGCCGCTATAAGAATGACCTGGGTTACAATCCCGCTATCGAGGCCAAAAACATGTTTGAGGCCGGCAGCGACCTGCTGCACTCCTAATCCCAGGGAAGTGGCTAAGCCGAACAAGGTGGCAAGTACTGCAAAGATGTCAATAATATCTCCTCTCTTCCCGTATATTTTATCCCCCATAAGAGGATAAAAGACTGAGCGGATAGTTAAAGGTAGCCCGTGAGAATAGGTGAAATATGCCAGGGAAAGGCCTACCAATGCATAAATTCCCCAGGCATGAAGCCCCCAGTGTAAGAAAGTAAAGTTCATTGCTTGTTGGGCGGCTTCGGGAGTACCACCTGCACCAAGAGGGGGCTTCATAAAATGAGTAACGGGCTCGGCAATGCTCCAGAAGAGCAGACCAATCCCCATCCCCGCACTAAAGAGCATGGCAAACCATGATAGGGTTTTAAATTCTGGTTTAGCATCCTTTCCTCCTATTCGTATATTCCCGAATTTGCTAAAGGCCAGGTAGACCACAAAAATGAGAAAGATGTTCACGCAAAGCACAAAGAACCAGCCCGCATTATTGGCAACAAAATCCTGAGTTGCATTAAAGTATTTTTCTGCGCTCTCTCCATAAATAAGGGTTAAAGTAATGCTTATGATTATGAAGATGGAAGAAGTGAAAAACACGGGGCCGTTCACCTCCAGCCCCATAATTGATTTCCGCTCATCACTTCTGACAATTTTTTTAGCCATAATTGCTTTTTTTATCCGTTACATGTTCTTTTTGATCAACCCTGTCTAAAAATAATAACCAAAGTTGATGTTAAATCTCGCCTCCCATTTCGCATCAGGATTACCTGCAGCGAAATCATCAATAAAATTTCCCCCCAGCCAGGAATGGTTATAACCGGCAGCGTAATCGACATAGGTGTATAGATTTCCTGCCTGGATTCCCACTCCGGTTACGTTCATAAAGGAGTCTTCAAAGGAAGACGGTTGCTTCTGCATATATCCAAAATCGTTGTAAAATTGCAAATTCGATACCGGGCCCCAGTTTACGGGGACATCCCGGGAAATTGCCAAAGTATAAAGATTAAAATCGGAAGCCACCTGATAAGGAGCGCCATAAGCGGCCATAGTAATCACTTTTTCTGAAGCCCCCGCTTCATTTTCAGGATTATGTGAGATCAGCATGGCTTCAGACTTCAGGTTCCATTTCCCATAATCTGCTTCGTAGTGCAGGGCAAATCCGTAGTGATTTCCCATCTTGGCAGTGTTCAGATTATAAAGTCCGCCGTATTGTGCGGAAAAGCCGAGCCGGGACCTCAGGGTATCTCCAAATTTGTATACAAACTTTAGATTTCCCTGATTCACTTCCTTGTTATTTCCTGCGACGTCATAGGAATATCTACTATAGGAAATTGCAGAATCATTACCAAAATTTAATTCTTCAGCATTTTTGAAATAAGCGATATGATACTCAAATTTTTCTCCCAGGTGCACGAATTTTATTCCCATATCGTGGTCGTCTTCAAGGCCCATATAATAGCCGAGATTAAAGAACCAGTTATGGGAATTGTACTGCTGTATACCGAAAGGAACCTGCGTAAGCCCAAGCTGAAGTTCTTCGGTTTCGTTAAACCGGTAACCGAACCAGCCTTGTTTCAGCATTCCTCCACCGAAAGATTCTGAATAGAGGCGATATTCAGCGTTAACATACAGGTCCTGGTAAGAAGCAATGGCATTGACGCGAAACAGATCATAGCCGAAATCCCCTCCCCTTTTTTTCTGCTCGGGTTTCCAGGAAGAGAGATTATAGTTGAATCTCAAGGCTCCTCCTATATCCACTTCGGGCTTATCCTGTGCTGCAGAAGTAAAAGGGATCAGGCCTACCAGAAAAAAAAGTAGCGTTATTTTCAGAAGGATTTTCTTCATGGCTTCTCCGGTTAAAGCCTAAGTTAATCTTAATGACTTGGAATAAGTTACCACAGATTATAAAAATTTGTTAAGCTTATACTACTTCTTCTGTGGAAGCCTATGCCAGGAAAGCATTTAGCCATTTTTGGTTTCAGAAGCTGGGAACACCTGCGAAGAATTCAGAAGGAGCAAATTCCGTTACAGAGAAAATTCCGAAGAAAATTGCAGAAAGGAAATACTTAAAAAAACTGTTTTGCAGCAGAGCAAAATTCCTGATCTCAAGAAATAAGTTCACTGATCGCTAAAAAGAGATTTTTGTCTATTTTTGAGAATCCCTACAAACATCACCATTTTCAAAGAATATTAAACTTACTTCACTGTGACATGGAATTGGAGGATGATGAGATTAGGGATTTCTGACGCGATTTTTCTTTGCATTATAGAAGTTAAATATTCCTTAAATAATTGTAGTTTTATTTTATGATAAAAGCAGTAATCATTGATGATGAAATAAGCGCCCAGGGTTTATTGGAGAAAACCCTGGAGAGATATTTTCCGAATAAATTCAATATTGTGGAAAAGTGCAATTCGGTAGATTCGGGAGTATTAGCCATAAGAAAGTACGAACCTGAGCTTATTTTCTTAGACATTCAGATGCCAGAAAAGAACGGTTTTGAATTGTTCAGGTATTTCGATATTGTAAATTTTGAAGTCATCTTTACCACTGCTTTTAACCAGTTTGCCATTAAAGCAATAAAGAGAAGTGCTTTAGATTATCTCTTGAAACCGATAAATCACCTGGAACTTGCGGAGGCCGTCAAAAGATTTGAAGCTAAAAATACAGGAAGTCATGCTCAGAAAAAATTATCCTTGTTACTGGAGAATCTGAATGTAAATGACCAAAACGTCAATAAACTTGCTTTTCCAACCCTTGAAGGCTTTGAATTCATTCACTCCAACCAGATCTTGTATTGCAAGGCCGAAAGTAATTATTGCTGTATTAAAAGGATAGACGACATTACCAAGATAGCCACCAAGACCTTGAAATACGTCGAAGAGATACTTCCTGCCAATTTCGTAAGAATCCATAAAAGTTATGTCCTTAATCTGAATTTTGTAGTGAGATACCACAAAGCCAACAAGGAAGTTGAATTAACCAATGGAGAGAAACTGCCGGTCTCTTTCCGAAAAGAAGAAGAATTTCTAAATGCCATTCTACAAAACCAATAAGCTCTTCCTCTTCTTTCTTTTATGGCTTAACGTAGCATTTTCTCAAAAATACCCCGGGAGAAATTACACTGCAGCTACTGAATTGCCCAATAATACCGTGAGATCCTTATTGGTAGACAGTAATAATGTGCTGTGGATAGGTACTGACAACGGAGTGGTTAGAAAAGAAAATGATGTCTTTAAAAACTATTTCGAGGAAGATGGGCTGGCTTTAAACAACTGTTGGGCCATCGCAGAAGATGAAAATGAACATATCTGGTTTGGCAGTTACGGGGCGGGCGTAAGCATCTACGACGGGAACAATTTCAGGGTGATCTCCAAAAAAGACGGATTGGTTCACAATCAAATTACGCAGCTCTTCTCCTACGGAAAAAACATGTACATAGGGACGAGTGACGGGGTTTCTGTTATAGACATCAATACCCTGCAGGTGTTTTCCTTTGATCCTCCCACCGGGAAAGATTTACTTCGGGTTATGGGTTTTTTCGAATACCGGAAGGAGATATACGTGGCCACCTACCAAACCGGGATCTTCAAAATTCAGGAGAAAAATGGCCAAAAGCGCCTTGTAAAGGTGAATGACCATAAAAATATCTATTCCGCTTTTGTGGACCATGACAGTATTTTCAGCAGCAATAAAGGTTTCTTCACCAAAACCAGACTCGGGGACTACGTAAAGGAAGATGAGGCTATTTCTTCCGAAGAACGGGGATTTTCCATTCTTTGGGATTATGCCGAAACCAATGATCACAAGATCTTTGCAGCGGCCTGGGGTATCTATGATACTGATGGCGGAATTTACGAAGTGACTAAAGATAGCCTGATTTCGAGAGCTGCTGATTTTAATATTCCGAGTAAAAAAGTGATTTCTTTGGCTTATGATAACAGGTTTGAAAAATTATACGTGGCCACGCTGGATGCAGGATTATTCGAGGTCAAACTGAATCCGCAGATAAAATTCCACGCTCTTAAAGGAAAAGAAGTTCTGGGATTCGCAGAAACTAAAAACACTTCAGCAATTTTATTGAATGATGGCATTCTTCTGAAAAACAGAGGAAAGGAACTAAAAATAAGTTTAAACCAACTGAAAAGATGGCAGGAAAATTATTTGTTGAATACCGAAATTCCCTTGCCAAAACACGACGATTCGTTTTATGAATTAGATTACAGCATTAAGGCGCAGAATATTGGTTTTTATGACCTTAAAGCCTTCCGAAATACTTACTGGCTAAACACTAATATTGGGATATTTGCCATCAATTCTTCGGGAGAGTTGCAACGCTACGTACCTCTGCATTCCGAAGAGATCAATTTTACAGATGCCGGTGATCTTATAGAAACCAATCCGTACGGGGGAGCCAGGATCTATAGCGATCTCGGCGCCTTTGAATACACCCATTATAAACAGGAAGATCCTCAAACGCCCACTATGGTGGTAAATAGTATACAAAGGGATGGTAAAACTTATTTTCTGTCTGTTTTCTCTGGCCTGTATGTGTGGGAAAACGGCAAATTTCTATCCTATCTGAAAAATGGCACCTGGAAAGAACAGAAATTAAGGCATATCACAGGCTTAGGCAGAAATATGGCCATTTCCAATGAATTTGGAGACATCTTCATTGTAAATGACGAAGGTTCCTTCAAAATTTTAAAAAAGATTCCCAGAGCGAAAATTCAGGGGAATACCATTTCTTTTTTAAAGGAATTCAATGGCAGTTTACTGATAGGGACAGAAAAAGGTTTGACCATTTTTAAAGATAAGCGTTATATTTTTTTAAACGAGGAACAGGGCTTGAAACAACCCTTGCTGAGTGCAGCAGTTACCGGGAACATCCTGTCCCTGGGCACAAAAAATGGTTTTTACACGATAAAACTTGATGCCGTTAGCGATTCAAAGGCTTTGGTTGATGATCTAAACATTAAAGAAGTCTATATCAACAATAAGGAGTTTCCTTTAGAACAGACTTCCGGCAAGAATGAAATCAACCTGGCACATGACGAGAATACGGTATTGTTGAAATTCAGCACCAATCCACATCCTTATCCTAAAAAACTAAAATATCAATATCGCCTGAATGCAAAGGAAGAATGGAGCCCGCCTTCCTCCAAGCCTGAAATATTCCTGCCTTTTCTCCCACCACATGACTACGATGTTTCGGTAAGAGTACTGGATTCCAGCACCGGCTTGAATTACACCCAGCCTTTAACGAAATTATCCATACTTCCCCCTTTTTGGAAAACCTGGTGGTTTGCATTGTTGATAACGAGCACGATATCAATGGCGGTTTATAGTATCTACAGGCTTCAAATAAGTCAAACCCAGAAATTTGAAGAGCAAAAAGGGCTAATCCAAAAGCGATTCGAAGAAACCAAGATGGAAGCTCTACTGGCACAAATGAATCCGCATTTTATTTTCAACGCCATGAATTCCATCCAAAACTATATTATGGATAGTGATATAGACAATGCCACCATTTTTCTGGGTGATTTTGCCAAACTCATCAGGTTAAACCTGGATCATTGCACTAAACCTACAATTTTACTGATTGAAGAAATTGAATATTTACAATCTTACATCCGGATCGAAAATAAGCGGCTAAACGATGTTGTTCGTGTTGCCTTCGAAATTGACTCATCTATTGATCCTTATGATGTTGAGATCCCCACCATGCTATTACAAACTTTCGTGGAAAATGTCTTTGTTCATGCCTTCCCGGCAGGTATCACCAATCCTACTTTAGAAGTTTCTTTTAGGCTATTATCTGAAAATATTTTGCAATGCCAAATTGAAGACAATGGGATTGGGTTTTCCGGTAATCCAACTAAAAAATTGCATCAATCTAAAGGTGTGAATCTAGTGAAAGAACGGTTAACCCTACTTGGTTACGATGTTGAAAAAGCCGTGGAAATCATTTCTGAAAAAAACGGGGGCACTTCCGTCACTTTAAAACTGAAGATCTAACGATTACTTTAAAATTCCGCACGTTTACTAAGTGATCATTTCAGGTTTTAACTTAAGCTTTAAATTTACCAAAAATTAGAGCAAGTGGCGGTTATACCTATATTAGGGATGCTTCTAACTTGAATATTATGTGTAGGGACGTAATCTTCCGGTGAGCTACGATAGCGGTCACTTCTCTAATCTTTATTCCAAAAAAATCATTCCAATACTGCCCTAACCCAATGGGTTAATCTCCATGGGGGAAGCTGCAAAGAAAACCCCATACTTTCAAAGACTTCAGAGCGCTATAGGGATTAACTTCGTTTATCCAAAAAAGAGGTTTCTGAAATAAAAAAAGCACTGCCTGTAGCAGTACTTTTTTTGTTTTGAGCATGCAGCAAAGCACTACTCCAGGACTAACTCCGTTGATTCCAGGGGGGAACCTGCCATAAAAAACCCGCCTGCTACCGCAGTCTCGTATTTTGCATTTCATTTTGCCCGATGAAGCAAGCTTGACGAGCCTCTGAAAAGCAAAAAACCCGCAATTTTCATTGCGGGTTTAAGTGGCGGAGAAAGAGGGATTCGAACCCCCGGAGGTGTTACCCTCAACAGTTTTCAAGACTGCCGCATTCGACCACTCTGCCATTTCTCCTTGAGTGCCTCATCAGCTATTTGCTGAATGCGGGTGCAAATATAACAAGCTTTTCCAAATCTACACAAGAAAAATTTCAGGTTTTTTAAAGTTTTCCTCAAGCAGCCTTGGAATCAATATATTAGCATTCCTTCAACCCATTTCTGCTGTTTCCCTGCTTTTCCATAACTTTAACCCCAAATCGGAAATATGAAAAAAACTATTCCATTTGCGCTACTTCTCTTTTTTAGCTTTTCAGGAGTGAAAGCGCAGCAGCAACAATATAAGGAACAAATGGCCCAGGACTGGCCCAATCTCAAAAAATACCGGGAGGCCAATGAAAAGATCCTCCAGATGGGCGATTATCCGACAGTCGTCTTCATGGGCAATTCCATCACGGAAGGCTGGGCCAATAAGCATCCGGATTTCTTCAAAAATAACAATTATGCCGGCCGCGGCATCAGCGGACAGACGACTCCGCAGATGCTCATCCGCTTTATGCCCGATGTGATCGACCTGAAGCCGGAGGCGGTAGTGATCCTTGCCGGCACCAATGACATTGCAGGGAA
>JBAWAB010000429.1:0-2716 GCA_049589035.1 Salegentibacter sp.
TACCCGGTAAAGGAATCTGCTATGATCTTAAAATACTTCTCCAAGCGCTTCTGAATTTTGGAATACAAAAGTACCATTTCTATTCACTTTGAGCAGTAACTTTTGTTACAGATCTGATCCTCAGCACGTGAAGTCTGGAAGACTATTAAAAGAAGCCCAATTTTGACAAAATATGAACGAATGTTAAGCTCTGTTAATCCCTTCAATAAGAGCCTGTTTCTGTTTAAATTTATTCCTCATCCAAAAAAAATTAAGCTATGACGAAGTTCAAACTGAAACACAAATTTGGCCTTGGCGGTGTCGCCATCGGTACTGGATTCGAAGATGTAAGTGATGCAGAAGCCGAAAAAACTCTGGAAGGAGCATGGGAAGCCGGAGTGAGATATTACGATACTTCTCCCTGGTATGGGCTTGGACTCAGCGAAAGAAGGTTCGGCCATTTTCTTCATAACAAGAACAGGAATGATTATATCTTATCTTCCAAAGTAGGCAGGATTCTCACCGCGACCGATAAAGTGCCGGAAACCATGTGGACGCACCCTTCCCCCTTCGATTACAAATATGATTATTCTGCCGAAGCAGTGCGGCGATCGGTCGAAGACAGTTTGCAGCGGCTGGGTGTAGAGCGGCTCGACTACATATTTATCCATGACCTTTCTCCAGATCATAATGGCGAGTATGAGGAAGGTGTTACCTGGCTCGATCACTTTGAGGTAGCAAAGAACGGTGCTATGCCTGAATTGGCGAAAATGAAAAAAGAAGGAAAGATCAAAGGCTGGGGCCTGGGCGTCAACACGATTGAACCTATTCTGAAAACGCTTGAAGTAGCAGAACCCGATCTCTTTCTTTCGGCCATTCAATATTCCATGGTAGAACATAAAGATGCGCTGGACCGGTTGTTTCCCGCGATTGAAAAAAGTGATGCTGCACTCATTGTGGCCGCTCCTTTCAACGCCGGACTTCTTACCGGGGAAAAGCGCTACAACTACAAAGGTGAAATGCCTCAGGATATCAACCAACGCTACAAAGACATCCTCAAGATCGCCAAAAAACATGACGTAGATCTCGCTGCTGCCTCTATTCAATTTTCGTATGCGCCAAAGGTAGTAGATACCGTTCTTGCCGGTGCCAGTAAGCCGGAGCAGGTGCAGCAGAATTTCAAGGCTTTTGACGCTAAGATCTCTTCTGAATTCTGGACCGATCTTAAAAAGAACAAACTGATCGATGAGAGAGCGGAAATTCCTTCTTGAAAGGTTTGAAGTTTGAGGTTTTTGGCTCCATATTCCTGGCTCTTGTCTCTCGTTTTTTCTCCTGAATTTTCTGATCCGGTAAAAACCGGTAAATTTGAACAAAATCAGTTTAATGAAAATCAGAACTTCGCTGCTACTGTTCCTCCTCTTCACGGGCAACTCCTTTCTTCCTATTTTTGCGCAAAACCCGGCCATTGATGTTAAGAAATATACCTTTTCCATTGATCTGAATGATGACAATGACACGATCTACGGAAAAGCAGACATCGATTATGAATTTCTGAAGACTTCAGATGCAGTTCGATTCGACCTGGTAGAAACCGATGCTTCGGGAAAAGGCATGAAAGTCGACAGCATTTTAAGCGGCGGTAAAAAGCTCCAATTTCAGCAGAAAGCGCAGACAGTTCTGATTACTCCTGCGCCCGACTCTTCCGAAGTAATTATCTATTACCACGGAATTCCGAAAGACGGCCTTATCATAAGCCAGAATAAATACGGCGAGCGCACATTTTTTGGAGATAACTGGCCTAACCGCGCCCATAACTGGCTCCCGGTGACCGATCATCCTTCCGACAAAGCGTACGTCGATTTTATTGTCACCGCGCCTTCGCACTACCAGGTGATCGCCAACGGAAGCCTGCAGGAAATGACCAATTTCGGCGATGATAAAACTCTTTATCATTACAGCAGCAGCGTTCCTTTACCCACAAAGGTGATGGTGATAGGTGCAGCCGAATTTGCTGTACAATACCTGGATGAAGTGAAGAATATTCCCGTGAGCAGCTGGGTGTATCCCCAAAACAGGGAGGCCGGCTTTCACGATTATGCGGTGGCCAGGAAGATCCTTGAATACTTTATTGGGCACATAGGGCCTTATCCCTATGCAAAACTGGCAAATGTGCAAAGCACTACGCGCTACGGCGGAATGGAAAATGCCAGCAATATCTTTTATTCTGAAAGGTCGGTAACAGGGAAGGGAGATGCAGAATTCCTCCTCGCACATGAGATCGCGCATCAGTGGTTTGGCGATTCGGCTTCTGAAACAGACTGGTCGCAGCTTTGGCTTAGCGAAGGTTTTGCGACTTATTTTACCGATCTTTACGCTGAGGCTACCTACGGAAAGGAAAAGCTTAACGAAAAATTGCGGGAAGAACGCCAGAAGGTGATCAATTTCAGCAAAACCACTAATACTCCGGTAATTGATACTTCCCGAACCGATTACATGAAATTGCTCAATGCCAATTCTTATCAAAAAGGCGCCTGGTTTTTGCATATGCTCCGCAGAAAAGTGGGCGATGAAAATTTCTGGCAGGCAATCACGAAATATTATGAAGAATACGAGCTGAGCAACGCTACCACTGAAGATCTGCAGAAAGTTTTCGAAAATGTTTCGGGACAAAAGCTTCAGAATTTTTTCGATCAATGGCTACGGCAATACGGGCAGCCTGTCCTAAAAACCAACTGGA
>JBAWAB010000430.1:0-4006 GCA_049589035.1 Salegentibacter sp.
CGCCCATGTAGAGCTAAAAACGCGTCCTGAAGAAGAAGAGGTGGGTACCTGCCTTAAGATTGAAGGTAGTGAAGTGGTTTCTCAGGATGCCTGTGTGGCTCCAAAAGGCACCTCTCTTTGTGTAAAGAACCTGTTTTATAACATTCCCGCCCGCCGAAATTTCCTGAAATCGGATGCGGTGGAAGCACGTCACGTAATTGACGAATTTCAGAGGGTGGCTTTGGCACATCCGCAGATCACTTTTTCGCTTTTCCACAATGGCAGCGAACTTTTTCAGCTGCCGCAGGCTAATTTTAGGCAGCGTATCACCAATGTCTTCGGCGGAAAGACCAATGAAAAACTGGTTCCGGTAAACGAGGAGACCGATATTGTGAAGATTTCGGGCTTCGTTGGAAAACCTGAATTTGCCAAGCGCAGCAGGGGAGAGCAGTTCTTTTTTGTGAACGACCGCTTTATTAAAAGTCCTTATCTTAACCATGCTGTTACGGCAGCTTTTGAAGGTTTGCTTAAGGAGAAGACCTATCCTAGTTATTTTCTTTACCTTCAGGTAGATCCGCACAGCATAGATATCAATATTCATCCCACCAAAACGGAGATCAAATTTGATGATGAACACGCGCTGTACGCTATTCTGCGCAGTGCCATAAAACATAGTCTGGGCCAGTTTAACGTGGCGCCGGTACTGGATTTCGAGCGGGATTCGAACCTTGATACACCCTATGACTACAAGAATAAGGGAGCCGAAATTCCCAGGGTCGAGGTCGACAGGAATTATAATCCTTTTCAGGAGGAAACAAGGACGAACAGTGGTAACAGCTTCGGTACAAAGGCTTTTCAGAAGAAGGAATTTTCGCCTTCCTGGGAGAGTCTGTATTCGGGAATGGACGGCGGAAGCAAAGGCAACGAAAAAGATTTCAGAGAGATAGAATTTGAGAGTGAGGAGGTAACCGGCAGCCTTTTTAGCAGCAGCGAACAGGAGCCGGAGAAATCCACTTTTCAGCTTCAGAAAAAATATATTGTAAGCACACTTAAAAGCGGTATTCTTGTAATAGATCAGCACCGGGCGCATACGCGCATTCTTTATGAAGAACTGCTGAAAAATATCACTGTTTCGGCGGCAGTTAGTCAGCAATTGTTGTTTCCGCTGAAATTGCGGTTTAGCACCAATGAGGTGGAACTGTTGAAGCAGATAAAGGAATCGCTGGAACAAACAGGATTCGTTTTCACCCGTTGGGAGAATGACGAGGTAGAGATTAGCGGAATTCCGACGATGATCTCCGAAAGTGAGGTCGAAATGTTGCTGGAACAGCTACTTTCTGATCTGGAAAAAGATCTGCCAGATAATGGTTTTTCACAAACTGACCTGCTGGCGCGGTCCCTGGCCAGGGGAATGGCCATAAAATCGGGTACGGTGTTGAACAATACCGAGCAGCAGCATATTGTAAACCGGCTATTTGCGTGTAAAGAGCCGGGATTAAGCCCATCTAACCGATCGGTCTTTGTGACCCTTACCGTGGATGAGCTCGACAAAAAATTCATGTAATGGGAAGAATCACAGAGACCGTAAAAATACTTCTTATCACCAATGTCATTTTCTTCATTGGGACTATGATCATAGGGGAACCGGCCTATCGGCTTTTTTCCCTTTATTTCTTTAAGAATGACAATTTTCACGTTTGGCAGATCCTTACCCACATGTTTATGCATGGCGGGTTTATGCATATTTTCTTCAATATGTATGCTCTTTGGGCCTTCGGAAGCCCTATCGAGCAGATGCTGGGGCAGAAGCGGTTTGTATTCTTCTATTTTTCGGCAGGGATCGGTGCTGCGGTACTCCATAGCCTGGTGAATTACTACCATTTTGAGGTAGATTACAACGCTCTGCTGGATGCCGGAATGAATCATCAGGGCATTCAGAAATTGCTGCATACCGGGGAATATTCCACGAGTATATTAAGTTCGGTTCCCAAGGATACCCTGCAGGACCTGTATATGAGCTACAATACACCGGCAGTTGGTGCTTCGGGTGCTATCTACGGAATTCTGGTTGCTTTTGGAATGATGTTTCCAAATGTGGAACTTTTTCTTTTATTTGTACCTGTACCGGTCAAAGCGAAATATTTTATTCCGGCCATCATCGCGCTCGATCTGTTTTCGGGGGTTACGGGCTACTCGCTATTTGGCGGCGGAATTGCACACTTTGCCCACGTGGGCGGCGCCTTGTTCGGCTTTATTATGATGTGGTACTGGAAGAAAAACCAGTTCAATAAAAATCGGTGGGATTGATGGGAATAGGAGATAATTTAAGGTATAAGATCAGAATGGCGACGGTGGTTGAAAAGCTCATCGGTGTTAATGTGCTGGTCTTTGTACTTTTTTTTCTCTTCAGAACTATTGCATTTCTCTTTCAACTGCCTTCCGACTTTTTGTTGCAATGGTTTGTTTTTCCGAAGGAAATAGGAGAGTTTATTTATAAACCGTGGACGATTATTACCTATGCTTTCCTGCATAGCGGGATCTGGCATATTCTGGGGAACATGCTTATCCTGTACTTTTCGGGCATGTATTTCCTTACCTATTTTTCACCAAGGCGGTTGCTTAATTATTACTTTCTGGGAGTGATTATAGGAGCTTTGGTGTTTATGCTCAGCTATAATCTTTTCCCTGCTTTCCAGGCTACCGGTAGATCTTATTTGCTGGGAGCTTCGGCCGGAGTAATGGCGGTTCTTATAGGAATTGCAACCTATATTCCCTATATGCGCATTAGATTGGTGCTTTTGGGAAGCCTGAAATTCTGGTGGATCGCTGCCTTCCTGGTGGCTCTGGATCTTATCCAGATCCCGATGGGGAATGCAGGCGGCCATTTGGCGCATCTTGGCGGTGCCTTGCTCGGTTTTGTTTATACCAAACAACTTCAGAAGGGAAACGACATAGGCGCCTGGTTTGGCCATCTAATGGATTGGTTTGTAGGTCTTTTCAAACCCGGGGAGAAAAAGGCCAAAATGAAGACGGTTTACCGCACCAAAAAGAAACAAACTACCACCAAAACCTATAGCCATGCGACCCGCATGGACCGCGATGAAAAACAGAAGCGGGTCGATGAAATTCTTGATAAGATCAGCAAAAGTGGCTACGACAGTCTGAGCAAAGCCGAAAAGGACTTTTTGTTCAAGGCAGGAAAAGACGAGTAGATGAAGAGATTGAACTGGTTTGACAAATTTCTGTTCCTGCTGAACTTCCTTTTTGCAGCGGCCCTGCTGTTTACCTATTTGCTGCCTTACATTCCTCCCACCAGCTTTGCGTTGCTTTCAGTATTGAGCCTTACGGTGCCCTTGTTGATCATTATTAACGTGGTATTTCTTATCTATTGGATGCTGAGGTTTAAAAGGCAATTCCTGTTGCCGCTTATCGTGCTGCTGCTGGGGTTTAACCACCTTACCTCCATCTATGAGATCAATTCTGATGAAGAGGCTGCCTCAAGTGAAGGCAATATGGAGGTGATGAGCTATAATGTGCGGCATTTCAATGAAAATAAGATCTATGGCAATGAAGGAAAAATAGCAGAAGAAGTTGCTGATTTTGTGAAGAAGCAAGATCCTGAAATTATGAATTTTCAGGAATATTACAAGGAAGAGGGAAAAGTGGCGGAACTCTTTCCGCATAGCTTTATAAAAATGAAGACGAAAAATGCCGAATTTGGGCTGGCGATCTTCTCGAAATATCCTATGATCCACAGGGTTTCTCTAGACTTTCCGACCAGCAGTAACAACAATGCGATCTACGCCGATCTGGTGAAGGGGAAGGATACGCTAAGAGTGATCAATGTGCACTTTCAGTCCTTCAGCACAAAACCTGATATGAACAACATTGAAAGTGAGCATTCTAAAAAGGTTTTTCTCGGAATGGGGCAGACCTTCGCGATCCAGCAAGAGCAAATGGAGATGGTTCTGGACGTGATCATGGATTCTCCCTATCGGGTGATCCTGACGGGCGACTTCAATAATAC
>JBAWAB010000431.1:0-5431 GCA_049589035.1 Salegentibacter sp.
GCCTCATGAAGGTACTGGTGCCGCGCCCCGGCAAAGGACAGATCCTGAACCCGGCAGATGCCTTCAACAGCCAGCAGGTGATCGTGGCGGGCATTTACAGCATCAATGAGGAGCTGGACGATAAATATGTATTTTCAAACCTCAGCTTCGCAAGAAAATTACTGGAGCTAGGCCCAAATGAATATTCGGCCATAGAATTCAGGCTTACTCCCGGGGCCGATCCCGGCTCAGTTTCCGAAGAATTAAAAGATCTTTTCCACGACCAGGTAACTATCAAAACCCGCGCGCAGCTCAATGATGTGCTCTACAAAATGCTTAATACCGAAAACCTTGCAGTGTACCTCATCTTTACGCTGGTGCTCATTATCGCGCTCTTCAACGTGATAGGATCCATTATCATGGTGATTCTGGACAAGAGGGAAAACATCCGGACGCTTTTCAGCCTGGGAGCAGATCCGCGCCAAATAAAGAATATCTTCTTCCTGCAGGGGATGCTCATGTGTGTTATTGGCGGCCTCATTGGCCTTGCCTCTGCCATTCTCCTTATTTACCTGCAAATGAAATACGAAATGGTCATGATCACGCCGTCTCTGCCCTATCCTGTGGCCATGAAATGGGAAAATATCCTGATCGTGATCCTTACTATTGGAATTTTAGGCCTGCTCTCCTCGTATATCGCGGCAGGCAGAAGTAAAAAAGCCCTGGAAGCCTAAGCAAATTCGTAGCCGGCAAAATCTTTTTCCACCTCATCAAAAGCAGCGAAGACATCAATAGAGTCATCGCTGGTCACCATTTTCATGCGGTATTCCTTGAAGTGCGGTATTCCCTTAAAATAATTGGTGTAATGGCGACGGGTCTCAAAAACGCCTAATTTCTCCCCTTTCCAGTCGATCGCCATCTGAAGGTGCCTTCTCGCAGCATCTACGCGCTCCTGAAGAGTTGGCGGCGCCAGGTGCTCGCCGGTTTCGAAATAATGCTTCACTTCTCTGAAAAACCATGGATAACCAATACTGGCCCGGCCAATCATGGCGCCGTCCAGCCCAAATTGATCGCGCATTTCCATCGCTTTTTCAGGAGAATCTACATCTCCATTTCCAAAGACGGGGATATGCATCCGCTGATTGTTCTTCACGTCGGCAATGGGATTCCAGTTGGCCTCGCCTTTGTACATCTGCACGCGGGTACGGCCGTGAATGGAAATAGCTTTGCAGCCTACATCCTGAAGCCTTTCGGCCACCTCCACAATTTTAATGGAATCATTATCCCAGCCAAGACGGGTCTTAACGGTGACGGGAAGATTGGTGTGTTTTACCATGGCTTCGGTAAGCTTCACCATCAGGTCAATATCCTTCAGAATCCCCGCTCCGGCTCCTTTGGAAACCACCTTTTTCACCGGGCAACCAAAGTTGATATCGATAATGTCGGGGCCCGATTTTTCAACAATTTCAACAGATTGCAGCATAGATTCGAGGTTGGCTCCAAAGATCTGGATCCCAACCGGCCGCTCTTTTTCGTAAATATCGAGTTTCATCGTGCTCTTTGCCGCATCGCGGATAAGGCCTTCCGAAGAAATGAACTCGGTATAAACAACATCGGCGCCCTGTTCCTTGCAGAGGGCGCGAAACGGCGGATCGCTCACATCTTCCATTGGTGCTAACAGCAACGGAAATTCTCCTACCTCTATGTCTCCTATTTTTGCCACAACTTGTTTTGTTTCAGGCTGCAAAATTAATAAATAAGAAGCCCAACCCAAACCTCTTCAGGTTCGGGTTGGGCTTTTTAACATTTCTTCTGAATTTTTAAGGCTGCGGAAATTACATTACCGTCTTCTCATTCAGCCGCTCGCTTTCATCGGCATTAATGCTGCGGCTGTTATCCCGAAGCTTGAAATTCCCAAATTTATAGATGAGGCCGAAGCGTACCTGCCGGGATTCAGGTTTGGCGTAGAAATAGTTGTTCTGGTTGAGATACCTTGACGCCAGCGGAATATTCATGCTGTTGAAAATATCGTCGACATTAACCGTCGCGGTAAGGCGGCTACCGAAAAAGGTCTTGCGAAGACCGATATTCACTCCGTATTGCGGATCTTCAAAATCATAGGATCCCGCGATATAATTAGGCAGAAAAGTAGCAGTTACATCTCCCGAAAAAGTTCCGTCAGCCGAGAGGGTGAGGAAATTCTGCGCCTGGATATAGGTACTGAAGACATCATTGGTCACGACCTGATTTCCGCTTTCCAAAGCATAAAAATCAGCCTGCATGTAGAAAAAGGAGGAATAAACGTACAGATACCACCAATCCGCAATATAATCGTAATAGGAAACATCCAGGCTGAACTGCTGCTCAAAATCCATATTATCGTTCACCGTGCGCAGCGTGTGGTTTTCGTTGTCCTGGAATGGCAGCACGGCCGTGGAATTATTGATATGATCCCAGTACAGGTCAAAAGAAAGCTTGTTCTTCCAGGTATAGTTAAACGTGATCTTGTCTGCAATTGCCGGGCGCAAATTGGGATTCCCTTCCTGGTAATTGGTCTCATTCAGAAAATAGCGGTACGGGTTCAGGCTTTGGAAACGTGGCCGCGTGATCCTCCGGCTGTAGTCAAGGCCCATGGTGTTGTTCTCATTGATGGTATGCGTCAGGTAAAAAGTGGGAAACAGCTTGAAATAATTCTGAGTGTTCACAAGACCAAGAGAAGCCGAATTTCCGCTAATATCGGTGTATTCGCCGCGCAAACCGGTCTTCAGGCTCCATTTCTCCCAGTCCCTTTGTACACTTAGATATCCCGCATAGTTCTTTTCAGAATAATCGAAAACATCTGAAAGCAGCTCCTGAAATTCATGGGCACCCGAATTGGTGTCGTAGAAATCCAGCCCGCTTTGAGAGTCGATCCCGGAGTATTTTACCCCGGTTTCCATCGAAAGATTTCCCCGCGGTGCCGAAAAATCTACCTGCCCAGTATAAATATCGGTCTTCTGATGGGCATCTGTAAAAAAGGAATTATTCCTGTCACCTTCCTGCAAATTAAAGTAGGAAGTTAGAAGGTTCTGCGTCTGGCTATCGTCGTAATTAATGTAGTTGGCGCTGGCAGAAAGAGCAGCTCCTTTTTCCCCAAGCTGAAGGTCATAGCTGGCATTCAGCAAAACATTGTCACGGTCGTTTTCAAGGTAACTCTGGGTAGTAAAAAAAGAATCGGCGCCACCGCCGGCATTATAGATATCGGTGCGACCATCAATATCTGAATTGGCCTTGGGAGTGGCTAAAATATTGGCACTAAGGCTAAGTGAGCTCTTTTCACTCAGTGTGAAATCGATAATAGTATTGATGCTGTGACTGTCGGTATTGGTTTCTCTCCTGAAGTCGGTAAACCAGCGGGAATCCACCTCACCGCCGGGTTGATAGAATACGATGCCGCCTTCGTCCTTTTTCAGATCATCCCGAAGGTTGAAGTTGTAACTGGCAAAAATATTTACCCAGTCATTCTTGTAATACTGGCTTGTTCCGGCACTGTATTTGGGAAGTTTCGCGATAGTAGCCGATCCATTCAGGCTTCCTTTATAGCCGATAGAAATATTTTTGGAAGTGGTGATATTCAGAATAGCACCGCCCTCGGCGTCATACTTTGCCGGCGGATTGGTAATGACTTCCACCGATTTCACATTCGCTCCTGAAAATCCTTCCAGCAGCTGCTGCAGTTCCTGCTGCGACAAATAGACCTTCCTGTCGTTGATGTACACCGTTGCCGGCCGGTTCTTCACCAGCAGTTGTCCCTGGCTGACGATCACCCCAGGGGTTCTTTTCAGGATGTCATAGGTGGTACCGGTAGAAAGTGTTGAATTCTCCACATTGAAGGTAAGCCTGTCCACCTGCTGAGTGATCTTTGGTCGCCTGGCCTTTACGGTAACCTCGTCCAGATTAGAGGGGGCTTCTTGCAGCACGATAGGCTGAAGGCTTCCAACACCCGCCTCCACCTTCTGAAGGTGCTCCTTATACCCCACAAAGCTCACCTTTAACAGGTGCTCCTTTTCTTCGATCTTATCAAAGACAAACTCCCCCTTTTCGTCAGAAACAGTGCCTTTATAGACCGTCACCGAATCTTTAGAGCTAAGCAGGATCACGTTGGCATAGGCCACCGGTTGGTCGTTGGTGTCAATTAATTTCCCTTCCAGGTGTTCCTGGGAAAAGGCTTGACTTGATACAATAAGGAGTAGGGATAACAGTAGGTAACAGTTATTTCTCGTCATAAAAGATTGGGCAGTTAATAGAAAATCAAACAAATATAGTATTTATTACATACTTGTTAAATAATTTCCCAAATCTCTTAAGGTGATTGGGAATTTTCCTACAAATTCCCCCACTTTTAAATTATCTCCTATTTCATAGCATCATACAAAACCTGCTGAATTTGCGTGCGGGTATTGAGCTTGTACAACCGGGTATTGTCGCGGGTAGGAAGCACCCGGTTTGAGAGGAAGACATAAAGCAAATTTTCCTTCGGATCCATCCATACCATGGTCCCGGTAAAGCCGGTATGGCCAAAACTTTCCTTGCTGGCATCTTTAGCCGTATTGCTGTCTGGACCTTCATATTCCAGGGCGGGCTTATCAAAACCAAGGCCGCGACGATTATCGTTCTTCGGAAATTGGGTAGTAGAGAATTCCTTCAGAGTAGCGGCATCAATATAACGATGTCCGCCATATTCGCCCATGTTCAGGTACATCTGCATCAGTTTTGCAAGATCGTTGGCATTTGCGAACAATCCCGCATTAGCCGAAACTCCTCCCATCATAATGGCCCCTTCGTCATGCACCCTTCCGTGGATAGCACGATGCCTGAAAAGAAAATCACTTTCCGTAGGCACAATTCTGTCAACAGGAAATTTTCGGGAAGGATTATAGGTAAGGGTGGTCGCCCCTAGCTTATCGTAGAAATTCTCATCGAGATATTTGACAAAATCCTCGCCCGTTATTTTTTCGACTATGGTCGGAAAAAGATAGAAGGCAAGTCCTGAATATTTATACTTTGCCTCTGGCAGCAGCGGGGATTTTTTGATCGCCTTAAAGATCTTCTTCTTATAATGGCGGTGCAGCCACATATTATCGGCAACTTTTACCGGAAACCTGGCCGAAGAATCTTTCTTAAAAGTATTCCATTTGTAGCTGCCATTTTTGCGCAGGGTATTTTTCCAGTAGGGAATCCACGGAATGAGCCTTCCCTGGTGAGCCAGGATCTGGCGAAAAGGAATTCCGGCTTTATTGGAATGCTTGAAATAGGGCAGATAAGTATCGATTCCCGCCTGCAAGTCAAACTTGTCTTCGTCATACAATTTCATCAGCGCCGGCAGAGCCGAAGATATTTTGGTAACCGAAGCCAGGTCGTAAAGATCACTGCGTTCTACCTTCACCGTGTCGCTGTAGCGGTGAAGGCCATA
>JBAWAB010000432.1:0-2299 GCA_049589035.1 Salegentibacter sp.
ATATCACTCCGTAGTTACTGTGGGTAGGCTTTCCAATGATTTCTGAATTAAAAAAGTTACCGATCCTCACAAAGATCCCGCCGCTGGCCACAGGAATCACAATTCTGTCCAGGATCCACAGTACCGGTTTATCCAGTACATTTCGGCGGTACAGGTACATGGCAATGATGATCCCGATCGCTGCGCCGTGGCTGGCAAGTCCGCGATAGCCTGTGAATTCCAATTTGGGTTCAAATCTCACCGGTAAAAAGATCTCTAGGAGGTGATGCTGAAAATAATCCCAATCATAGAAGATCACGTGACCCAGTCTTGCGCCGATAAGGGTTGCTAAAACTGTATAGATAAAAAGAGAATCCAGTTTTTCTATAGGAATACCTTCGCGGGTATAAATGCCTTTCATGATGTACCAGCCCAGGCCGAAGGCGATCAAAAACATTATGCTGTAATAGTGGAGGGTGATGATTCCAAGGTCGAATCCTTCGGAAGGATTCCAGTGTATGGCATTAAAAAACATGAATCTAAATTAAGTTCGACGGGTAAAGATACATATTTGCCCGTTTATGCTGTATTATTTGGTGTTTGATTTTGGAGGAACAGGGTCATAACCATGGCCGCCCCACGGATTGCAACTCAAAATTCTCTTCAGGCTTAGCCATCCTCCCTTAAAAGGACCAAAACGTTGGAGTGCCGTGAGGCTGTATTGGGAGCAGGTAGGAGTATAGCGGCAGGTAGCTGGGGTTAGCGGAGAAATAAAATTCCGGTAGAATTTGACCAAAAGGATCAATGGCGCTGCAAGCGTTTTGTTGAGCATGTTCATGTCCTTTTTATTTAGGTTGATTTCTTTACTTCAGCGAGAAAGTGGTTCCTTCTTTTCCATCTTTCAGCTGAATTCCCATCTCCTGAAGCTGGTCGCGTATCTGGTCGCTGGTTGCAAAATCTTTATTGTTCCTCGCTTCAGCGCGCAATTTT
Source organism: Salegentibacter sp. (assembly GCA_049589035.1). Lineage (GTDB taxonomy): Bacteria > Bacteroidota > Bacteroidia > Flavobacteriales > Flavobacteriaceae > Salegentibacter_A. Next base: position 970 of record JBAWAB010000432.1, read on the forward strand.
ATCAGCAATTCAATGGTTCCTGAAAGTTTTTCGGTACTGTCATTGCTTTCCGAAGCCACATCCTGTAGTCCTAATACATCAAAAAGAAAAGCCTGCAGGCTTTCTTTCAGCGCTATCTTATCTTCCGCAGAAATGGAGGCATTGCTATCTTTGATGTTATTGATCCATTTAACAGCGTCAAAGAGCCTTGCTATCAGGATCGGACTGTTGAAGTCGTCATTCATGGCATCATAACAGGACTGTTTCCATTCCCCGAATTTGAAGGAAGAAGTTTCTGAAGCAGGAAGATCATCCACCGAGTGATAGGCATCCATCAAACGGTTAAAACCTTTCTCACTGGCCGAAAGTGCCTCATTCGAAAAATCCAGGACGCTTCGGTAATGCGCCTGTAGCATAAAGAAACGGGCTACATTAGGCGAAAATGGTTTGTCCAGGACATCATTATTACCTGTGAAGATCTCTTCCGGAAGGATATTATTACCGGTACTTTTGGCCATTTTCTTTCCGTTTAGGGTAAGCATATTGGCGTGCATCCAGTAATGCACCGGATTTTTGCCGCAGGCAGCTTCTCCCTGCGCGATCTCACACTCGTGGTGAGGAAACTTCAGGTCCATCCCACCTCCGTGAATATCGAATTCTTCTCCCAGGTATTTTGTGCTCATCACCGTGCACTCCAAATGCCATCCGGGAAAGCCGTCGCTCCAGGGTGAAGGCCAACGCATGATGTGCTGTGGCTCAGCTTTCTTCCAAAGGGCAAAATCCTGCGGATTCTTTTTGTCGCTTTGCGCGGCTAGTTCGCGGGTATTGCCAATCATATCTTCAATATCACGTCCGCTGAGCTTTCCGTAGTCGTGATTCTGGTTATACTTAAGAACATCAAAATACACCGAGCCATTAGCTTCGTAGGCAAATCCATTTTTAAGGATGGTCTTGATGATTTCTATCTGTTCGACAATATGTCCTGTAGCCGTAGGTTCGATGCTCGGCGGCAGGTTGTTGAATTTTTGCAGAATATTATGAAAATCTACGGTGTAGCGTTGTACTACTTCCATAGGTTCTATCTGTTCCAGGCGTGCTTTCTTGGCAATACGATCTTCGCCGGAATCGGCGTCGTTTTCCAGATGGCCGGCATCGGTAATATTCCGCACATACCGCACTTTGTACCCAAGATGTTTCAGGTAACGAAAAACAAGATCGAATGATATAAAAGTGCGGCAATTGCCTAAATGAACATTACTGTAAACCGTAGGTCCGCAAACATACATTCCTACATTTCCTTCGTTAAGAGGGGTGAATTTTTCCTTTTCACCCGTCATTGAATTATATAGTT
>JBAWAB010000433.1:0-3527 GCA_049589035.1 Salegentibacter sp.
TATTACCTCAAAGGGCATCGGCTCTTTGCCATTGCAGGATGCTATAACACCTACGATGGAGAATACTGGAGCGTAAGTATGATCACCTTACCTGCCAAGCAATTGATCTCCAGGATCAAAAACCCACCCAAGGAACGAAGAGTGCCTCTTGTTTTAGATCCGGAATTTGAGAAGGAATGGATTGATCCCCATCTAAAAGAAGGAGAAATCGAAGAACTCATAGCAACAGGCTTTATACAGGAAACTTTGCAGGCTCATAGAGTTTCCTCCAATTTAAGTAACACACCTGAAGCCATTGAACCTGTTTAAAAGGGATGGTCTGAAAGGCAGTCAAACTAGACAATTAATTATCTTCACAAAAAAATTATTGTTATGTGCTATCGTACCAAACTTAATGCTCGATTAAAAGACATCGAAAAATCCTTCGATGCAACTTTCATCGCTCCCGATGAATATATTCCTACAGCAGAGATCAACGGCTACGACTTTAGTAAAACTCCTGTAATCACTGGAGAGAATCACGGGGAAATCGAGATGTTCTATTGGGGTCTTATTCCATTCTGGGCTAAAGACGATAAAATCAAGAAGATGACCTTAAATGCTAAAATAGAAACCGTAAAAGAAAAACCGGCTTACCGCAATTGCGTTCAAAATCGCTGCCTTATCATAGCCAATGGTTATTATGAATGGCAATGGCTAGATCCTAAAGGAAAAAACAAACAGAAATATCTGCTGGAAGTTCAGGACCAGAAGATATTCGCCTTTGCCGGTATCTACTCTTCCTGGAAAAATCCGGCGACTGATCAGCTCATCAACTCTTATTCTATTCTTACTACCGAAGCAAATGAACTGATAAGCGAAATTCACAACAACAAGAAGAGAATGCCTGTAGTACTAAAGAAAGAAGACCAAAGCAGGTGGCTTAATGATGCTGATGTTTCCCAGTTTGCTTTTCCTTATGAAGTAGAATTGAGGGCGACTGAAATTTAGCAAAATTCCTCTATCCTTAGAAAGTCAGCCAAAAAAGACCTTTATTTAATCTTCGCCCACACCCTCAGCACATTCCCCTTCCGTTCCTCCAGGGAAAAGAGCTTCGTCGGAAAAATCATGGACACAAGTGTAAAAGCAAAATAATACGTTTTCAAGAAGAGATCCTGCTATTCAGAATACCTATAACTCCCCTCCTATCCCGGCTGGGCTTTTCCACTTGAGTCCGCTATACAGAAATTCCATCTTTAGAATAATTCCGCATCCTGCTCCATTGGTATTCTTCATTCCACCGTTTGGATTCTTATCCTGGCCTCCACTCCATTTCCTTTTTTTGGGATGCGAAATACCAAAATTTAGAAGTTAGTACGGACTGCATAAAGCCGGTCCCTACACTCCCTATTTATAAGTCCTCCCTAATTCTAAATTTTGAAAACGTATTGCATCAAAAAAAGGTAACAGTGAAGGCACTACGGGAAGTAAATCAAAGGACTGAAAAATGGAATCATACAACCTCCACAAAACGGAAGCGCAATTAAAAAATCAAAAAAGGAAAACGCTCAGGATACAAAAAGTAAATCAGTTAAAAATAATTATAAACCTTTAAATCTTACAGTTATGAAAACGCTTAGAAACAAAGTGCAGTTGATTGGAAACGTGGGAGAAGATCCTAAATCTCACAAGTTCGAAAATGGAAATCTGGTAGTACGACTCTCCTTAGCCACCAATGAAGATTATTTCAAGGACGGTGAAAAGATCCAGCAGACCCAATGGCACAACCTGGTGATCTGGGGCAAACAGGCAGAGATTGCAAAAAATTATGTCACCAAAGGAAAAGAGATCGCCGTTGAGGGGAAGTTAACCAGCCGTACTTATGAAAACGAGGCTGGAGAAAAGCAGTACATCACTGAAATTCTGGTGCACGAGATCCTGCTTCTTGGCACATCAGCTAACAGGGAGGACAATTAAACACTAAAAGCAAAGAGGGCGCCACGGTGGAAAGTTTCGCCCTCTTTCATTATTCACCTTTAAATCAGATCATAATGGAAACCAAAGTTAATGAAATAGCCGTAAGTTACAGCGGAAGCATAAAGGCAAAATCTTATCCTAAAATATCCTCTTCACAGGATGCAGCTGCAATCCTTTTTGAGCGCTGGGATAGAAAGAATATTGAACTTCAGGAGAGCTTCAAAATGCTACTCCTCAACAATGCCAATAAGGTAAAGGGTATTTACACCCTCTCTACAGGAGGTATTACCGGTACTCTTGTAGATATCCGGATAGTCTTCGCGGTTGTTCTAAAAAGTCTTACCACGGCAGTGATCCTCGCACATAACCATCCTTCAGGTACTTTGAAGCCTAGTGCAGCCGATAAAGCCCTCACCTCAAAAATCCAAAAGGCCGGAGAACTTCTAGATATTAAGGTCCTGGATCATCTGATCCTCACACCCGAAGGAGCTTACTTCAGCTTTGCCGATGAAGGTCTGTTATAAAAAAAGGTGGACTTTTTAGATCCACCTTTTTTTGCCCCAAATCTACCATGAACTTAACCTACTTATGTTATGGTGATTCTAAAGTAGCGCAGAAGTTTGCTCCCGCAAAACATTTTAGATGAAGTTAATGGGAATTCGCCAAGAGGTTGGGAAGGGGGAGATTTCCGTAGGAATTCAAGTGCTTTTTAATAGTCCACTAATCAGAAGAAATATGAATTTGTTACAAAAACCTTTTCTCCCACCCAAAAGCCTTTGTTAATCAAGGGCTTTTTTATTTTCCAGTTCAAAGTCATTCTAATTTTAAACACATATTTCTCTACCTGAAAAGAAAAAAAAGCTATATTTAAATAGCTGAATATTAGCACAAAAACAGCATTCCGTTACCAAATATTTTTGACTTCTACAGGTAACAGGAGCGATATAAATCTTAAGCATTTTATCACTTGACTTTTCTTCAAAAGCAGGCAATGGTTTTACCATTGTTGGAAAATTTTGTCCCGCTTGCGGGACGAAATTGAAGAGCAAGAGGGTAACACGTTTCACGGTGTTATTCGATTTATTTAATTCTTAAAAGCCCGATTCTAAAGGGTTTTCGGATTATTTAAATCGAGAAAGTATCCACCCAGGTGGATACACCCCTCTGGAAAGGTCTGTAAAACCGGAATAGCTATAGCCACAATAAGTAAAAGAAGTATCCATGTTCAAAAAATCAAGGCTCCAGATAAGATTAAAGACGGCAGAAAGGTTTCGACTGTTCTCTAAAAAAAACAATAGCAATCAATCCGAAACTTTAGACCTGATGCTGGACTTTTTTGAGAAAAACAATCTCTCTCCTTTTGAAAGTTTAGTGCCTTCAAAAGTGAGCCTGAAGCACCATCCCTTTGCAGAAAAGAGATTTGGCGCAAATACTCCAGATCATAGCTTTTACCGAAAAATTCAGTAAGCATCTTCAGGCAAGAAGGCCCGAAATCCATCTGATCCAGTTGACGATAAATAGGAAAATCCACTTTCCTAAACATAGCAAACAAAACTAATTGAGCTTAGAAG